>JAEUJX010000713.1 GCA_016794545.1 Myxococcales bacterium
GTCCAGCGCGGACAGCCCGGCCTGATGCGACAGCAGGTGCCGCACCGTGATCGCGCCCTTGCCGTGCTGCGCGAACTCGGGCCAGTACGTCGCGACCTTCTCGTCCCAGTCGAACAGGCCCCGCGAGTGCGCCACGGCGAGCGCCACGGCGGTCATCCCCTTCGTCGTCGAGAACACGATCGCCATCGTGTCGGGCCCCCACGGCGCCTTCGTCTGCGCATCGCGCAGGCCGCCCCACAGATCCACGACGCGCTCGCCCTTCACGTAGACGCAGCACGCGGCGCCGAGCTCGCCGCGCGCTCGGAAGTTCTCCTGGAAGGCGGCGCGGACGCGCTCGAAGCCCTTCGCCACCGTGCCCTGGACCGAGGTCATTGCCCCACCTTCGCACAGGTCGGGTACCATTGACGCTGGCGTCTGCTGTAGCGGCCCAGGCATGTTCAACGTCGACCGCTGGCGCGAGATCCTCGACACGCTGTGGCGCAACAAGCTGCGCTCGGCGCTCACCGCGTTCTCCGTCGCGTGGGGGATCTTCATGCTCGTGTTCCTGCTCGGCATGGGCACCGGGCTCCAGAACGGCGTGCAGAAGGAGTTCTCGGACGACGCGACCAACGCGGTGTGGCTGTTCTCGGGCCGGACGTCGCTGCCGCACGACGGCATGCCGGTCGGCCGTCGCATCATCTTCACCAACAGTGACGTCGAGGCGCTGGACGGGATGCCCGGCGTCGACAAGATCACCGGCCGGTTCTTCATCGGGGACGGGCGCGCGGCCAACCTGATGCGGGTGGCCAACAACGTCGGGTCGTACGACCTGCGCTCGGTACACCCCGACCACCTCTACCTCGAGAACACGATCGTGGTGCAGGGGCGATTCCTCAACGACCTCGACCTCGCGGAGCGACGCAAGGTGTGCGTGATCGGCGACCTCGTCGCGAAGTTCCTGTTCGAGACGACCGACGGCGTGATCGGGCGCTGGGTCGAGATCAACCGCATCCCGTTCCAGGTCGTCGGGGTGTTCACCGACGAGGGCGGCGATAACGAGCGCGAGAAGGTCTACATCCCGATCACGACGTCGCAGACCGCGTTCAACGGCGCCGATCGGGTGCACATGACGATGTTCACGATGCACGCCGAGGTCACCGTCGCCGAGTCCAAGCAGATGGCAGAGGCGGCGGTCGCCCGGCTCGCGGCGGCGCACCATTTCTCGCCCGAGGACACGCAGGCGGTTCGCGTCCGGAACAACGTCGAGCAGTTCCAGAACATCATGCAGATCTTCACCGGCATCCGCTGGTTCGTGCTGGTCATGGGCATCTGCTCGCTGGTCGCCGGCGTGATCGGCGTCTCGAACATCATGATGATCGTGGTGCGCGAGCGGACGCGCGAGATCGGCGTGCGCAAGGCGCTGGGCGCGAAGCCGTACGACATCGTCGTCTCGATCATCCAGGAGTCGGTCTTCATCACGACCGTCGCCGGCTACCTCGGGCTCCTCGCCGGCGTCGGCGGGCTCGCGCTGATCGATCACCTGATCCCGCCGACCCCGATGTTCGCTCACCCGGAGGTGAACCTCTCGATCGCGCTCGGGGCGACGGTGCTCCTCGTCATCGCCGGTGCCCTCGCGGGCCTGTTCCCGGCGCGCGTCGCCGCGCGGCTGAGTCCGATCAACGCGATGAGGGACGGATGATCGGCCTGCTCGACATCGACAACTGGCGCGAGGTCACCGCGGCGCTGCGCAAGAACAAGCTGCGCACGACCCTCACCGGGGTCGGCGTGTTCCTCGGGATCGTGATCCTGCTGTTGATGATCGGCTTCGGCCGTTCGCTCGAGAAGGGCGTCCAGCGCCGGATGTCGGGGTTCGCGACGAACGCGGTCTTCGTGTGGGGGCAGCGCGCGACCAAGCCGTACCTCGGGCTGCCGCTGGGACGGCAGGTCGCGTTCGACAGCCGCGACATCGAGGTGCTTGCCCGCATCCCGGGGGTCCTCCACCTCGCGCCGCGCGCCCAGCTCGGCGGCCGTCAGGGACAGGGCTCGAACGTCCGGCTCGGGACCAAGACGGGCGCGTTCGAGGTGTCGGGGGACTATCCGGCGTTCCAGTACGTCCAGACGCCCGTGATGCGCGCGGGCCGGTTCCTCAACCAGCGCGATCTCGACGAGCGGCGCAAGGTCGCCGTGATCGGCCAGGGCGTCGTCGAGCAGCTCTACGGCGACGCGGAGCCCGTGGGCACGTACCTCGAGGCCAACGGCGTCTACTTCCAGGTCATCGGCGTGTTCGGAACGACGCTGACCGGCCAGCGGGCCGATCGTGTCCTCGGCACGATTCACATCCCGTTCACGACCTTCCAGCAGGCGTTCAACTTCAACGACCGCGTCAGCAACTTCGCGATCGTCGGACACCCGAGCGTCGACGCCGAGGAGCTCGAGCAAAGGATCAAGAACGCGCTCAAGGTGCGGCACAAGATCGCGCCCGAGGACGAGAGCGCGATCCGCGCGTGGAACACGGCTCGAGAGTTCGGGAAGATGACGACGCTGTTCTTCCTGATCAACCTGGTGATGTGGACGGCGGGCACGATGTGCCTGTTCGCTGGTGTCGTCGGCGTGTCGAACATCATGCTGATCACCGTGCGCGAGCGCACCCAGGAGATCGGCGTTCGCAAGGCCCTCGGCGCGACGCCGGGGAGCATCGTCCGCATGATCGTGTCGGAGGCGACGGCGCTGACCTCCGTGTTCGGTCTCCTCGGCGTGGCGGCGGGGGTCGCCGTGCTCGAGCTCGTCGGCACGGTCCTCGACAGGCTCCCCGACACGCCGTTCGCGGCTCCCGACCCGAACCTCGGCATCGCGCTGACCGCGGCCGGCGTGATCGTCGCGTTCGGCGCGCTCGCCGGCATGATCCCCGCGTACTACGCCGCGAAGATCCAGCCGGTCGAGGCGCTGCGCACGGAGTAGCGGGATCGCGCGGCTGCGCACCGCGGACCTCTCGTCGCTCTCGCGGAACGAGGCTGTCGGTCTCGGCTGACAGCGGCTGACGTGGCCGCGGAGGGCTGCGCTTCGTCGGCCTCGCCGTGCGACCTCGGGGCGGCAGCACCGGCAAGGAGCCGTGAGCGCGTGAAGCGGCTCCCGCTCCGGATGGGGTGGTACGCCGGGGCGTGACCAGACATTCATGGGTGCTCGTCACCGCTCTCCTCACCGCCTGCGGCGACGGCGGCTCGAGCTCGCCGGACCCCGACGCGGGCATCGACGCCGGCGCCGACGCCGCCCCGGTGAACGACGGGCCGCTCGGCGACATCCTCGACGAGCTGCGCGCCGTGCCCGGCATGGTGAGCGTCACCGAGAAGACGACGATGCTCGAGGGCTACCGGCTGTTCGTGCTCGAGTACACGCAGCCCGCCGATCACCACGCGCCGGCGGGCCAGCAGTTCACGCAGCGGATGACGCTGCTCCACCGCGACTACGCCGCGCCGGTGATCACCTACAACAGCGGCTACCACCTCTCGACTCGCGGCTCGCGCTCGGAGATCACGAGGCTGACGGACGGCAACCAGCTGTCGCTCGAGTACCGGTTCTTCGGGCCGTCGCGCCCGGAGCCGGCGGACTGGACCAAGCTCGACATCGCGCAGGCGGCCGCCGATCAGCACCGCATCACGCAGGCGCTGAAGGCCCGGATCTACCCGGCCAACAAGTGGTTGACGACCGGCGCGAGCAAGGGCGGGATGACGTCGCTGTTTCACCGCCGGTTCTATCCGGACGACGTCGACGGCACGGTCGCGTACGTCGCGCCGTTCGACTACCCGGCGGACCAGGTCGCGTCGCCGCAGAACCGCTACTTCGTGTTCCTCGAGCAGGTCGGCACCGACCCCGCGTGCCGGCAGCGGCTCAAGGCGTTCCAGAACCAGGTGCTGGCGCGCCGCTCCGCGATGCTCGCGCGGATGCGCGCCGAGGCGGACTACACCCAGGTGCTCGGCGAGGACCGCGCGCTCGAGTTCGCCGCCGTGGAGCTGCCGTTCATCTTCTGGCAGTACGGATCGCAGGCCGACTGCGCGAGCATCCCCGCGGACACGGCGACCGACGACGCGGTGTTCACGTTCTTCGACGAGGTCATCAGCGTGGCGTCGTATGGCGACGAGGATCTGATCGCGTACCTGCCGTACTACCACCAGTCGGCGACGCAGCTCGGGTACCCGGCTGCCGACGAGAGCTACCTCGTCGGGCTACTGCACCCGGGCGAGGACACCGCGGCCGCGTACATCCCGGCGGGGCAGGGCATCGCGGTGCCGCCGTACGACGAGGGTGCGGCGATGCGCGACGTCCAGTCGTGGATCGCGACCTCCGGATCGGAGCTCCTGCTCGTGTACGGACAGAACGACCCGTGGACCGCCGGGGCGGTCGACCTGGGCGCCGCGACGGACTCGTTCAAGCTGATCGTGCCGGGCGGCAATCACGGCTCGTCGATCGGTGCGCTGCCGCAGGACGATCAGGCGACCGCGATCTCCGCCGTGCTGCGCTGGGCGGGGATGCCGGCCGCGCTGCACGGACCGTTCGTGTGGGGCACCGAGGTCTCGGCCGAGCAGGAGGACCTGCTCCAGCACCGCCGCCGGCGCTGATCGGTCACGCGGGCCGCGACATCGCCTCGTCGACGATGCGCTGGATGAACGCGTCGTAGCGAAGCCCCGCCTTGTGCGCCGACTCGGCCGAGTCGTGGCCGTAGCTGAGGAACGGGTTCGCGTTCGCCTCGAGGAACCAGATCTCGTTGTCCTTGGTGAGCCGCACGTCGATGCGGGCGTAGTCGCGGAGCCAGAACGCGCGGTACGCGACCTGACAGGTCCGCATCAGCCGCTCGTGCGCGACCTTCGCGAGCTTCCGCGCGAACACGTTGCGGATCCCGCGCCGCTTCCGGTAGTCGAGGTCCCACTTCGACTTCTGCGTCGCGATGCGGTCCTCCGGGCGCGAGCCCGCGAGGTCGAACACCATCTCGACGATCGGCAGGACCTCGACCTTGTCGCCGTTGCCGAGCATCGTCGCGTAGAGCTCGCGGCCCTCGATGTACTCCTCCGCGATCGCGGGCTGATCGAACCGATCGTGGATCCAGGCGACGCGGTCCGCGAGCGCCTTCACCTCGTGGACGATCGAGGCCTGGGAGATGCCCTCCGATGCGTCGGCGGAGAGCGGCTTCACGATCACCGGGAACCGCAGGTTCGTGCTGTCGTCGGGCGCCTCGCCGGTGCGAAACGACTTGAAGCTCGGCACCTTGATGTCGTGGAACGCGAGGATCTTCTTGCTCATCGCCTTGTTGCGGGTGACGAGCAAGGCGAGCGGAGGCGCGCCGGTGTAGCGGTAACCCTCCGCCTCGAGCAGGGCGGGGACGAGGTAGTCGAGGTTCGAGTTATCGAGGAAGGCCTCGGTCGCGTTGAACACGAGGTCCGGCTTCCACTCGCCGAGCAGTGTCATCATCGCGTGCGGGTCGTCGGTGATGCCGAACAGCAGCACCTCGTGGCCGTTCTTCTGCAACGAGCGCGCGATCTGGTAGTGCATCTCCGGCTCGGCGTTGTGCCGGTTCGCGATCTCCTTGGCCATCTGCGCGGCGTGCTGCGCGGGCGACCAGTCGAAGCCAGAATCGAAGACGACTGCGATTCTCATCCGGACCGGGGCGCAGCTTACTTCACGGCCAGTACATGTACACGATCGCGCTGACCGGGATCGCGAGCCCGCCGGCGACGAAGTACTTCCCCCGCCCCCAGAACCCGCGGTCGCCCTTCATCATCGTCATGCCCGTGATCGCGAGGACGATCAGGGCGATCGCGAACACGTCGGCGACCAGCGTCCAGATGCCCTTCAGGTTGTTGAGGTGCAGCGCGTTGACCTCGAAGAACACCGCGCGCGTGGAGAGCGTCTTGCGGATGCCCTCGCCGGTCACCGTGTCGACGAGGACCTCCTGCCCCTCGTCGAGGAAGACGCGGAGCTGCCGCTCGGTCTCCTGGAAGTGGCCGCGCACGTGGCGCCGATCGATCGCGAGGCGGTCGATGACCTGCGCCTCCATCTCGACGAGCGTGCCCGAGAGCGGGCCGATCGCGATCGCGTGCTCGCCCATCCGGTAGTTCGGGTTCCAGTCCTCGATGTGATTGACCGCGAGTCCCGACAGCGAGTACGCGAGCACCAGCGCGACCGTCGCGTACCCGATGTCGCGGTGGAACGCGCGAAACCAGCGGCGCCAGTTGTACTTCACGCGGCCCGGGGCTTCAGAGGAAGACGGCGCCGGTGCCGTCGATGCGCACGGCGACCGCCGGCTCCGTGATCGCGGCCGGGTCGTACGCCTTGCCGTACTCCTTCGCCTCGTACTCGGCGCGGGCCTTGGTCTCCTCGAGCGTCAGCTCGGTGACGCTGACGACGCCCTCGGCGACGGCCTTCTTTCCCTTGGAGTCCATCGGGAACACCATCTCACCGTCGGTCACCTTGAACCGCAGCTTCTGGCCGGGCTTCGTGCCGGCCACCTCGAACCAGCAGCCGCCGAGGCTCGGG
>JAEUJX010000747.1 GCA_016794545.1 Myxococcales bacterium
CGACTGCCGCATGCTGCTCGCGCAGCTCGCCCGCGACCTCGAGAAGGATTCGCCGAGCTCGCGAGGCGGCACGTAGTGCGCGTCGTCGCCGTCGCAGACACGCACCTCTTCACCGACCGGCTCGATGTTCCGGACGGCGACGTGCTGGTGCACGCGGGCGACCTGTGCCGGCGCGGCGACATGGCCGAGTGGCGCGAGGCCGCGGCGTGGCTCTGTGCGCTGCCGCACCGCCACAAGGTGATCGTCGCCGGCAACCACGACTGGCGCTTCGTCCACGAACCGGCCGCGGCGCGCGCGCTCATCCCCGGCGCGACGTACCTCGAGGACAGCGAGGCGACGATCGACGGCGTGCGGTTCTACGGCAGCCCGTGGCAGCCCGAGTTCCACGCCTGGGCCTTCAACCTGCCGCGCGGCGCGCCGCTCGCCGAGGTCTGGGCCAGGATCCCGCGCGGCATCGACGTGCTCGTCACGCACGGGCCGCCCGCCGGCATCGGCGACCGCGGCGGCTACGGGCCGGAGCGCGCCGGCTGCGAGGACCTCCGCGCGCGCGTCGCCGACGTGGCGCCGCGCGTTCACCTGTTCGGCCACATCCACCAGGACGGCGGCGCCTGGCAGCTCGGCGGGACGCTCTACGCGAACGTCACGACCTGGGAGTGCACGCGCGCGCCGACGGTGTTCGACATCGACACGCGCGGCGTCGTGCTCGTCGACGTCCCCCACCATGGCCGGCGCGACGACGACGACCAGACCTGGTAGGGTTCGCCGGTCATGACCGGAGCGGCGTTTCTCGACGAGCTGAAGCAGCGGGACCTGTTTGCGAACTGCACGGACGAGGCGGGGCTCGGCAAGCTCCTGTCCGAGCAGATCGTGCCGGTCTACGCGGGCTACGATCCGACGGCGTCGTCGCTCCACGTCGGCAACCTCGTCCCGACGATCATGCTGAAGCGGTTCCAGCTCGCAGGCCACAAGCCGATCGTGCTCGTGGGCGGCGCGACCGGGATGATCGGCGACCCGTCGGGGAAGAGCGACGAGCGCAACCTCCTCGCCGATGACGTGCTCGAGCAGAACCTCGCGGGCATTCGCTCCGAGCTGTCGCGCCTGATGGACTTCGACGATCCGAAGACCGGCGCGGCGATGACGAACAACGCCGACTGGACGCGCGGCGTGAGCTACCTCGAGTTCCTGCGCGACACCGGCAAGTACCTCACGATCAACTACATGCTCGCGAAAGACTCGGTGAGGTCGCGCATCGAGAGCGACTCCGGCATCTCGTACACCGAGTTCTCGTACATGCTGCTGCAGGCGTTCGACTTCGTCCAGCTGTCGAAGTCGCACGGCTGCCGGCTGCAGGTCGGCGGCAACGATCAGTACGGCAACATCACCGCCGGCACCGAGCTCTCGCGCAAGCAGGGCGGCGTGCAGCTGTTCGGCCTGACCGCCCCACTCCTGCTCGACTCCACCGGCCAGAAGATGGGCAAGACGTCGACCGGGGAGCGCGTGTGGCTGAACGCCGAGCGCACCACGCCGTACGCGTTCTACCAGTACTGGCTGAACCGGACCGACGAGGAGGCGCCGCGCCTGCTGAAGATGTTCTCGCTGCGTCCGCTCGCGGAGATCACCGAGATCATCGCCGAGCACGACAAGGACCGCGCGAAGCGCACCGCGCAGCGCGAGCTCGCGCGCGGCATGACGGCGTGGGTCCATGGCGAGACCGCGATCGCGCCGATCGAGGCCGCCGCGCGGGTGATGTTCGGCGGCTCGCTCGACGGCGTGACCGACGCCGTGCTCCGGCAGCTCGCCGGCACGATGACCACCATCGACATCCCGCGCGCCGAGCTCGACGCCGGCATCTCGATCGTCGATCTGATCGCGCGCCTCACCGGCGACTCCAGGGGCGCCGCGCGCCGGCTCGTGCAGCAGGGCGGCGCGTACGTGAACAACGCGAAGGTCACCGACGTCGAGCACAAGGTCACGCTCGCGCACCTCGCGACCGAGACCATGCTCGTCGTGCGCTCCGGCAAGAAGGACTACTACCTGGTCCGCGTGGGCTGATCCGCGCGCCTCGCGTGGGCTGTTCCGCGCGCCTCAGTCGCCGATGCAGACGCTGTCCCGGCCGCCGGACCGCCGATCCTCGTCGTGGCATCCCCAGCCCCGGCCGAGCCGCGAGCAGTCGAGCTCGGAGCACAGGAACAAGCACACGCCGCCGTCCTTGTCGATGCACACGGTGTCGCTCGGACAATCCCGGTCGCTCTCGCACGAGATGCTGCAGAACCCACCGGGATAATCCCTGGAGTCCAGGTAGCAGCGCTCGTCGCACTCCGCGTCGCGGCTACACGCCGCGCCGATGTACGAGTCGATCTGGCCTCCACCGCACCCGACGAGCATCACGAGTCCGAGGACGAGTCGCTTCACGCCTCCGATTGTGGCACTCGACCCGCCCCGTGCGCACGGGCGTCGCCCCCCGATCGCGCGACGCGACGTGCGCACGACGTGGACAGCGCGCGCCAGCCCGGCGTCGAACGAAGCGACGTGGAGGTGCTGCCCGAAACGCTGCCCGGACCGGCCGCGCTACCCGACCCGCTGGCCGGAAGGCCGGCACTCGAACGAACCTCCTTGGAAGGCCGGCCCTCGAGCGAAGCTACTTGGCGGCGCTGCCCGAGCCGCTGCCCGGATCGGGCATCTGCCCGACCCGCTGGCCGGAACGCCGGCGCTCGAACGAACCTGCTTGGAAGGCCGGCGCCCGAACGAAGCTGCTTGGAAGGCCGGCGCTCGAACGAAGCTACTTGGCGGCGCTGCCCGGGCCGGCCGCGCTGCCCGACCCGCTGGCCGGAGGACCGCCGGCGCCCGGAGGACCGCCGGCGCCCGGAGGCGGGCCCGCCGGCTTGAAGTTCGACTTCGGGACCTTGTTCTTGTCGGCCGGGATCGCCTTCACGTAGGCCGCGACCGCCGCGAGGTCCTGATCGGTCATCTGCGACCAGCCGGCCTGATAGAACTGCATCGGCCCCATGATCATCGAGCCGTCGGGGCGGGTCATCGTCTTCAGTGCCTTGATGATGTCGGCCTCGGTCCACTTGCCGATGCCGGTGTCGGGATCGCTGGTGATGTTCGACGCGTAGAGCGTGCCCGTGCCGAGGAACGGGATCTCGAACGCGAGCCCGCCCGAGTAGCCCTTCGTCATGTCCGGCATGCCGTCCTTGCCCGCCTTCGCGTGGCAGTTGTTGCAGTGCATGATCGTGACGAGGTACTCGCCGTGCTTCACCGGATCGCCGACCTCGTCGGGCTTGTTCTCGGGCTTGGGCACCGGGATCTGCGGGAGCTTGAGATCCTTGTTCGGCGCGACCAGGTGGTCGACCTCGGGCAGGTTCTTGATGAACGTGGCGAGCGCGAGCGCGTCGGCGTCGGTCATCCGGTTGTAGTTCGGGTACGGCATGATCGGGTAGAGCTTCGAGCCGTCGGGCCGCACGCCCTCGCGGATCGCCGCCATGATGTGCTCGACGGTCCAGTTCCCGATGCCCGTGCCCTTGTGGGAGGAGATGTTCGGGCCGCGCCAGGTCCCGAACTTCTCGGGGATCTCGAGGCCGCCGCCGCCGCGCTTGCTGAAGTCGGGGCCCTTCTCGTCGAAGTAGACGTGGCACACGGGGCAGCCGAACGTCTTCGCGAGGTACTCCCCGCGCTCCATGAGCTTGGGATCCGGAGCCGCCGCTGCCGCCGATCCGGAATCGGCCGCCGAGCCGGAGCCCGCCGCCGCGCCCGAGCCCGCCGCCGAGCCGCTCCCCGCGGTCGCGGACCCACTGCCCGGATTCGTGACCGGCGGCTCCTTGCCTTCCTCCGCCTTCTTCTTGCCGCAACCGACCGCGAACAGACCGGCTGCCACCATACCGACGACGATGCGCGTGTTCATAGACGGCCATATCCGCACGACCGCTGCATGCGTTCAAGCCAGGCCGCGGCTTTCTCGGTCATCGCCGGGTGCGCGCCGTACGATCTCCCGACGACCCGGCAGAACACCGGACGCTCCGAACGGCGCTGGAGTACGCTGGGCCACCATGGCGTTTCGCCTCCCCGATGACCTCGCGTTCAACACCTCCAAGATCGCCGACCCGGCGGCGTTCGCGCGCGAGCGCGGCGCGGCGGCGTGGCTGTACCTGAACGGCGAGGAGTTCAGCGCCATGGAGGGCGGGATGAGCTACGCGCAGGTCCAGGCCGCGGTGCCGAGCTCCTCGAACGTGATCACCGACCCGCCTCGCGTTCTCGATCTCGAGCTCGCTCGACAGCACGTCGCCGCCCTCGACGATCTGCCGCGTCCCACGGTGATCACGTGCCGGGCCGGCCCGCGCGCATCGGCCGTCAGCTACATGTACGCCGGTCTTCGCACCGGCGCCGAGCCCGCGGAGGTGCTCGCCGCCGCCGAGGCCGCCGGCGCCCCGTTCTGCGCGTTTCCCGACTACAAGGACTGGGTCGTCCAGTCGATCACCGCGCTGCGCGCCGAACAGCGCTGAGCGCCGAAGCGCCAGACCGAGAGATCTCACGCCGAAACGGCTGAAGGCCCGATCTTTCGACCGGGCCCCCGAGACCACCGGAGCGGCCCGCTCTCTCGCCGAGTTGGACCTGCGAGAGGCCCCGCCGAGGCCCGAGGCCCGAGCGCCGAGGTCGAACACCGAGCGCCTAACCGCGACTCGCCCGCAGAGACCCGACCGCCGAGGG
>JAEUJX010000021.1 GCA_016794545.1 Myxococcales bacterium
TGCCGGTGCGCACGAGCTGCGCGAGCCTGCAGCGCCTGTGCGAGATGTCCGCGACCATGCTGCAGGAGCGGGCGTGCGAGGCGACGATGCGGATCGGCGTCGACCACGGCATCTTCGACGTGCTGTGGATCGAGCGCTGCCCGGTGTTCGCGCGCTACGACGGCGCGCCGTGGCTCGCCGAGGCGCGCCAGCGGATCCGCGACACGGCCGCGAGCGCGCTCGCCGCGTTCCGCGCCGCCGGCGGCTAGCTCGTCAGTGGAGCGCGGGCGCGGGCGACATCGGGCCGTCGCCCGACACGAGGCCCTTGATCCAGATGATGCCGGTGCCGCCGCCACCGCCACCGCCGCCCCCGGTGCCGGCGAGGGCCGGCGCGCCGCCGCCCTCCGCCTCGATCGCGAGCGCGGCGCCGTCGCCGCCCGTGCCCCCGGTGTTCGGCGGCTGCGCGCCGCCGCCGAGCGCCGCGACCGCGTGCATCGCCGTGGTGCCGTCCGCGCCCGGATCACCGGGCTGCACCTCGCCGCCACCGCCGCCGCCGCCGCCGTTCGCGACGACCTTGCCGAGGATCTGGATCGCCGGCGCTTCGAGAACGATCAGACCGCCCGAGCCACCGCCGCCACCGCCGCCCGCCCCCCAGCCGCCGCCGCCCGAGGCGTAGACCGCGCCCGTCGCGGGGATCGCGATCTGGCTGCCGGCATACAGCGCGATCGCACCGCCCGACGCACCCGCCGTGCCGCTCCCCGTCGAGCTGCCGCCTCCGCCCGTGCCGCCGGAACAGCCGGCGCGGAGCGACGAGACCGTGACGACCGGGTTCGGGGTCCCTCCCAGCGTCGGCGTGGCTCCGGCGCTCTTGCCCCCGGCGCCGCCGGGCGAGCCGAACGAGCCGCCCGCCCCGCCCCCGCCGGCCGTGCCGCTGCCGTCGAGGCCCACCTGCGACGCGGCGCACGGCAGCGCGCGCGCCCCGGGGCCGAGCTTCAGCGGCGTGCGGCGCGATCCGGCGTCGATCGCGTCCTCGAGCGTGATCGAGCCGGACGCGACGAGCACGAGCGGACGACTGCCCGTGACCTGCGTCGCCTCGATGCTGAGGTTCCCGCCGGCGATCACGCACAGAAAGCCCGCGGTCGGGTCCTCGATCACGGTGCAGCGCGGATCGGTCGCGGTGTCGAGCGTGCCGGCGAGGATCACCGTGCCCGTCGGCGCGCTCGGCAAGCACACGCGCGTCAGCGTGCCGAAGCAGGCCTGGGCATCGATCGGGAGCGTGTCGATCGTGACAGGCGCATCGATGGCGCCGGCATCGATCGCCTGCGCGTCGTCGGAGGAACACCCGGCGCACGCGAGGACGAGCGAGAGCAGCGTGCCTCTCATTCGACCTTCAGCTTCGGCGGAGTGCGCGGCGCCTCGCGGTCCGCGGTCTCCGCCGGGGCGTCCCGCGTGAACGACACGAACGCCATCTGCGGGCGCCGCGAGTGATCGGTGACCACGAAGCGGATGCCCTCGAGCTCCCAGCCCTGCGCGACCCACTCGTTGACGCAGATCTCGATCGTCTCGTCCGTGACGATCGACAGCTCGACGAACTTGTACTGCAGCGCCATCAGGACGAGGCGAGCAGCTTCGCCGCGTGCGGCGCGTGGTAGCTGATGATGATGTCGGCGCCGGCGCGGCGGATGCCGGTCAGGGTCTCGAGCACGATGCGGTCGCGATCGATCCAGCCGTTCTTCGCCGCGGCCTCGATCATCGCGTACTCGCCGCTGACGTTGTAGGCGGCGATCGGCATGTTGATCTCGTCGGACACCGCGCGGATCACGTCGAGGTACGCGAGCGCCGGCTTGACCATGATGATGTCGGCGCCCTCGGCGACGTCCATCGAGCACTCGCGCACCGCCTCGGCGACGTTCGCGTAGTCCATCTGGTGGCCACGGCGGTCGCCCGACTGCGGCGCGCTCTCGACGGCCTCGCGGAACGGACCGTAGTACGCGGACGCGTACTTCGCCGAGTACGCCATGATGCCGACCTGGTCGAACTGCTGCTCGTCGAGAGCCTCGCGGCACGCGCCGACGAAGCCGTCGAGCATGCCGGACGGCGCGACGATGTCGCAGCCGGCCTTCGCGTACGAGACCACGGTGCGCGCCAGGTTCTCGAGCGTCGCGTCGTTGTCGAGCTCGCCCTCGTGCAGCACGCCGCAGTGGCCGTGGTCGGTGTACTCGCAGAAGCAGCTGTCGACCATGACGACGAGCTCGGGGCGCGCCTTCTTGATCGAGCGGATCGCCTTCTGCACGACCCCCTGGTCCTTCCACGCCTCGGAGCCGACCGCGTCCTTGTGCTCGGGGATGCCGAACAGGATCACCGCCGGGATGCCGAGGTCGGCCGCGCGCGCGGCCGCATCGGTCGCCTTGTCGACGGAGAAGTTGAACTGCCCGGGCAGCGAGCTGATCGGCTTCTCGACGCCGGACCCCGGCACGACGAACAGCGGATAGACGAAGTCGTCGACGGACAGCCGGGTCTCGCGGACCATCCGGCGCAGGCCCTCCGTGCGGCGCATGCGGCGCGGGCGGTACTCGGGGAAGTTCATGGCCCTTGATATACCGCGCTGACCGCCCCCGCCAATCCCTCCGGCGTCGGGCTCGTCGCGACCACCACGATGACCGCGCCGGCCTCGCGGAGGACGGCCCCGGTGGTGTCGCCGATCGCGACGAACGGGACGCGGATCGCCGCGAGCGGGCCGACCGCCGCGACCAGCGCGGCGACCTGCGACGGCGCGAACACGCAGATCACGCTGGCCTGGTCGGTGATCACGAGCTCGCGGCCGCGCGCGATCGCCGGATCGTCGGCGGACGCGGGCACCGTGCGGTACGCGACGACGTCGACCACCTCGAGTCCGGCGGAGCGCAGGATCGACATCAGCTCCTCGCGGCCGTCCTCGGCGCGCGGAACGAGCACGCGGCGTCCGGCGAGCCGCGGCTCCGCGATCATCGCCTGGGCGAGCGTCGTCCCGTCGTGTGCGCCCGCCGGGTGATGCGACGCGATCCCGGCGGCGGCGAGCGCGCGCCTGGTCGCGGGGCCGACCGCCCAGACCTCGGGCAGCGGGTGGTGCGGCGAGCGCGCCGCCGCGAGAACGGCCGCCGCACGCGCGCTCGTGACCGCCACGGCCGCGTGCCCGCCGTGCTCGAGCGCACGGCCGAGCGCCGCCGGATCGCGCGGGGGCACGGTGTGCGTCACGGGCATCGCGACGACCTCGAGCCCGAGCTCGCTCAGCGCGGCGATGTACGCCGACTGCGGGTCGACCTCGCGCGTGAGGACGGCGATCGCCATGTCCGCATCTTACGTGACCTGGCACGCCGCCTGCTGCGGGTTCCGGCATGGCGATGATGGATCCCGAGCTCGATCGCGTGCAGAAGCTCGCGAGGGTGCTCGACCACAACCTGGTCGACCCGTTGATCGGCTTCGTCCTGCCCGGCGTCGGCGACCTCGCCGGCTCGGTGCTCGGCCTCTACACGGTCGTGCTCGCCGTGCGCCGCAGGCTGTCGCCGGTGATCGTCGCGCGCATGCTGATGAACCTCGCGCTCGACGCCGCGTTCGGCGTCATCCCGCTGGTGGGCGACCTGTTCGACCTCGGGTTCAAGGCGAACACGCGCAACCTCGCGCTGCTCTCGGAGCGCTCCGCGACCGGCGGCCGCGCGACGGCGAAGGACTGGCTGACCGTCGCCGGCGCCGCGCTGATGTTCGGGCTCGCGATCGGCCTCGCCATCTACACGGTCGCGCGCCTCGTCGGCGCGGTCGCGAGCTGGCTGTAGCCTACGGCGTGATGTTCTCGAACCGGACCTTCGCGCCGGCGACGACGCCGTGCGAGCGCGTGTAGCCGCCATTGACCTCGAGCACGTAGCGGCTCGGGACTCCGACCCTGCGCAGCGTCAGCGTGCGCGGCTCGGCGTTCTCGACGATGCCCGCGATCGTCAGGTCGCGCTTGATGAAGATCATGTCGAGCGGGATCAGCGTGTTCTTCATGAAGAACGCGTGATCGGCGTCGTCGCCCATCTTGAACAGCATGCCAGCGTCGGGCGCGAGGAACTCGCGGTACATGAGGCCCTTCTCGATCTTGGGCCACGTGTCGACGACCTCGACGGTGAGGGGGAGCTCGCCGCGTGGCGACTCGAGATAGACCTTCTGCACCTTCGCCAAAGGTGCCTGTGGCTCGGGCTTTCCTGGGGGCATCGCTCCGTCCTCGCGCTTCGCGCCGTTGTTGGAGCAGGCGATCACGAGCGACAGCAGTGCGGCGCGCACGGCCATGACGCTATCACTTCCCCGATCCGCTGCCAGATCCGGGCGGCGGCGCATCGGGGATGAACGGAGGCAGCTCGACGGCGACGTCGGCGCTCTGCGCGGTGCTGCCCGAGGCGACGTTCAGCGACTTGCAGAACGCGGGCAGCGTATCGCCGTGACGCTCGCTGTAGCCCATCGCCGCCATGCCGCGGACCTCGGCGGGGAACGGCGCGACACACACGCTGTACGCGCCGGGCACCACCTCCTTGAACACCGCGGGCTCACCCTGCCGGATGATGATCCACTGCGACGCGCCCGCGCCGGCCTGCGCCATGCGGAGCGACAGCTCGCTCGCGGTCTTGACCGAGATCACGCCGGTCGCCAGGAACACGCTCGCGACGCCGAGCTCGCCGGCCTTCGGCTTCGGCGTGACCGTCAGCGTGACCGCACCGGGCTCGACGGCGAGGTCGATCGTGACCTCCTTGCCCGAGGGCACGGTGACCTGCTTCGAGTAGAACTTCATGCCCATCATCGGCATGCCGAGCGTGGCCGAGACCTTGTAGGTGTCGGGCGCGAGCTTGTCGAACCGGTACGCACCGTCCGGGCCCGACGCGACGTTGTAGAGCGCGCCCGGCGACGTCGTCGACTGCGCGCTGACGAACACGCCCTCGGCGGGCTTGCCGCCCTGGCGCAGCACGCCCGACAGCGCGCCGAACACCTGGAGCTCGAGCGTCAGCTCGGCCTGCCCGGGCATCTCGGTCGGCAGCCGCAGCGCCTTCGAGCGCCCGATGCTCGGGTGCTCCGCGACGATCGTGAGATCGCCGTCGCCGAAGCCCGACAGCGTGAACGTGCCGTCCTCGCCGGTGGTCGCGGTCTTCGTGCCGCGGCCCATCGGGTTCATCATCTGCGCCGCGCTCGACGAGCCAGTGCCGAAGATCATCCGGCCCGCGTACACCGTCGCGCCCGGGACCGGCTTGCCCTCGGCGAGGACGACGCCCGCGAGCCCGCGGCCCTTCGCGACCGTGATCGTGCCGACGTCGGTGGTCTTGCCCGGCTCGATCGCGATCTCGAGCGTGCGGGTCTGGAACGTCGGGCCGCGCACGCTCAGCTCCGCCTTCTTGGCCGGCGCGAGCGCGTCGAGGGTGAACTCGTCCGTGGCGAACGCCTGCTGCTGCAGGCCGACGGAGACCGAGTACGCGGGCGGTGTCGACCCGTCGGCGAACGCGACCTTGCCCTTCACGGCTCCCTCCGGCTCGAGCACGATCCGGAGGTCCTTCTGCCCGGTCTGCGCGACCGTGCCCTCGCCGAACGTCTGGCGGCCGCGGCTCGCCGAGTGCGCGGGCTGCGCGGCGACCAGGTAGCTGCCGGGCGCGAGGCCGGTGAGCGTGAACCGCCCGCCGGCGTCGGTGAGCTCGCGCGGGAAGCCGCGCAGGCGCCAGTTCACCATGTCGGGCGCCGCGCGCGAGTCGCGGAAGTTCGGGCCGGCCGACACCTGCACGCCTTCGACGGGCTGGCCCCTCGGATCGACGACGATCCCGGCGATCGTGCCGGTGACGTCGAGCGTCAGCGTGATGCTGGAGACGTCGCCGCGCGTCGCGTCGACGGGGGCGCTCTGCGACGCGGCGGTCTCGTGGATCGCGACCGCGACGAGCTCCCTGCGCGGCAGACCGCCGATCTCGAATGCGCCCTTCTCGTCGCTGTAGCCCTGACGCGGCGGTGCCGCGATCATCGTCCGCTGCGCCGTCCCGACGCGGACCCGCGCGCCGACGACCGGTTTGCCCGCGCCATCGACGACCCTGCCGCTGACCGTGGCACCCTGGGCCATCGTGATCGTCACCCCGGAGCGCTCGGTCTTGCCGTCGAGCGTCACCAGCGTCGAGCTGCCAGGGGCGAGCGCGTCGTGAGAGGCGCGGAACCGGAACGAGCCCGCCGGCATGGCGGCGAACGAGAAACCTCCGTCACTTCCGCTGACCACGGCGTCGCGGCGGTCGTCGGCCTGTTGCATCCAGTCCGAGGCGCCGCTGTAGACCACGCGGGCGCCCGCGACGGGCCTGCCGGCCTCGTCGAGGACCGAGCCCGACACGCGCGCCCCCGGGAGCAGCACCACCTCGGCGGTGGTCTCGCCCGAGCCGACCGCGAGCCACGTGTACACGTGCGCGTAGCCGTCGCCCCAGGCGGCGAGCTGGTAGCCGCCGGGGACCACCGACGTGAACGTCGCGGTCCCCTGCTTCGCGGTCTCCCGCTGGTCGTCGGTGCCGCGCAGCTCGACGGTCGCACCGTCGACGGGCTTGCCATCGGCCGTGGTGACGCGCACGGTGACCTTCGCGGCCGGCCGCAGGCGCAGCACGACGGGCTCGCTGGTCGCCGTGAGCTTCGCGGTCACGGGGCCGGCGATGCCGCCGGGGCCGCGCGCGACGAGCGTGTAGGGGCGGCCCACGAGGTTGTCGAACGCGAACCCGCCGTCCTCCTCGGAGACCGCGGTCCGCGGCGGGTTCGACCCGAGCACGATCGTGACGCCGGCCGCAGGCCGGTCACCCTCGGCGAGGACCTGGCCCTCGAGGCGCAGCGTTCCGGCGGGATCGTCGTCGATCATCACGGGGATCTGCGGACCTGGGTCGGCCTCCGGTCCGCCACGCCGAGGCGTCGGCGCGGTCGACGGTGCAGGTTTCTGGACCACGTTCGCCGACCCGTCGGCGGCTCGCTCGGGGCCACCCCGCCCGCGCAGCCAGATCGCGAGGGCCACCGCGAGGGTGAGACCAACTACCACCGCAACAGTTCGGGCCGCTCCGCCGCGCATCGTGCGCGGAGTATCACACCGTCGAGGCGCTCTTGTTGTGTCGCACCTTCGTTCTGCGATAGAACCTCGGGTACCTGATTAGTCGAGGG
>JAEUJX010000052.1 GCA_016794545.1 Myxococcales bacterium
CGGCGGGCACCACGGCCGTCCAGGGCACGGAGGCGCCATAGTGGATCCCATGCGTCCCTCGCGCGTTACTAGCAGCATGACCCGTCGCATCGGGGCGTCCCTCCTGTGCTTGCTCGTCGCCTGTGGCGGCGGAGACAAGAAGGAGAAGACCACGCCCGGCAAGAAGACCGACGGGCAGTCGATGAAGGACACCGGGGACCCCGAGGCGCCCCCGGCGGGCGGCGGCACGGGCGGAACCGCGGGCACGGGCGGCGGCAGCGATGCGGCCGGCACCGGCAGCGGCGGCAGCCCGAACAGCGGCGGGGTGGCGAGCGAGCCCGGCGATGCGATGCCGCAGGTCACGTACCCGAACCTCGATCCGGATCCGGCGCAGGCCAAGACGCAGGTCGACGCGCACCTCGCGATCGCGAAGAACGCGCTCGCGCAGCAGACGCCCGATGGTGACACCGCGCTCAAGGAGGCGCGCATCGCGCTGACGTACGACGCGGCGAGCGTCGACGCGGCGGCGATGGTCGCGTTCGCCTACTACCACAAGAAGCTGTACGAGACGGCCGAGCTCGTCCTCGACGATCTGTTCAAGCGCGACGCCGCGAAGAACAACGCGCAGGTCTACTACGTGTACGGGCTCGTCTACGACAAGACGAACCGCCCCGACCGCGCGTCGCTCGCGTACCAGAAGGCGGTCGGTCTCGACCCGAACCACGCGAGCGCGATGGTGAACCTCGGCGTCCACTACCTGCAGAACGGCCGGTACGACGAGGCGGAGCAGCTCTTCGAGCGGCTCACCACGCAGTTCAAGCGCACCGATGCGGTGACGCTGACCTCGCTCGGCGCGGCGTATCGCGGCCGCTCGGCCGACTTCCCGCCCGGCGGGCAGCGCGACCAGTACGTGGCAAAGGCCGATGGTGCGTTCAAGCGCGCGACGAAGGTCAACTCGAGCTACGGGCCGGCCTACTACAACCTCGGGCTGCTCTACCTCGAGAACGATCCGTTCCCCGGCATCGCCGATCCGCTGGTCCGGCTCAACGCCGCGAAGGGCTGGTTCGATCAGTACAAGAACATGCCAGGCGTCGACATCAAGCTCTACGACGACCGCATGAAGGACGTCACGAAGCTGATCAAGCGCATCGAGAAGCAGAACAAAAAGAAGAAGAGCAGCAACCCCTGAGCTGAACCATAATGAGGAACACCATGCGGACCACCCTGACCCTGCTCGCTGCGACGGCCGCGCTGCTCGCCGCGGCGCCGCGCGCGCACGCCGAGGGCTGCGAGGAAGCGACGGAGGAGGGCGGTGAGAAGAAGCAGGGCAAGTTCCACATCGAGTACGTCAACGGCAAGCCGGTGACGGTCATCGATACGGTGGTCAGCGTGTGCGGCAAGGTCCCGCGCCCGAGCGTCGTCTACGTCATCACGGCGAAGAACATCGACTACGAGTGGGAGAACCTGAAGCAGGACTTCATGCCGCTCATCCTCCAGACCATCAAGAAGGCCCCGTTCTAATGGCGACGAACCGTCCCAATCAGCCCGGAGGCACCGCGGTCGGCGGCGGTGGTCAGCGGCCGCGGATCCTGCGCATCGGCGTGCTGCTCGGCGGCAAGATCGTCGAGGAGCGGCTGATCCGCGAGCGCACGAGCGTGACGATCGGCCAGTCGATGAAGAACACCTTCTCGATCCCGGTCGAGGGGCTGCCGCTCGAGTTCACGCTGTTCGCCCTCGAGGAGGGCAAGTACTACCTCCGGTTCCTGAACAAGATGGACGGCCGCCTGTCGGATGGCAGCGGGCAGGTCCACACGCTCGACGTGCTGAAGCAGTCGCGCGGCGCGGCGAACCAGGGCGAGTACTGGCAGGTGCCGCTGTCCGATGGCTCGCGCGGCAAGCTGTCGCTCGGCGACCTGACGATCCTGTTCCAGTTCGTCACCGAGCCGCCGCGTCAGCCCAAGCCGATGCTGCCGGCGTCGGTGCGCGGCACGTTCGCGGATCGCTTCGATCCGCGGCTCAGCGTGATCCTCGGCGCGTCGATCATCGCGCACTTCGCGGTCGTCATCATCGCGCTCGTCACCGACGTCGAGGTCCCGAACTCGATGGCCGAGCGCGCCTACAACCTGACGTTCAAGCCCGACACCTACCAGGTCGATGTCACGCAGCCCGAGCCGACGAAGGTCGCCGACGCGGGCAGCGCGGCGGGCAGCGCCGGGGCGGAGAAGAAGCCGGAGAAGAAGGTCCCGTCGACGCCGAAGGTGGAGAAGAACCCGGGCGGCGACAGTGGGGGCCGCAGCGACAAGGACACCGTCGCGATGCAGGAGGAGGAGGCCGCGAAGTTCGCCGATCTCCTCACCGGCGAGGGCGAGGCGGGCACGTCCGAGGGCGACATGAGCAAGCGGCGCCCGGGCGCCGACCTCGGCCAGCAGATCACCGACGTCAAGGAAGGCGGCAAGCAGGTCGCGATCGGCGGCGGCGCGGGCCGTGGCTCCCGCGGCGACGGTGATCCGCGCGTCGGCACCGGCTCCGGTCCGAAGATCAGCGGTCCGACGGGCCCCGAGAGCGCGGGCGGCGGCAAGGAGGAGAAGATCCCGACCGGCCGCATCAACGTCAGCGACAAGCAGACGTTCGACGAGTCGACGCTGACTCCCGACATCGTGCTCTCGAAGATCCAGAGCGCCTACATGGCGGGCCTGAAGCGCTGCTACAAGGAGTACCTGAAGAAGGACGCCTCGGCGCGCGGCAAGGTCACCCTGTCCCTCACGGTCAACGAGACCGGCCGCACGACCTCGGCGAATGCCAAGGGGTTCTCGGGGGACGTCGACTCGTGCATCGAGGGTCTGATGAGCTCCTGGCGCTTCCCGATCCCGAAGGACAAGGACGGGGACCCGACCGAGGCGAGCTTCGCGATCACGCTCCAGCTGGTTCCGGACTGATCAGATCTTCCAGGGAGTTGGCGCGTTCGTAGCGGGATGACCTCCCCTCGTGCGCTGCGCGTTGGCGTCCTCCTTGGTGGCTCGCTCGTCGAGGAGCGCGTGTTCCGCGACGGGCCGATCACGATCGGCCAGTCGCTCGGCTGCTCGCTGTCGGTGCCCGCGGCGGGCGTGCCGCGCACGCACGTGCTGGTGACGCGCGACGAGGGGCGCCTGGTGCTCCACGTGCCCGCGGGCGCGACGGGCACGCTCGCGCACGGGGACACGCTCACCGAGCTCGCCGGCACGATCGTGCTCGGTCACGGCGCGCGCGGCAAGCTCGTGCTCGGCGAGGCGACGCTGCTGTTCCAGGAGATCGCGGCGCCGCCGATCGCGCCACGGCCGGTGCTGCCGGCGAGCATTCGCGGCACGCTCGGTGATCGGATCGATCGCCGGCTCGCCGCGATCGTCGGTGCGAGCGTGATCGCGCACCTCGCGATCGCGGGCTACGCGTGGTGGCAGGACCTCGAGACGGGCTCCATGCTCGAGACGCCCGTCGCGATGCAATACCGGCAGGAGGTCATCGAGGTGACGCTCCCCGACGATCCGCCGGCGACGACGCAGGACCCCGCACCGGGCGCCTCGGTGCCGGCGACGCCGCTGCAGACGCCGCGGCCGATCGTGAAGCCGACGCGCGTGAACGTGAAGACCGGTGCGCCGGAGCCTGCGATGAGCGAGGACGATGCGCAGCGGTTCGCGTCGATCCTGACCGGAAGCGAGGTTGGCCAGACGGGCGCGACGGAGATGGGCCGCCGCCAGCCGGGCGCGGATCTCGACAAGCAGCTCGATGCCGTCGGTGACCGCGAGGTGGTCATCGGCAACCAGCAGAAGGGCTTTCGCACGAAGGACCGCGAGGGCATCGGAGATGGCAACGGGCCGGACCTCGACAACCCGACCGAGGTGTCGCAGCAGAAGCCGAAGGACGGCAACGAGCCCGACGGGCGCATCCAGATCAAGCCCCTGCCGCCCGAGGGTCCCGGCACGACGCTGACCGTGCAGATGGTGCTGGACAAGATCAAGGGTCAGTACATGTTCGGCCTGCAGCGCTGCTACAAGACCGGCCTGGTGCAGGACAGCAAGCTGTCGGGCAAGATCAGCATGTCGTTCACGGTCACCGAGAACGGCAAGCTCGACGACACGAGCGCGCGCGGCGTCTCGTCGGAGGTCGACAGCTGCATCCAGAATCTGATGAGCGGCTGGCGGTTCGCGATTCCCCGGGACAAGGACGGCGACCCGACCGAGCAGCCGTTCAAGCTGTCGCTGGCACTCCAGCCAAGCTGACGCGATACTCGACGGATGGTCGTTCGCGCGCTGACGCTCGTGATGCTGATCGCGAGCGTCGCGATCGCGGCGCCGAAGGGCGGGGCGAAGGCCGCTCCGAAACCACAGCCGCGGTGGGAGACGCTGCCGTTGCCGCCGGAGATGCCGGCGGCGACGACGTCGGGATCGGTCGACGTCAAGGGCGCGAAGATCTACTACGCCCGCTACGGCAAGGAGCTGAAGCCGGGCGGCGTCCCCGTGATCCTGCTGCACGGCGGCATGGGCAACAGCGACCACTTCGCGTTCCAGATGCCGGCGCTGATCGACAAGTTCCACGTCATCGTGATCGATTCGCGCGGGCAGGGGCGCAGCACGCTGTCGAAGGGCAAGCTCAGCTATCACGCGATGGGTGAGGACGTGCTCGCCGTGATGGACCAGCTCGAGGTGAAGCGCGCGGCGTTCGTCGGCTGGAGCGACGGCGGCGAGATCGCGCTCGACCTCGCGATCCACTCGCCGGACCGCGTCGCGAAGATCTTCATCGTCGGTGCGAACTACGACGGGAAGGGGACGAAGCCGCGGGGCGGATCCTCGACGCCGACATTCCAGGCGTACACCGCGAAGTGCAAGGCCGACCACGCGAAGCTCGGGAACAAGCCCAGGTCGTTCGAGGCGGCCATCGACGCGCTCCTCCCGGTGTGGCGGAACCCGGCGGGGTTCACGAAGGAGCAGCTGAAGGGGATCAAGGCGCCGAGCATGATCACGCTCGGCGAGCACGACGAGATCATCTACGCCGCGCAGATCGAGGAGATGGGCAAGCTGATCCCGAAGGGGCGCTCGCTGATCTTCAAGGACGCGAGCCACTTCGTGATGTGGCAGGACCCCGAGGCCTTCAACCGTGCGCTCGTCGAGTTCCTGACCGCGCCCGAGTGAAGGTAGAGTCACGCGATGCACGCGTCGGGCGACCTCGTCGGGCCCTACCGGCTCGTCTCGCAGCTCGGCAAGGGCGCGATGGGCGAGGTCTGGCGCGCGCGCGACGAGCGGCTGGATCGGTACGTCGCGCTGAAGGTGCTGCCCGCCGACGTCGCGGGCGATGTCGAGCGCCGCGCGCGCATGCTGCGCGAGGCGCGGGCCGCGGCCGCGATCCGCCACCCGAGCGTGGTGACGCTGTTCGACATCGTGAACCACCAGGGCGACGACATCCTGGTGATGGAGCTCGTCGAGGGCCGCACGCTCTCCGACGCGCTCCGCAAGGACGGCGCACCGGGGCTCGAGGTCGCGCTGCGGTGGATCGAGGGCGTCGCCTCGGCGCTGGTCGCGGCGCACGCGCGCGGCATCCTCCACCGCGACATCAAGGCCGCGAACATCATGGTCACGCCCGACGGCGTGAAGGTGCTCGACTTCGGCCTCGCGAAGCTGCTCGACGACACCGCGGCCGCTCCGAGCGGGCCGCGGCCGGCGATGCCAGACAGCGCGATCGCCCTCGACGCGACGATGCCGAGCGAACCGTCGCCGGGCGGCAGCGGGAGCATGGCGGACACCACGCCGGCGAGCTTCGACGCCAAGAGCTACCAGACGCACGCGGGACAGCTGATCGGCACGCCGCTCTACATGGCGCCGGAGCAGATCGACGGCGCGGCGCCCGACGAGCGCAGCGAGGTGTTCTCGCTCGGCGTGCTCGCGCACGAGATCCTGACCGGCAAGCCGCCCTACAGCGCGATGTCGATGGCGGAGCTGTTCCGCCAGATCAAGAGCGTCGCGCCGCCCGCGCTCGACGGCGTGCCGGAGAGCGTCGCGGCGATCGTCGAGCGCGCGCTCGCGAAGAATCCCGACGAGCGCTATCCGACGATGATCGCGTTCCGCGACGCCGTCGCCGCGGAGCGCGCGCGCCTGTTCGCGCCGCCGGTGCGCCGCTGGCCGCTCGCCGTCGCCGCCGCGGCGCTCGTCGCCGCCGCGGTGTTCGGCGTGTGGTGGTGGCGCGCGCATCAGCCCGCGCCGGTCCGCCCCGGCGACGACGTCGTGCGCCGCGCGCTCGAGGAGTACGACGTCTTCTACAACGACAAGTCGCTGTCGTCGCTGCGCGCCGCGCTCGCGGTGGCGCCGGATCATCCGCGCGCGAACGCCTACATGATCCTGTTCGGTGGCGCGCCCCCGCAGGACCGCGATGCCGCGGTCGCCGGGGCCAAGCGGGCGCTCGCCGCGACCGACGACCGCACGAAGGACCGCGCGCTCGTCGAGGCCGCGATCGCCTACGCCGAGAAGGGCGCGCCCGCTGCCCGCGCGGCGCTCGTCGGCACCGGCGCTCCGAGCGACCGCGAGCTCGCCTTCTGGGCCGCCGAGCTGTCGTACCGCGCCGGCAACTACGCCGCGGCCGGCGACGAGTACAAGGCCCTGCTCGCGGATCCGGCGCCGCAGCTGCGCGGCCGGATCTACGACCACTACTCGAGCGTGCTCCTCTACCTCGACGATCCGCAGGAGGCGCTGCGCATCGGCAAGATGTATCGCGACGCGTTCCCCGGAGAAGCCGACGCGGTCGGCGTGTACGCGACCACCCTCGCCGCGGCGGGCAAGTCCGCCGAGGCGATCACCGCGGCCGAGGAGGCGCTGCGCCTCTCCGAGGGCGAGGACACGCTCGCCGGCCTCGGCAAGGTCCTCGCGTACTCCGGCGATCGTGCCCGCGCCCGCGAGCTGTACCAGCGCTCGCTCGACCGAGCGGGTGCCTCGCGCCGCCCGGTCCGCCGCGCCGCCCTCGCACTCCTCCAGTGGATCGACGGCGATACCGCCGCCGCCACCGCCACCGTCGCGCCCTGCCTCCCCGGCGGCGCCGACGCCGCCGCCCGCGAGCGCGGCGCCTGCCTGTTCGTCGCCGGCGTCCTCGATCCCGCGAAGGCCGACGACATCGCGGCCCAGCTCGACGCTCTCGCCGGCGACGCCACGCCGACCGTCCCCGCGTACGGCGCGCCGACCTCGCTCGCGGGCCTCGTCCGCGCCCGTGCCACGTTCTTCGGCGGCGCCTGCGTCCTGCCCGCCGCGGCGAGCGGCACCGCAGCCGCGAAGCTCGATGGCGTGTACACGATGCCGCTCGACTTCTTCGCGGCGTACCACGTGCCGTTCTTCTCCACCTGGGCCCTGTGCGAGCGCGCGGCGCTGAAAGCGGGACTCGGCGACAAGGCGGGTGCTGCTGCGCTGCTGGATGCTGCCGCCGCGAAGGCGGGCAACCGCACCTGGCTCGTCGAGACCGCGAAGCGCTTTCGCTAGGTTCTGCGCGGCGCCTGCCGCGGGACCGCGTCGTGCAGATCACGCACCGAGTCCCGCAGGGCACACCTGGGCCGCACGAGCGGAGCGGTCGAGCCCTTCATGCCGCGCCCTTGCCCTCTCCGTGCGTACGCCACCAGCCCTCGACGATGGCGCCGGCCCACGCGAAGCCCAGGCCGAGCCGTTCGCGTGTGCCTTCGGTCAGCCAGAGCTTCTGCGCGATCTGTCTGCCGCGCGGCGGCTTCGTCCCGAGCAGGATGTCGTCGGTGCTCGGCAGGAAGCGCGGCCCGGGCGCACCGCGCTCGCCGCGCGCGAGCAGCGCGGTCGTCGCGAGCACGGTCTCGAGAGAGCGCGTGATGCGCCACGCGCGCGCGCGTGTGTGTGCGGTCTCGCGAGCGCGCGAGTCGAGGCGCGTCCAGAGGCGGTGGATGTCGAGGTAGTTGATCGCGTGGACGGCGAGCTCGTGGCGCGCGATGTGGAGCACGGCGAGCAGGAACTGATCGATCGATTCGAGGCGGTGCATGCCCGAGGGATCGAGCGTGGCGCGGCGCCAGATGTCGTCGAGGTTCATCCGCGTGCGGTAGGCCTGCACGATGTTGCGGTGGAGCTCGAACATCACGTCACCGCGGACGA
>JAEUJX010000055.1 GCA_016794545.1 Myxococcales bacterium
TAGGATCTCGGCGCCGTTGTCGGTCTCGCCGCGCGGCGGAACCGGCGTCGGAACGGGCGCCGGCGGATCGAGGGGCTGGCCCGACCGTGCGCGCTTCAACATCGACAGGATCTGCGGGCTCGTCGGATCGAGGTTCTGCGCGTGCTGGAGCACCGGCACGGCGCGCTCGTAGTCGGCGCGCCGCAGCAGCACCTCGCCGAGGAGCGCGAAGCCCTGGCGGTTGGAACGATCGATCTTCACCACGCGGAGCAGCTCGCCCTGCGCTTCCTTCCACTGGTGCAGCTGCGCGTACGCGCGAGCCAGCATCACCCGGCCCTCGAGGCTGTCCGGCGACGCTTCGAGCCCGAGGTTGCCGACCTGCACCGCATCGCGGGGCCGGCCGAGCGCGAGGTACGCCTCCCCGAGATCGATGAACGCCGGTGACCCGGGGTCCCTCCGGACCAGGTCGATCAGCTCCTCGATCTCTTGAGCCGTGGGCCGGCGATCGGGATCAGCCATCAGCTCTCCAAAGGTAACCCCAAGCACCACCCCCGGGCAAACCTACATGGGGCTATGCTCCGGCCCCGATGGGCAACAGTTTCGGGACGCTGTTCCGCGTCACCACGTTCGGCGAGTCGCACGGGCCCGGGCTCGGCGTCGTGGTCGATGGTTGCCCCCCGCGCCTGCCCCTCGACACCGCGCCGATCCAGCGCGAGCTCGATCGCCGGCGCCCCGGGCAGAGCCGGCTCGTCAGCCAGCGCAAGGAGCCCGACCAGGTCGCGATCCTCTCGGGAGTCCACGACGGCCTGACGCTCGGTACGCCGATCGCCATGGTCATCATGAACCAGGACGCGCGCAGCAAGGACTACGAGGAGGTCGCGCGCGCGTACCGGCCGAGCCATGCGGACTTCACCTACGACGCGAAGTACGGCATCCGCGCCATCGCCGGCGGTGGCCGTGCGAGCGCGCGAGAGACCGCGGGCCGCGTCGCCGCGGGAGCGATCGCGCAGCAGCTGCTCGCCACGCGCGGCGTGTCGATCGTCGCCTGGGTCGACGAGGTCGGGGGCCTCGCGGCTTCTGTCGACGAGCTGACCGTGACGCGCGAGGCGGTCGACGTCAACGATCTCCGCTGCCCCGACACCGCCGCGGCGCCGCAGCTGATCGAGCGCGTCGAGCGCGCGCGCAAGGACGGTGACTCGATCGGCGGCGTGATCCGCGCCATCGCGCGCGGCGTGCCGGCCGGCTGGGGCGAGCCGGTGTTCGACAAGCTCGAGGCGGATCTCGCGAAGGCGATGATGAGCATCCCCGCCGTGAAGGGCGTGGAGAACGGCTCGGGGTTCGCCGGCACACGGATGAGCGGCAGCGAGCACAACGATCTGTTCTACCGGCGGGACGACGGCCGGATCGGCACGCGCACCAACCGCTCCGGCGGCATCCAGGGCGGGATCTCGAACGGCGAGCCGATCACGCTGCGGATCGCCTTCAAGCCGACCGCGACGATCATGCGGCCGCAGGACACCGTCGATCCCGAGGGCAACTCCGCGGTCCTCCAGCCCAAAGGGCGACACGATCCCTGCGTGCTGCCCCGCGCCGTGCCGATCGTCGAGGCGATGATCGCCCTGGTTCTGGCCGACCACGCCCTCCGGCAACACGCTCGCGGCTTCATCGCTCCATAACGACTTCGCGAAGTGCTTCGCGATGGGTGTCAGACCCTCCGCCTAGCCTCTCCGGGTGGGCACGCTCACCCAGCAGCTCGTCTACGAGCTCGGCTACGACCCCGACGACGGGGTGCCGCAGGTCAAAGACGTCCTCGCGGCGCCGCCGGCCGTCGGCGAGATCGTGCGCGCGCGCGATGGCGCGGTGCCGGTCGCGGTCGCCCGGCTCGGCAGCGGCCGGCTGGTCGTCGTCGAGGACGAGTGCCCGCACGACGGCGGCCGCATCTCGGATGGCTTCGTCGAGGGCGACCGGCTCGTCTGCGCCCGGCACAACTGGGAGCTCGAGGTCGCGCCGGGCTCGCGGCGCTGCACGCGGTCCTGCGGCAGCCAGCGCAAAGCGTCGTAAGTCGGGGGAATTGTTGACCCGACCGGCGCCGCACGCTAGCGTCGGTCGAAGTCGTGGGTGCGGTGCTCGTGCATATCGATCTCGATGGAGATCGTCCCCACGCCGCGTCGCTCGCCGCCCTGGCGGCCGGCCGGCTCCTCGCGTCGTCGTGGGGCGCGACGCTCTACGCGGCCCTCGTGGTGCACGACACCACGACGCGGGCGGCGCCGGAGTCGACCGCGCAGGTCGTCTCCGCCGGCAACCTGCCGGCGCTCGAGCGCACGCAGGAGCTGCTCGCCCGCGCGGGCGCCGACAAGATCGTCGTCGCGCTGACCGACGTCGCGCCGTCCCCGCTGTGGGCGACCGTCGGCGGTGCGTGGCAGGGCGTGCTCGATCACCTGCGCCCGCGCGTCGTCCTGTTCGGGGCCGACAGCCCGTCGTCGGCCGAGCTCGCACCGCGGACCGGCGCCCGCCTCGGCGCGCGGCTGCTCCTCCGCGCGCGCGCGGTCGGCGTCGAGGACGTCGAGCTGCGCGATCGCGACGGCGGCTACGTGCGCTCGAGCGACAGCGGCGCGGCCGTCGCGGTGATCGGCGGACCGCAGCCGGCGGCGGGGTGCGACGAGGACGTCGACCTGGTGATGCTCGTCATGCCCGGCAGCTCCGACGACCGCGTCGAGCTGATCGGCACCCAGCCCGCCGAGCTCATCCACCTGACCGGCGCGATCGTCGCGCTCGGCGAGGACGCCGCTGCGGACGCCGCGATCGCGAAGAACGCCCGCAAGCTCGCGACCGCGCTCGGCGCGCCGCTCGTGTCACCGCCGACGATCGCGCGCTCGACCCCGCTGTCGCCCGACGTGCTGATCGCGATCGGCAACGTCACCGCCGACGTCGCGGGCGCGACCAGCTTGATCCGGATCGCACCGAACGCCGGCAAGCAGGTCGACGGTGCGCTCACCGGCCCGATCGGCTCGAGCCTGATCGAGCTGCTCGATGCCCTCGGAGGCGGCTCGTGACCGTCGCGGTGTGGCTCGGTACCGCGCCGCCCGTGCGGACCATTCGCTGGCTCGACGGCGCGCTGCACGCGGCGATGAAGTTCGCGAAGCTCGACGACCCGCTGCTCGCGGTCGCGGCCGGCGATCCGACGTGGCTCGACCTCGCCGCCGATCGCGCGGGGCGCGCCGGCGTACCGGCCGCGGGCATCTCGATCAACCTCCAGCTCGACTACCTCGGCTGGGCGCAGGTGATGGCCGCGGTCGCCCGCCAGATCAACGCGCGCATCGTCATCGTCGACGAGGCCAGCCGCCCCGAGCGGTTCCCCGAGGTCGCCGCGCTCGCCGAGCTGCTCGAGGCCGCGCAGCTCACCCACGTCGTGAGCCTCGCGCCCGACGGCGACGCCGTCCACGCGAGCCGCGTGCACGGCACCGTGCTCCAGGCGGTCCGGATCACCGGCCCCGCCGTGATCGGCGTGCGCATCCCGGGTGCGCCGATCGAGGAGTACCCGACGCCGACGCCGTCCGCGTCGATGCGGCGCCTCGATCTCAACTCGCTCGGTCTCGATCCGGTCGTGCTCGGTCACCGCGCCCTGCCCCCGCGTGTGGGCGGAGAGCCGCGGCGCACGCTCGAACGCGTCGCCGAGCACCTCGCGGTCCACGTCGTGCCGCGCAGGGGTGGCGCGTACTAGTGGCGCAGGCGCGCATGGCCGCCACCACCGCGAGCCCCGCGCGCGTCAGCGTGATCGCTCCCGATCGCCTCGGCGCCACGGCGATCGCCGCGCTCCGCGCGCGCGGCATCGAGGCCGCGGCCGCGGCCGTCGCCGATCCGGCCGACGTCGTCGCGTGGGCGCTCGAGTCGGTGCCGACCGGCGCGGCGGTGATCGAGCTCGCGCAAGCCTGCGCGCGCGCCGCGGACGC
>JAEUJX010000076.1 GCA_016794545.1 Myxococcales bacterium
CGGTGGGTGGCGTCGCTGGCGTCACAGGTGCGCGATCACCGCACGCGGCGATCACGAGGGCGAGCAGCGCGCGACGCATTCTCGGTGTTTACCAGGGTACGGAGGTGGGTATTCCCAGGTGGTGATCGGTGAACACTGGGGTCTTCGACCACAAGGGGATGTTCGTCGCCGGGTCCGGACGGTATCCTCGGGAGGATGTCCGACTCGCGCGAGAAGACCGCGTTTCTCCAGCAGTCTCCGTTCGCCGCCCGCAAGACCAACCCGGGGCAAGCCAACAAGGCGATGCTCGTGTCGATCTTCCCGGCCGGCACCGTGATGGGGCGGCGCTTCCCGCTGGACAAGCCGGAGCTCGTGATCGGGCGCCTGGAAGAGCTCGACATCCCGCTCGAGGGCGAAGGTCTGTCGCGCCGCCACGCGCGGATGTTTCAGGAGGGCGACGGCTGGTGGATCGAGGACCTCGGCTCCACCAACGGCACGCACGTCAACGATGTCCGCGTGTCACGCCACCGCCTGACCGATGGCGATCAGATCCGCTGCGGCGTCGCGACGTGCAAGTTCCTCTCGGGCGACAACATCGAGGCGCAGTACCACGAAGAGATCTACCGGATGTCCGTCACCGACGGCATGACCGGCGTCCACAACAAGCGCTACTTCCTCGAGTTCCTCGAGCGCGAGATCGCGGCGGCCACGCGCCAGGGGACCGAGCTGTCGCTCGCGATGATCGACATCGATCACTTCAAGAAGATCAACGACACGCACGGCCACCTCGCCGGCGACTCCGCGCTGAAGGAGCTGTGCCGGCGTCTGAAGCCGCGGCTCCGCACCACGGACCTGATGGCCCGGTACGGCGGCGAGGAGTTCGCGGTCGTGCTGCCGAACACGGGCCGCGACGGCGCGCTGCAGGTCGCGGAGACGCTGCGCGCGCTCGTGGAGTCCGCGCCGTTCACGCACGACCAGATCCAGATCCCCGCGACGATCAGCCTCGGCATCGCGACGATCAACCCGACCGCGCCGCTGTCCCCGACGGATCTGATCGCGAAGGCCGACGCGAACCTCTACGAGGCGAAGCGCTCCGGCCGCAATCGCGCTGTCGGCTGAGGATCGGAGTATCGTTCGCGCATGCGAACGAGTGGAGCGCTGGTCGTCGTGTTGGGACTCGCCGCCGCGTGCGGCGGGAAGGCCGCGTCGGACGGGACCTCGCCGCCGCCGCCCCCACCGACCGTGGGCTCGGCGGCCCCGGCGCCCGCGCCTCCGGTGGCGCCACCGATCGCGATGAAGGAGCGCTGGGCCACGTCGATCGCGGCCGGCCCGCGGATCATCGACTTCGTCGTCGCGTTCGAGAGCGCCGGTCCTGCGTGGACCGCGCGGCTCGAGGGCGTGACGAAGGAGCCGCTGCCTCTCGCGGCGGTCACGCTGACTGCCGATCGGATCGCGTTCACGCTCGAGAAGCCGGCCAACCCCGCGGCGAACGAGGTCTACGAGCTCCGGCGGACCGGCGATCTCGCCGCCGGAACCAGCACCATCGGCGGCGCTCGGATCCCCGCGCGGATGGTGAAGCTCGCCGACGGCGCGGAGCCGCGCTCGGCCTACGAGCGCCCGCAGACGCCGAAGGGGCCGTTCCCGTACATGACGCGCGAGGTGGAGATCGCCGCTCCGGATGGCGGCACGCTCGCGGGGACACTCACGCTTCCGGAGAAGCGCGCGCCCGGGGCGGCGGTGCTGTTTTGGTCCGGCTCGGGCCAGCAGGACCGCGACGAGAACATCTACGGCCATCGCTCGTACTTCGTCATCGCGGACCGGCTGACGCGCGCCGGCTTCGTGACGCTGCGGCTCGACGATCGCGGCACCGGGAAGACGAAGGGCGCCCTCGGCACGCTGTACAGCGAGATCGACGACGCGGCCGCGGCGATCGCGTGGCTCAAGACCCAGCGCGAGGTCGACTCGAAGCGCGTCGGCATGATCGCGCACTCGACCGGCGGCATGGTCGCGCCGAACGTCGCGCTGAAGCAGCCGCTCGCGTTCATCGTGTCGCTCGCGGGCGTCGCGATTCCGGGGCGCGAGCTCGTGCTGCTCCAGCAGGACATCGCGGCGGAGAAGGCGGGCGTGAAGCTGCCGGCGGAGCAACGCGCGCTGCAGAAGGCGATCGGCGAGGCGGCGATCAAGAGCCCCGCGGACGTGAAGAAGCTGCTCGTCGACGCCGTGACGAAGCAGTACCAGGCGGCGGCGGGTCGCCCGCCGTCTCCGGAGGAGCTCGAGGCATCGATCGCGCGGCCGCTGGCCGAGGCGACGAACCCGTGGGCGGTCTCGTACTTCAAGATCGATCCGCGCGCAGCGTGGAAGCGGCTGAAGGTGCCGACGCTGCTCGTCGTGGGCGACCTCGACACACAGGTCCCGGCCGACGCGACGATCCAGGCGCTTCGGAAGGCGCACGGCAAGAAGGCCGTGCTGACGACCAAGAAGATCGCCGGGGTCAATCACCTGTTTCAGCACGCGAAGACCGGGCTCACCGACGAGTACATCGAGATCGACGAGACGTTCGACCCGGGCACGCTCGACACGATCACGACCTGGCTGGCCGAACAGGCGAAGTGACGGCGCGAGGCGTGTTATTGCATCGCGCATGAAGCACCTCCTGCTCGCCCTCGTGCTCGCGGCCGGCTGCGGCGGCCCCGCGCGGACCACCTACGCGCGCCACCCGGGCTCCGCCCTGATGTTCGATCGCACCACCGCGTCGGAGGAGACGCTGACGATGGCGGACAAGGTGCTCGCCGCGCACGGCGGCGCCGCGGCCTGGGAGGCCGCGAAGCAGATCCGCTGGAAGCAGACGGTGACGCTCGACGGCAAGCAGACGAGCTCGGTCGAGCAGGCGTGGGATCGCTGGAACGCGCGCCACTGGGCGCAGCTCGAGCGCGAGAAGGGCGGCGCGTTCGCGGTGATGTACGACATCTATGGCAGCTACGCGTCCGGCTACATCCAGGGGCGCTCGGGCGGCAAGCAGGTCGTGCCGACGGGCGAGGCGGCCGAGGGCGTGAAGGTCGCGCGCCGGGCGTGGCAGCGCGACGCGACGGTGACGCTCGCGCCGTTCCTCATGTTCGAGCCGGGCGCGAAGCTCGAGTACAAGGGCATCGCGAAGGACGGCGACCTCGAGCTCCACGAGATCCAGGTCACGTTCGATCCCAAGGACGCGGCGCGCGAGGGCCTCGAGCTGCACCTCTACTGCGACAAGGACACGTTCCTGGTGAAGCGCATCGCGCTCGGTCAGTCCGGCGGCGAGAAGAGCGTGTACGAGCTCCTGAGCTACAAGGCGTTCGGCGGCCTGCAGATCTCGACGGAGCGCAAGAACCTCGGCAGCGGCGAGACCGTGATCATCAGCGACGTCCAGGTCGGCTCGCCCGACGACGACCTGTACATCGCGCCGGTCTCCTGAGCATGCGCTTCCCGGGGCGCCGCAAGCACAAGCACTACTTCCCGGTCCACGCGCGCGATCCGCTGTTCCAGGTCGCCGGCGTCGACGGTCCCGTCGTGCGGACGCACGTGGTCGGTGTCGATCAGACGCTGGTCGATATCGATGCGCGCGTCCCCGACGACCTGCTCGCGCGGTACGGCCTCGCGCGCGGCGCGTCGACGGTGATCGACAACGAGCTCGCGATCCAGCTCTACGAGGAGCTGCTCGCCGACGGTCGCATCCAGTACGAGTTCGCGGGCGGCACGGTCGGCAACACGCTGCACAACTACTCGCTGCTCGCGGACGACGCGTCGATCCTGCTCGGGGTGATGACGGATCCGATCCGCGTCGGCACGTCGGGCTATCGCTACCTGTCGAACACGTCGAGCCGCGTCAACCTCGATCACCTCCAGCCGGTCGACGGTCCGATCGGCCGCTGCTTCGTGCTGGTGACGCCGGGCGGCGAGCGCACGTTCGCGATCAGCGAGGGCAAGATGAACGCGCTGCGTCCGGACAGCATCCCGGCGGCGGTGTTCGAGGCGGCCTCGGCGCTCGTGATCTCGGCATACCTGATGCGCGGCAAGCCCGGCGATCCGATGCCCGCGGCGACGCTGCGCGCGATCGAGCTCGCGAAGCAGCACGACGTGCCGGTGGTGCTCACGCTCGGCACGCGGTTCGTGATCGCGGAGCGGCCGGAGTACTGGCGCGCGCTGATCGCGGAGCACGTCGACATCGTCGCGATGAACGAGGAGGAGGGCGAGGCGCTGACCGGCGAGACCGATCCGCTGCTCGCCTGCGACCGCGCGCTCGAGCTCGCGGAGATGGTGCTGTGTACGGCGGGCCCGACCGGCCTCTACCTCGCGGGCTACACCGACGACGCCGCGAAGCGCGAGACCCGTTATCCGCTGCTGCCCGGCGCGATCCCCGAATTCAACCGCTACGAGTTCAGCCGGCCGATGCGGCGCGCCGCCTGTGCGAATCCCGTGAAGGTGTTCGCGCAGATCGCGCCGTACCACGGTGGTCCGCAGCAGATCACGAGCACGAACGGCGCCGGGGACGCCGCGCTCTCGGCGGTGCTGCACGACATGGCCGCGAACCGCTACCACCGCGCGCGCGTCCCGAACTCGGCGAAGCACGCGCGCGAGTTCCTCACCTACTCGTCGATGAGCCAGGTCTGCCGGTACGCGAACCGGGTCAGCTACGAAGTGCTCGCGCAGTCGGCGCCGCGGTTGACGCGCGGCCTACCCGAGCGCGAGGACGGCCTCGACGACGAGGCCTACTGGGCGCGCTGAGCGAGGAGCGCGTCGATCGCCTCGGCGAAGCCGTGGCCATACGGGGCGCTCGTGACGAACGCCGGCGGCGGGTTCAGCGCGGACCGGTAGCGCGCGACGTTCGCGACGCCGATCGACGTCTCGAAGAACGCGAACGCGGCCTGGTCGTTCGGTGAGTCGCCGACGAACGCGTAGCTCGCGGCGACGTCCTCGGGCGTCTCGTTCCAGAGCACGCCCGCCACGCGCGCCGACATCCGCGCCTTGTCGGCCTCGTGGAAGCACGCGTGCGCGTGCACGCTCGACACGATCGTGCGAGCGCCGCGCGACCGAGCGAGGCTCGTGATCGCCTCGATCTGCTCGGGCGGCAGCGCCTCGTTCTCGCCGATGTCGAACGCGATGTCGGTGACGCGCAGCGAGGCGTCGTCGGTGCGCTTCGCGAATGGGTGCGTGCGCTGGATCTCCTCGGACAGCGCGGCGAGCCGCCGCGCCTCCTCCGCCGGGTCGCCGGGCGCGAAGTACAGCCGCTCGAGCCGGCGGCCACGCCGCAGGTACGCGATGCCGCCGTTCTCGGCGATCGCGGCGTCGACCGGCCACAGCGAGGCGAGGACCTCGGCCCAGCCGGCGGGGCGCCCAGTGACGAGCACGACGCGCAGCCCGGCGTCGCGCGCGCGCGCGAGCGCGGCGTATGCCTCGGGGACGACCGCGCCGTCGTGGGTCAGCGTGTCGTCGATGTCGGAGAACACGCCGCGCAGGTCGCGGCGCGCGAGCTCGGTGAGTGGGCGCATCAGGCGTTGGGGGTGAGGAGGTACTTCGCGCCGGTGGCGCGGCGGTTGTAGGCGCGCAGCGTCTCGAGGTCGAGCGCCCGGGCGAGCCCGATCTCGGCGGTGTAGCCCGAGGCGAACGTCGTGGTCAGCTCGGCGAGCACGCGGGCGCGCATGCGGAGCAGCGTCTCCATGCCGGCCTTCACGAGGAAGGACGGCAGGAGCCAGCCCCCGACGCTCCATGCGAAGCCCGCGCTCGCGTCGAGCTCGATCGGGCGCAGGTCGAGCCGGCCGTAGATGTAGACCTGCTTCGGGACGGTCGAGCCATAGCGGCTGTACGCGGCTGCCTTCCGCGACGCGACCGCCTCCATCGCGCCGAGGATCTGTCCGGCGAGCGGACCGCCGCTGATCGCATCGAACGCGAGCGTGGCGCCGGTCGCCGCGATCGCCTCCAACAGCTCGGCGCGGAACGACGGCGAGGTGCTGTCGAGCACGTGCACGGCGCCGAGCGACTTCAGGAGGGCGACCTGCTCCGCGCTGCGCACGATGTTGACGAGCGGCACGCCATCGGCGGCGCACGCGCGCACCAGCATCTGGCCGAGGTTCGATGCGGCGGCGGTGTGGACGAGCGCCGTGTGACCCTCGCGCTTCATCGTCTCGAGCATGCCGAGGACGGTCATCGGATTGACGAACGCCGAGGCGCCCTGCCGCGCGGTCACGCCGTCGGGCAGCACCATGCAATCGCTCGCTCGCGCCACCTTGTACTGCGCCCACATCCCGCCCGAGGCGAGCGCGACGCGCTTGCCGACGAGCGCCGCATCCGCCGCGGCGACCACCGTGCCGGCGCCCTCGTTGCCGACGGGCATCGACTGGTCGAGCCGCGCCGCGACCAGCGGCAGGCGTGGCGCCGGCACCTTCGCCGTGATCACGGGCCGCTCCGCCGTCCCCGCTGCCGCGAGCGATGCGACATCGGCCGGGCCGAGCAACAGCCCGAGATCCGACGGGCTGATCGGCGACGCCTCGACCTTCACGACCACCTCGCCGGGCCCGGGCGCGGGCACCGGAACCTCCGCGAGCGACAGCTCCAGCGCGCCGTCTCTCGAGATCTTCGAACGCAGCTCCAGACCGGTCATGCGGGGATGGTACCCTGGGCTCATGCGCTCGATCTCGCTCGCGGTGCTCGCCGCGCTCGTCCCGGCGTGCGGCTCGGATCCGGCCCCCGGGCCGATGACGAACCCGCAGGACGGGCCGCCGGCGGGCTGGGTCGATGGTCATGCGACGGTGCCGGCGGCCGGGCAGGCCGAGAACGTGTCGTCGCCGACGACGGTGATCGGCGACGGGACGCCGGAGAGCTGCACCGGCGACGCGTTCGTCGCCGCGGTGGCGGAGGGCGGCATCATCACGTTCGACTGCGGGAGCGAGCCCGTGACGATCGTCCTGACGAGGACGGCGAAGGTGTTCAACGACAAGGGCACCAAGCTCGTCATCGACGGTGGCAACAAAGTGACGCTGTCGGGCGGCGGCACGACCCGCATCCTCTACATGGCGACCTGCGATCAGGCGCAGACGTATCCGCCGGGGCCGGGCGACTGCAACTCGAACCCGGGCGTGCAGCTCGTCGTGCAGAACATCACGTTCGTCGACGGCAACGCGAAGGGCATCGCGGACACCAACAACCGCGGCGGTGGCGGCGCCATCTACGCGCAGGGCGGGAGTCTCAAGGTCGTGAACGCGCGGTTCTTCCACAACGTGTGCGAGGAGCTCGGCTCGGATGTCGGCGGTGGCGCCATCCGAAAGCTCGACTACCTGCCGATGGCCGGCGCGGGTCCGGCGCGGCCGGCGTGGGTCGTGAACAGCACGTTCGGCGGCGGTGAGGGCCTCGGCAACTCGTGCGCGAACGGCGGCGCGCTCTCCAGCATCGGCGTGTCGTGGAACATCCTCAACACGGTGCTGTCGTTCAACACGGCGGTCGGGCACGGCGCGAACGACGGGCAGGGCGGCAACGGCGGCGCGATCTACAACGATGGCAACGAGATCGTGCTCGACATCAAGAGCACGCTGCTCGAGGACAACGTCGCCAACGAGGGCGGCAGCGCGGTGTTCTTCGTCAGCAACAACCGCACGGGCACGATCGCGCTCACCGACTCGATCGCGCGGCGCAACCCACGAGGCACGTTCGAGACGCCGGACCTGCCGGGCTTCTTCGTCCTCGCGAAGCAGCCCGCGATCGTGACGAATTCCACGATCACGCGGTAGGCCGGACGGTATGCTGCGCGCTCGTTGAGCGGCGCCGGTGGACCCAAGGACGAGCCGACGCTCGCCTATCCCGATCACGTCGAGACCGTCGACGCGCTCGGGGCGAAGGCGCGTGCCGCCCGGGCTCGCGCGACCCCCGAGGCGACTCCGTCGGAGGGGCGCGATGAGCCGCCGCCGCCGGTGAAGATCGGCCGCTACCAGCTGCTCGAGCTGGTGGGCAGCGGCGGCATGGGGATGGTGTGGGGCGCCTGGGACCCGCAGCTCGAGCGCCGCGTGGCGATCAAGCTCGTGCGGTTCAGCTCGGAGCGCGCGCACGAGCGGATGCTGCGCGAAGGCCAGGTGCTCGCGAAGCTGTCGCACCCGAACCTCGTGCCGATCTTCGATGTCGGCGTGATGGGCGATCAGGTCTACCTCGTGATGGAGTGGATCAAGGGCGTCACGCTTCGCGACTACGCTGCATCGGCACCGGGACCCAAGGCGCTGCTCGCGGCGTACCGGCAGGCGGGCGAGGGTCTCGCCGCGGCACACCAGGCAGGCGTGATCCACCGCGACTTCAAGCCCGACAACGCCATCAGCGGCGACGACGGCCGCGTGCGCGTGCTCGACTTCGGGCTCGCGCAGGAGGCCGGCGCCGCCGACGCGCCGCACGCGGGCACGCCGCGCTACATGCCGCCCGAGCAGCAGCACGAACAGGGCGTGACCGAGGCCAGCGACCAGTACGCGTTCTGCGTGTCGCTGCGCGAGGCGCTCGCCGGCAGCGACGGCGTGCCCGGCTGGATCGCGCCGATCCTCAACCGCGGCACCGCCGAGGATCCCGCGCGGCGGTTCCCGTCGATGCCCGTGTTGCTCGCGGCGCTCTCCCACGATCCCGCGCGCCGCTGGCGGCTCGGTGCGGTCGCGGCCGTCGCGCTCGCTGCCGCGGGTGGTGCGTTCGCGTTCGGCCGCGCTGCCGGCGACGACGCCGCGGCCGTCGAGCCCTGCAGCGGCGGCGCCGCGGAGCTCGCGTCGAGCTGGAACCTGGCGCTGCGCGAACGCGTGGCGCAGCACCTGAGCGGGCTGGGGCCGGTCGCCGCGGCGGACGCGCAGCGGGTCGCGACGGAGCTCGACGACTACGCCACGACGTGGGTCCGTCAGGCCGCGCGGGTGTGCCTCGCGAACGAGCGCCACGAGGTGACGCCTGCGATCCACGAGCGCCGGCTCGCGTGCCTCGCGCGCACGCGGTCGCAGCTCGCCGCGGTCGGCGAGCTGATGAGCAGCGTCGATCAGAAGGGCCTCGCCCCGGCGCTCGTCGCGGCGAGCTCGCTGCCCGACAGCCGCGGCTGCGCCGACGAGCCCGGCAGCGTGCTGCCGCCGCCGGCCGCCGTGAAGGGGCGCGTGGACGCCATCGCGCCGGCGGTCGAGCGCGCGCTCGTCCGTGCCACCGCCAAACATCCCGACGCGATCGCCGACGCATCGGCCGCGACGACCCAGGCGAAAGAGACCGGCTATCTGCCCCTGATCGCGCGCGCCTTGCTCGTCGAGGGCCGCGCGCGCGTCGAGACGCCGGCCGCCGCAGGTCTGTTTGCCGAGGCGATGCGCCTGGCGATGCGCAGCGCGGACGAGCTGCTCGCCGTCGAGGCCTACGCGCGCTGGATCTTCTCGCGCGTGATCGCCGACGAGCCGGCGACCGATCACTGGGACGTGATGGTCGAGGTCGCCGAGCGGCTCGGGCGGCCGGGTCGGTTCCCGCGCGCGCTGATGTACTCGAACCGCGGTCTCGCCAAGCTCGTCGCCGAGGATCGCGACGAGGCACGCGCGCTGTTCGAGACCGCGCTCGCGACGGCGGGTGACGCGGACGACATCGAGCTCGTGAGCATCACGCAGAACCTCGCGCAGCTCGAGAACAAGCCCGACGACGCACTGCGCCGGTTTCGCGCGGCGCACGAGCGGTTCACGGCGGCGCTCGGCCCGGCTCACCCGACCACGCTGATCGCCGCGTCGCAGATCGCGTTGCTCACGCCCGATCGAACGCAGGCCGCGGCCGGAATCGAGGCCGCATACCGGAGCCTCGAGCGCTGGCAGAGCTCCTATCCCACGATCGCGTGGGATGCGGCCTGGATCGCCGATGAAGCCGGCGATCGCGCGAGCGCCGCGTTATGGATGGCGCGCGTCACGGGCGCGGGCGCCCCGATCGAGACCATCGCGGCGGCTTACATCGCCGTCGAGAGCGGCGCGCCGGACGCCGCGGCTTGGCTTGCCGAGGTGGAACGGCTGGCGACGACGCTCGACACCACGAGACCGTGGAACCGCACCTATGCGGCGGACGCGCTGGTCCTCGTCGCACGCGCGAAGCCCGAGGCCTGGGAGCGCGCGCTCGCACTGCTCGAGACCAAGCCGTCCGTCCTCTATTCGCGGAGGCTCGCGCGCGCGCAGCGCATGGTCGCGGAGCGCTGGGCGACCACGAAGCCCGCGGAAGCGCGGCGGCTCGCGGAGCAGGCGCTGGCCTGGTACCGCGGCGCGCCCGGAGATGCGGCGATCGTCACGCGACTCCAGCAGATCGTCGCTACGGGTTCGCGCTGACGACCCGGGCTCCGTTGGTCCCAGTGCTGGGCGGACCCCACAGGTTCGGGTCGCTGCAAACCAGCAGCGGGCACATGTTGCGAACCATCTCGTCCGTGTAGAGCGTCACCCCGGCCGCCGTCAGGCGCGGGGTATTGAGGCATTTCGCGCCATTTTGGTCCCAGCGAGCTTCGACGTGGCTGGGCGTCACGCCGGTGATGGCGTAGTCGGTGATCCTCGCATCGTCCCTCCACCCGATCGGAGTGCCAAGGCGCGTCCAGTTGTGGCCATTGCCGCAGTAGTCCGCGGTCAGCATCTTGAGCGTGGCCTGGCGGAGGGCCCAGTCGGACACGGCCTGGTTCGACTTCGTCATGCGGAGCATGCGTAGCTTCGCGACCACGCTGCTGCCGCAGCCCATGCTGAACCACGACGGATCCCACTGCGCGTCGGTGCTCATCGTCAGCCGCGCCGGGTCGATGCGATCGCCCTCGAACACCAGCGTCTCGTTGACCCCGAGCCCCATGCCCGCCGGGCAGTCGGGGACCGGAACGCCCGACCTGCTGTGCCACGAAAGCGTGTACACCTCGACCGACTCCCACGGGTCGACGGCCAAGGGGATCGTCCTCACGGCTTCGATGGACACCGAGTAGATCACCGTGCCGTTCTTCTTGAACTGGAACCCGGCACCGACGAGTCCTTGACCGGAGATTCCTCCGGTGCCGACCACGGGCTTGCCGGAGATCTTGCCGTTCACGACCTTGAGGTAGTAGGGGCGATCGTTCCAGTCGTAGATCAGTGGCTTTGTCGTTCCAGTCCGGGTGACGAGCGAGACCCCGTTGACATCCGCGAGTCCATTGAGATTGGCCTCCCAGATCCCGTTGCGCGCGGTGATGTCCGAGTTCGTGCCGCAGTACTGGGGAGGGCATCCGGCCTCCTGTGTGGTGGTGGCGGTGGTGGGTTCATCGAGCTCGCCCACACAACCGGCGGCCAGGGCAGTGATCAAGGCAATGGTGCGCATCTTGATGGGGCAGCGATAGCAAATGGCGAACCGAACCCGGCAGCTCGTAATCACCGGAGGCTAGAAGTGCGATCGATCTGTTCTGACAATCCGCGTGGTCAATTCGACCGGTCAATTCGCTCGTCGACGACTGTTGTAAGGTCAGCGGGCGTGGCGCACGACGAAGTGAACACGACTCCGGTCGAGCCAGGCGCGGAGCGACCTGGCAAGGTCCTGTTCGTCGTCGGCAGCGATCAGCTGATTACCCACGGCATCCCTGACAGCGGTGTCGTGATCGGCCGCGCGCCGGAGTGCGATCTGGTCCTCGACCACCGGGCGTTCTCGCGGCGCCACGCGGTGCTCCGGCGCGTGCCCGCGCTGACCGTGCAGGATCTCGGGTCCACGAACGGCATCCGGATCAACGGACGCGTGCAGCGCGGCGGCGATCCCGTGCCGCTCGCGCCGGGCGAGAGCTTCCACATCGGCCCGTTCTCGTTCCTCGTGGTCGACGCGCAGGCGGCGGAGCCGTCGACCGACCGCACGGGCCGCGACCGCCTGCTGGTCGAGGATCCGACTGTCACCGGCGTGTCGCCGCTGGTCGTCGAGGTCGCGAAGAGCGGCATCAACGTCCTCGTCCAGGGCGAGACCGGCGTCGGGAAGGAGGTGCTGGCGAGCTCGCTGCACCAGCTGAGCGGGCGCACGGGGCCGCTGCTGAGCATCAACTGCGCGACGCTGTCGGAGTCGCTGCTCGAGAGCGAGCTGTTCGGCCACGAGAAGGGCGCGTTCACGGGCGCGGTCGGCGTGAAGGCAGGCCTCCTCGAGGCGGCCGAGGGCGGGACCGTGTTCCTCGACGAGGTCGGCGAGATGCCGCTGTCGCTCCAGGCGAAGCTCCTGCGCGCGGTCGAGGCGCGCGAGGTCCGCCGGCTCGGCTCGACGCGATCGATCCCGGTCGACGTGCGCATCATCGCGGCGACCAACCGCGATCTCGCGGAGGAGTCGGCGGCGGGGCGGTTCCGCCCGGACTTGTTCTTCCGGCTCGACGGCGTGAGCCTGCGGATCCCGCCGCTGCGCGAGCGCAAGCACGCGATCGGTCCGCTCGCGCTCACGTTCATCGACGAGGTCGCGCGCCGGATCGGCCGCACCGATCTGCGCGCCACGCCGGAGCTGCTCGTCGCGCTGGCCTCGCACGACTGGCCCGGCAACGTGCGCGAGCTCAAGGCGGTGATCGAGCGCGCGGTGCTGCTCGCCCGCGGGGCGCAGCTCGGCAGCCGCCACCTCGCGTTCGCCTCCGATCCGAAGGCGCGGCCGGCGCCGGTGGCGGCCGCGCCGAGCGCGGCGGCGACGGTCGCGTCCGTGCCGGCGGTCTCCGAGGTCCCCGAGTTCCTCGATGCCGAGCAGCGGGCCGACCGCGCGCGCGTGATCGCGGCGCTCGAGGAGTGCGCGGGCAATCAGACGCGCGCGGCGAAGCGGCTCGGGATCGCGCGCACGACGCTGGTCAACAAGCTCGCGCTCTACCGGATCCCGCGCCCGCGCACGTGATCAGCGGCAGTGGATCAGACCGCAGCCGCAGCGCGTGAGGTCGTGGCGCTCGAGCAGCGCCATGTTCAGCCAGCCCATGAAGTTGCCGCGGCGACGCACGAGCTCCTTCGCGGCATCGCACCCGACGCGCCGGAGCTCGCGCGCGGGGAGCGCGGTGAGGGCGGCGGCCGGGACCGGCGGCGGCTGAGTCGTGGCGCGAGCGAGAACCATGAGGGGCGCGCTCGTAGCACTGGCCGGACCACGGTTTCAACAACAATCACGAGTGATCGGGTGGCTCCTCGGGTAGCCGGCTGACAGCGCGCCGCTGATGTGGTCGAGTGCGCGCCCCCGATGCGATTGCTCCTCGCCTTGCTCCTCGCCTTGCTCCTCGCGCTCGCCGCCTGTGGCGACGACGGCGGCTCCGCCGCTCCCGATGCCTCCCTCGATGCGCCCGCGGATGCGCCGGCCGACGGCCTCCCGGCGGGGTGCGACTACGCCGAGCAGCGCGACGCGACGAACGACACCGTGGCGACCGGGACGGCGGAGCTCACGGGCCTCTCCGTGGGCAGCGGTCGCACGGTGATCTGCGGCGCGTTCGAGCACACGCACTTCGACGGCGACATCACCGTCGACATCGACGCGTACCGCATGACCTTCGACGGCGACGTGGTGATCCGGATCGCCGGTGCGGGCGCCCAGGCGATCGAGCTGGTCGGCGTCGACATCTACGGCGGCGCGGCGTTCGACCAGCGCGCCGGCGCCGTGACGTTCTATGGGGATCACGGCGCGACGGCGCTGCGCGTGCCGGCGGGCACCTACGAGCTGCTGCCGTTCGCGCTGGCCTCGCAGGCGCTCGCCGCGACGGTCCCCTACACGCTCTCGATCGAGCGCGCGACGCCGTGCGCGCCGCTGACGGCGGGCGGCGTCGCCGAGGCCAACGACGGCGCGGCCAGCACCGGCAACGACGTCGTCGCGTTCCCCTCCGGCGCGCCGACCGCGCTCACCGCGTCGCCGGCCGACCTGCCGGAGCCGACCGCGATCACGATCCTCCCCACCGACCGCGCGCGCATCACGGGCTTAGCCGCGGACGTCGCCGTCGCCGATCGGTACGAGGACAAGGACACGTTCGCGTTCGCGACGGGCAGCGCGACGAACGAGCTCGCCGTGCACGTCGGCTGGACCGGCGCCGCGAACCTCGACTTCTACCTGTTCGAGGAGGGCAGCGCGGATCCGGTGGTGCGCGCGCTCGGCACCGAGGCCGGCGTGGAGGCCGCGACGTTCTCGATCAAGCCGGGCACCGGCTACTGGCTCCTGATCGGCGCGAAGGCCGGTGGCACCGGCTTGCCCGCGGCCTACGGCGCCACGCTGTGCGGCGCCGCGTTCGCGCCGTAGCCGGTCTATGATCAGGCGTGCGTGACCTCGCCGTCCTCGTGATCTCGCTCGCGGCCGTCACGGCCTGCGGTGGCCGCAGCAGGGAGCCCGAGGCGCCGGCGGATCCGGCGCCCCTCCCGCGGCCGTCTCGTGGACCGGGGGCGGGCTCCGCCGCCGCTCCGCCGCCGGTGACGTGTCCCGCCGGGCAGATCGCGATCGAGAGCTGCGTCGTCGGCGGCATGCCGCGCGAGGACGGCACGGCGAACGTGTCGTGCGGAACCTCGTGCTCGCCGACGCCGCCGTCGCAGTCCGCCGATCAGAGCTGCCAGCAGGTCGCGCCGGATCGCTATCGCTGCACCGGCTACGCGCCGTAGCCGTCACTCCGTCTTGGACTTCGCGATCGCCGCCATCCGCTGATCGTTGAGCGGTCCCTGGAGCGGCTGACCCTTCGTGCCCGTCGGCGGCCCGTCGGGATTGAGGGCCTTGTCGATCGCCGCGTAGGCCGCGGGCTGACTGTCGTGCTCGAGCGCGAACTGGATCAAGCCGACGCGATACTTGCGCTCGAGGTCGCCCGCTTCCTTCGTGATCGTCGCCATCGTGTCGGGGACCTTCCACTCCTTGATCACCGGCTTGCCCTGGGCATCGACGCCGGTGACCGGCGTCGAGCGCGACGCCCAGCCCACCTGGAGCTGACCGGGGTGAAGCTTGACGCCGCCGAGCGCGTACTCGATGAGCTTCTTGCGATTGGCGAGGTACGACATCGGGCGCGCGATGATGTTCGGGTACAGCGCGAGCTCGTACGGCATCCACTTCGTGATGCCCGTGCCGGGCGCCTCGAACGCGGAGTTCGCATACGCGACGTAGCGGCCCTTCTTCGCGCACTCGTCGGCCACCGCCTGGTAGAGCGCCTCGACGGCCGGGCGATCCTTCTCGCCGAGGCCCTGCCAGTTCACGGTCGTGTTGTTCTTCGTCTCGCTCGACGAGAAGATCTCGTGGTCGTAGGAGATGCCATCGATGTCGAGGCCCTTGTCGTCGAAGAACTTCAGCAGCAACCGCGCGTGCTCCTCGAACAGTGGCTTCAGCGGTCCGGTCTGGCCCTTGACCTTCTTGCGCAGCCAGCGCGTGAAGCGATCGCCGAGCTTCTTGCTCGGACCCGGCACGCCGGTGTCGGCGAACACGCCGACGAACACCTGGACGTCCTGCTTGTGCATGAACCGGATGAACTGCCGCAGGAACTCCTCGCGATCCTGCGGGTTGTTAGAGAGGTAGTTCTCCGCCCAGTCGCTGTCGTCGCTGTCCTCCTTGTTGAACACCGTGACCAGCACGGTCATGTCGTCGAGGCCCTTGAAGATCTTGTCGCGCCACCTCGGCGCGATCTTGTCGGCCGCCTTCGGGTCCGCGGCGTTGTAGAAGCTCGTCGCCTCGCACCAGGCCGACAGGCGCGCGCGGCCGTGGACCTTCACCGTCGTGGTGTTGCCGTCCGTGACCTTCGCGTCGGGCGGTGTCAGCTTCCAGTGGATCGGCGCGAAGTGCGGACCGGCGCGGCGCACCTCCTTGACCGTGTACGCGGCCTTCCCGATGGTCACGAGGTCCGCGGAGGCCACCGCGGGCTGGATCGAACCGGTGGCCGGAAGGACGTTCGCCGCGTCCCTCTCCTTCGTCGTGTCCTCGTCCAGCACGATCTCGTGCACGGCCCAGCCGCGCTTCTGCTCCTTCGCGAGGTCGTGCAGATCCGCCTGGTGGTCTTCGAGCGTGACGGTGACGTGGGGGCGCTTGAGGGTCATGCGGGCACGGAGGTGAGCGGGCTCTTGTGGTCGGCCGGCGTGCTCTGCTCGCCGGGACGCCGCTTCCAGCTGACGACGAAGCGGAAGTGGTACGGCGGCGCGAGCCCGGTCGCGTCCATCGTCCAGCGCGCCGCGACCTGCGTGACACCCTCGGGTGCGCTCAGCGCGCGCGTGTAGGTCTTCACGAGCGCGTAGTCGTCCTTGCCCGCGGTCTGCTCCTTGTGGAGCTCGAACGTGAGATCGAAGTTCCCCACCAGCGGGCCGCCATCCGGCGCGTTCACGTCGACGAGCAGCCCGACCTCGTCACCCGGACGCAGGCCGCGGTACGGGATGCGCGCCTCGGGGTGCTGACCGGCGACGAGGCCGTCGTGCGCGTCGAGCAGGGTCAGCTCGCCGCCGGACGAGCTCGGACCATCGGCGGCGAGGAGGATCCACGCCGGCGTGCTGATCGTGCCCGGCGGCTCGATCCGCAGGGAGCCCGACTGCACGCTCGAGCCGCCCGCGCTGGCGCGGAAGGTGACGTCGAGCGGCAGCTGCTTGTCCTTCGCGTCGACCTTCCAGCTGCCGCGCGCGGAGCCCTTGGCGACGGTCGCGCTGACCGTGTCCAGCACCTCGCCCTCGGCGGTCTGGATCGAGAACATCACGCCGAGACCGTCGCCGTTGTCGACCTCGACCGCGAGCTCGACCTGCTCGCCCGGATGTGCGCGATCGATCTTGTGACTCATGCGCGGCTCTCCGATCCAGGCAGGAAGCCGTTCTGGTCGGCGGCGTTCAGCTTGACGGGATTGGTGCCCTGGTACTCCGTGCCGTCGACGATGCTACCCGCGCTGTCCTTCACCGCCGGCGGCCCGCTCGCGCTCAGCACGAGCGGATTCTCGTTCCAGTACACCGTGAGATCGGACAGCGTCGCGAGCTTGGCCGCGAGCTCGTTGACGCGACGGCCCTTGCCCACGGTGCACAGGTAGAGCGCGACGTAGTCGGAGCGCCGCAGGAAGTCGATGAAGAAGGCGGTCTCCTTGGTCTGCGCGTCGGCGTTGGCGGGCGCGACCACCGCCTTCCGCTTCAGGGGATCCTTGACCTCTTTCAGGGACATCTGGTCGAGCTGGGCGGCGGTGATCAACACCGAGCCCGCACCACCCTCCGCGCCGTACAGCAGGATCGCTTGCGACGCGACCGTGCTCGCAGGCAGCGCGTGCGTGAGCAGCACGATCGTGGGCTGGTTGAGCTTGCCGAGCGCGGCGATCGGCGCGCCGGGCGGGTTCTTGTAGATCACGTCCTGCATGAGCCGCAGCTGGTTGAGCAGCGCGCTGATCGACACGAGCATGCCGAGCTGCGCGCGTGCCGCATCACCGACGGCGTCGACGATCCCCGCGGCCCAGGTGCGTGCGAGCGCGAGCTGCTCCTCGTTGTCGGGTGTGCCGACGAAGAAGCTCACGCACGCTCCGACCTGCTTGGGCCCGGCCCCGGCGCTGGTCTTGCCCATCAGCTCACCTCGTCGTGGACCTGCGCGAGACGTGCGCGGGTGGTGGCGTCGAGCTCGCCGGACGCGGGCTCGACCTCGAAGTCGATCTGGAACCGGTACACCGCGGTCTGCAGGTCCGCCTCGGGGGCGTAGCCGAGGTTCGTCAGCCGGTCCTTCGCGGCCGCGTCGTCGGAGACCGGCCCGAGGCCGAGCTTCACGGCGAGCTCGACGGTGGTCGAGGTGTCGTTCGGGGTGTAGCGCACCTTGACCTCCTTGGCGCCCGGCGGCACGGGGACGCGCAACACGCCCCCGGAGTCGGTGACGCCGAAGATGCGCTTGTCGCCGGCGATCACGGTCGCCGGCCGGTTCGCGCAGACGTCGCGGCGCGCGTCGAACAGCACCATCGCCAGCTCGTCGGCCTCGGGATCATCCGGCGCCTCCCAGCGCGGCGCCATGAGCGTGACCGGCTGACACAGGTCGATGTTGTCGCGCGCGCGGCCCTTCCACTGCTCGTACGACGTGCACCCTGACGGGGACGGACACGGATCCTGCACCGGGGGATCGATCGGCCCGTCGAACAGGAAGATCTCGACGCGGCGATTGTCTTCGTCCGCGGCCTCGGTCTGATCGATCGGGTGCGCCTCGCCGCAGCCGTGCGTGACGAGCGTGGCGGTCGCCGGCAGGGTCGTGCCCTCGAGCTCCATGTACTTCGTGACGAGCGCGCGGCGCGTCTCGGGCCCGAGGAAGCCGTCGACCGCGAGGCCGTTGTCCGTCTGGAACTGCCGGGCGGCATCCTGCGTCGCGGGGCTGTTCACGCCGTCGATCGGCCCCGCGTAGTACGGCGCCCCGCTCGCGTCCGTGACGGTGCTCAGCATGTGCTGATCCTCGCGATACGACCAGCGCTTCGATGCGATGCCCGAGCTGTACCAGGGCATCCAGTCGTCGACGGAGCTCGTCAGATACGCCGCGATCGACTTCGCGCGCTCGACGGAGAGGTCCAGGTTCCAGGCCGGTTGCCCGACGCGATCCGTGTGACCGTTGACGAGGACGGTCAGCCCGGGGTGCTGGTCGTAGTAGCTCTTGATGTTGCGGATCCCCGGCAGAGACATCGGCAGCATGAACGACTTGTCGGTGTCGAAGTGGATGCAGCTGAGCCGGGCGCGGAACACGCGCGGCGGAAGCTCGACCACCTGAGCCTGGCCGATCCGGACCTTCACGCCTCCCGGCTCGTACTTGATCGTCATGACGGGCGGGCCTCGTCGTCGACGTCGGGGAACACGATCGTGCACTCGCCGCGCTGCGTGAGCCGCGTCAGCCTGATGATGCCGGTCGCGTCCGCGAAGCCGGAGCGCACGGAGCCATCCGGCATCGTGAGCTCGTAGCGCGCACCGTCGACCGGCTTGCCCGCGGCACTGACCACGCGGACCTCGATCTCGTCGGGCTCGATCGGCGTGTCGGGGATGTCCTGGTTGCCGCCGGGCTGCGCCCCGGGGCCGGCGCTGCCGCCGCCGGGTGTGGAGGAGCCGGGCGTCGTGCCGCCGCTGCCGCTGCCACCGCCGCCGCTCGTCGACGATCCGGGACCACCGCCACCGCCAGCGCCGCCTCCGCTCGCGCCCGCGCGGCCGCCGGCGCCGCCGCCTCCCGCTCCGCCGCTGCCGCCGCCGCCGGCGCCGCCGCCACCACCGCCACCACCCTCCTCGACGATCACGTTCGTCGAGCCTTCGATCAGCATGCCCTTGCCACCGCAGTGCTGCTGCTCGTCGAGCATGCGGTGCGCGGCCTTGCCGTTGATGAACACGGTCGACGCGCCCTTCGTCGCGGTCCACGTGTTCGGGCCGCAGCACGGGGCGTGGATGCCCTTGTCGCCGACCCGCAGGGCGGGGCGCTTGTTGCACATCACGTCCGGCGAGCCGACGATCGCCGGGCCGACCGCCGGATGAGGACAAGCGGGACACCCGTGCGTATCGATCGGGACCTGCCCTTTGTCCCCGAGGCGACCCTGACCAGGCATTACGGCGCGCGCATCCTATCCGAACGGAACCACGGGGCATCTGCCGCAAAATGCGGCACGGCAGCTCGCGTGTCCGAGTGCTGATACGCGATCCGGCGCGCCCGCATTCCCCGCCGCGGCGCCCGTGGTGAATGCGCCGGCGCAGGGGGCGTCTTACAGTGACGTGATGGGTCGACTGGCGCTCGTGATCCTGCTCGGCGTCGGCGTCGCGGCCGCGGAGCCATCCCCCGAGCAGCAGGCGCTCGCGCGCGTGAACGCGTATCGCGCGGCCGCCGGGCTCGGCGCGGTGAAGCTCGATCGCGCGATGAGCAAGGGCTGCATGGAGCACGCGCGGTACATGCTGCAGAACCGCGGCACCGACGCGATGGCGGGGCTCAACGCGCACACGCAGCGGCCGGAGCTCCCGGGCGCGACTCCCGCGGGTGCGGCGTGTGCGAAGGCGGCGGATCTGTTCCCCGGCGTCTCGAACCTGAGCGTCGCGATCGATGGCTGGATGGCCGGCATCTATCACCGCCGGCCGATGATGGATCCGGGCCTCTCCGTGATCGGCGTCGGCTACGCCGCGCTGCCCGATGGCTCGCTCATGGCGGCGCTGATGTTCGGCAAGGCGGGCAAGAGCGACGGCTGGCCCGTGAGGTATCCGGCGGCCGATCAGACCGACGTGCCGCTCGAGTACGGCAACGAGATCCCGAACCCGATCCCCAACAACGGCAAGGGCGGCTACCCGATCACGCTCCAGGTCGGCGCGTTCGACGAGGTCACCGGCGTGCGCGCGTCGCTCGTCGATGGCAGCGGCGCGAAGGTGCCGTTCCACCTCTCGGACCCCGAGCACCCTGCGACGTCGTTCGGTCAGTACGGCGTGATCAGCGTGATCCCCAGGCGCGTGCTCTCGCCCAGCACGACGTACACCGTGACGATCGACGCGACGTGGAAGGGCAAGGCGCGGTCGTGGACCTGGAGCTTCACGACGCTCGCGCTGCGCGCGCTCGACGCGAGCGATGACCGCGCGATCGCGGCGGCCGTCGGCGTGCCGAGCCTCGTGCGCGGCACCGTCTCCTACGGCGGGATGATGAACAGCGCGACCGCGTTCCTGCAGATCGGCACGAGCAAGAACGGGCACTACGAGATGCTGTCGGTGCTCGTCCCCGTCGCGGTGTGGAAGCAGCTCGCGGGCAAGGCGGCGCCGGGGACCTGGAAGGGCAGGGTCCTCGAGGTGCAGGCGACGCCGCAGCTCGTGCAGGGCAAGTACATGAACCTGACGATCGCGGAGGCGTCGCACCTCCGCGTCCTCTAGCTGGCTAGCGGTTCACTTCTTCACGCCGCCGAGGCCGGTGTTGCCCTTCTTGAACGTGTTCGCCTCGGCGGGCGGCAGCGTGGCGAGCACGTCGCACGCCTTCTGGTGCTTGCCGTTGCAGCCCTTCTCGAGCAGGGCGCGCGCCTTCTGGAGGTTCTTCGGCGCACCCGCGCCGAGCTGGTAGAGGTCGCCCGCGGCCCAGCACGCCTCGTAGTGGTTCAGGTCGCAGCCCTTCTCGAAGTAGCTGAGCGCGAGCGGCATGTCCTTGCCGCCGGGCGCGTCCGCGAGCTCCGAGATCCAGCCGCG
>JAEUJX010000085.1 GCA_016794545.1 Myxococcales bacterium
ACCTCGTGATCACGTCGCTCGCGCGCGCGCGCGGCCTCCAGAGCGGCACCGACACTACGCATCTGGTGGCCGAGTCCGACAAGCAGCTCGCCGCCTTCGTGGGCTCCGAGTGACGCCATGGCTCGCCGCGAGACGAGCTGACGCGCTCAGCGCCACTGGCCGACGGTCTTCTCGAGCTCCTTGACCTTCGGCTTGGTGAGCGCGCCGACCGCCGCGAGCGAGAGGCGCTCGGGCGCGAGCACCGCGCGCGCGACCTCGACGAGCCGGTCGATCGTGACGGCGCTCAGCTGGGCGAGGCGCTCCGAGAGCTTCGGCGGCTCGAAGTACAGCGCGGTGCCGCCGAACCAGCCCGCCATCGCGGCGGCGTCGTCGAGCGAGGCGAGCGTCTCGTAGCGATAGCGCACGCGCGCCTTCGCGAGCTCGTCCTCGGTGATCCGGCCCTGGCGCAGGCCGTCGAGCACGCCGAGCAGCTCGCCGACCAGCGTCGGCACCTTCGCGTTCGCGGTCGCGCCGGTGACCTCGAACAGCGACACGTCGGCGAGCGGCTCGATCGCCGCGTGGATCGAGTAGGCCAGGCCCTTCTGGTCGGCGAGCGTGTAGTGCAGGCGCGTCGACATGCCGTCGTCGAGGATGCGCAGCAGCGTGACGAGCGCGACGTACGCCGGATCGAGCTCCGGCACCCCGCGGAACAGCACCGACAGCGAGGTCTGCGAGCCCGCGTCGGGCACGGTCTTCACCGCCGGGCCGCGGCGCGGCGGCGGGGCGGGGGGCGCCTCGGCGCGCTTGCCGGGCGGCATCCGCGACAGCGCCTTCGCCGCGACGTCGACGACCGGCCCGTGGTCGACGGGACCGGCCACGCACAGGTTCGCGTTCCTCGCGCCGTAGAACGCCTTGAAGTGCCGGCGGACGTCCGTGGCCGCGAACCGGGCGACGTTCGCGCGCGGGCCGATGATGCGCTGGCCGAGCGGGTGCGCGCCGAACACCAGCCCGCGGGCGATGTCGTCCGCGTTGATCTCGACGTCGTCCTCGTCGTAGTCCTCGTTGATCTCCTCGAGGATCAGCGTGCGCTCGAGCTCGATGTCGGCGAACCGCGGCGAGGACATGAGCTCGCCCAGCACGTCGATCGCCGCCGGGACGTGCTCCGGCTCGAGCGCGAGCTGGAACATCGTGTAGTCGCGGCCGGTCTCGGCGTGCAGCGTCGAGCCGAGGCGCTCGACGGCCGTGTTGAGATCCAGTGACGATGGAAACCGCTCGGTCCCGCGGAACAGCATGTGCTCCACGAAGTGGGACAGACCGTTGTCCTTGGGCGTCTCGAACCGCGCCCCGACCTTCACGAACAGCGCCACGACCGCCGTGTGCAGGTGGGGCAGGGTGACCGTGGTCACTCCAAGCCCGTTGTCGAGGCGGGAGGTCTCCACGCGCGGGTCGAGGCCGGTACGGCGGCTTGGCCTGGGTTTCATTGACGCGGTCTCTAGATCAGCGGTATCACACGGGCTAGTCCGATGCTTCTCAAGAAGATCGTGATCGCCGAGGACGACGACGCCATCGCGCACATGGTCAACATGGCGCTCGGCGATGCGGGATTCTTGTGCCTTCGCGCCCGCGACGGCGACGAGGCCCTGAAGCTCGTCAAGGCCCACGATCCCGACCTGCTCGTCCTCGACGTGATGATGCCGCGGGTCGACGGGCTCGAGGTCGCCCGCCGGCTCAAGGCGGACGTGATGTGGTCGCGCACGCCGATCCTGATGCTGACGGCGCTCGCGGGCATCGACGACCAGGTGCAGGGCCTCGAGGCCGGCGCCGATGCGTACATGTCCAAGCCGTTCGACCTCCGCGAGATGGGCGCCCGCGTGAAGGCGCTGATCCGCTCGGCGCGCCGCGAGCGCGACCGCAACCCCACGACGAACCTGCCGGGCTCGCGCGCGGTCGACGAGGAGATCGAGGGCGCGCTGAAGAGCGGCAAGCCCACGGTCGCCGTGCACATCGACATCCTGAACTTCGACTCGTATGCCGACACCGTCGGCATCGTGATGTCGGAGGACACCGTGCGCAGCCTGGGCCTGTGGCTGCTCGATGCCGCCCGCCAGGCGTCGGGCGGCGGTGCGTTCGTCGGGCACATCGGCGGCTCGGACTTCCTCTCGGTGATCGCGCCCGAGCACGTCGAGCGGTTCCTCGAGCTCTCCGAGAAGCAGTTCGACACCAAGCGCTCGACGTTCCCGGGAGATCCGTCGTCGCTGCACCTCGTCGCGGCGATCGCGAGCACCGAAGGCCTCACGCTGAACAACGGCGCCGACGAGCTCGGCCGCCGCCTCGGCCGCGCGATGAAGGCGGCGAAGGCCGCCGGCAAGACCGGCCACGTCCGCTGGCAGCCCAGCTGAGCGTGGCGGGCGACCCCGACGACACGGATCCCGCCGTCGCGGATACTCATGCGTCGGCCGGTGGGCACGCGAGCGCCACCGCACCGTCGAAGACCACGGGCCGCGGCCCGCGCGGCGTCCGCTCCGGCGACACGCTCGGGCGCTACGAGCTCGGCGAGGAGCTCGGCGAGGGCGGCATGGCGACGGTGTTCAAGGCGCGCGACACGCAGCTGCGCCGCGACGTCGCGGTGAAGGTCCTGTTCCCGCACCTCGCGCGCCGCGAGGAGGTCGTGCGCCGGTTCCACCGCGAGGCGCGCGCGGCCGCCGGGCTCGAGCACGCGAACATCCTGCGCATCTACGACGTCGGCGGCGCCGAGGGCGACGACCCGCCGTACATCGTGATGGAGATGATCCGCGGGCGCTCGCTGCTCGCCGAGATCGAGCAGCGCGGGCCGATGTTCCCCGAGGTCGCGGCGTGCGTCGGTGCGCTGCTCGCCGACGCGCTCGCCGCCGCGCACAAGGCGAGCATCGTCCATCGCGACATGAAGCCGGCGAACGTGATGATCGCCCCCGGCGGGCGCATCTTGCTCACCGACTTCGGCGTCGCGCGGCTCGAGACCGAGGACTCGCTCGTGACGAAGACCGGGGCGGTGCTCGGCACGCCCGCGTACATGAGCCCGGAGCAGGCGAGCGGCGACACCGCGACCGCGAAGAGCGACCTGTACTCGCTCGGCGCCACGCTCTACCAGCTCGCGACGGGGACGCTGCCGTACGGCGGCAGCCCGGCGAAGGTGCTGGCGCAGATCGCGTCGGGCTCGGCGACGCCGGCCGTGAAGAAGCGGCCCGCCGTCGGGCCGGATCTGTCGCGCGTGATCGAGCGGCTGATGGCCGTGGAGCCCGAAGCGCGCATCGCGACGGCGGCGGCGACGGCGACCGAGCTGCGCGCGATCGCGGCCGCCGGTGGTCTCGGCGAGCCCGCCGACGAGCTCGCGGCGTACTTCGCGGATCCCGAGAAGTACGTGACGGAGAAGACGCCCAAGGTCGTCGCGGGCACGGTCGCCGCCGCGAAGCAGGCGCTGTCCGAAGGCAAGCTGCCGCGCGCGCTGGCGCTCGCGGACCGCGCGGGCTCGCTCGCGCCGGCGGATCCGGCGGTGACGTCGCTGATCGCCCGCGTCGCGGAGGGCGATCGCGCGAGCCGCCGCAACAGGCTGATCGCGATCGGCGCCGCGGTGCTGCTCGTCGGTGGCGGCGGCGGGTTCGCGGCGTATCGCTTGCTCGGCTCGTCGGCCGAGGCGCCGGCGGATGCCGCCGCGCTCGCGATGGTGTCCGACGCCGCGCTCGCGCTCGACGGCGCGCCGCAGCCGATCGACACGGCGCCCGGCGACATCGACGCGGCGGCCGGCGACGTCGACGCCGGCGGCATCGACGCGGCGACACCGCCGCCCGACGCCGCGGTGACGCGCCCGCCGCCGAAGAAGGACGCCGGCGTGACCGCGATGGGCGCGATCGACGCCGCGGTCGCGGCGCCGCAGTTCGACGCCGCGCCGCTGCTCCCCGTCGATGCCGCGCCGGCGGCGAAGGGCACGATCGTCGTACGCGCGGACTCGTGGTGCGATGTCACCGTCGATGGGCAGACCAAGGGCCAGCTCCGACTCGGCCAGTCGCTGAGCATCAGCGTCGAGCCCGGCCCGCACACCGTGGTCTGCGCGCAGACCGGCACGGACCGCGCGTGGACGAGGACGGTCGAGGTGCCGGCGGGTGGCAGGGCAGACGCGCGCGGCGATCTGATCCAGCCGGTCGACGTGTCGATCGAGGTCGATGCGACGATCGATGGCGTCGCCTACCAGGCCGGGACCAAGGTCAAGCTCAAGGGCTACCTGCGCGTGAAGGCCGGCGGCGCGGAGCGAAGCCTCACCTTCACCCGGCCGTGCCGCCTCCGCACGAGCCCGACACTCGATTGCTATCCGTGACTTGGGTCCGATCCTCGGATCCAGGACATCGCTGTCGCGATCCGCGACCGGTCCCATCGTGATTCCAGCACTTGCGCGTGGCAGGGCGGTTGCAGCACAACGAGATAACGTGACCCGCCTCGCGATCACCTCGGCCCTCCTCGCGGCTTCTGCGGCGGCCGGCTGCTTCTACGTCGAGGAGATCAACCAGCGGCCGGGCATCTCGATCAACGCGATGGGCAACCAGGTCTACCGCGGCGACCGCGTGGAGCTGACCGCCTCCGCCGACGACCCCGAGGACCACGTGGTGCGCTTCACCTGGCGCGCGTATGCGTGCACCGAGGGCGCCGGTGGTGCCGATTGCGATCGCGAGCCGTTCTACACGCAGGCGGTGCTCGATCACGCCGAGTTCGACGTCCCGCTGCTCCGCGAGGACGTCGCCGTCCCGGTCCGGAACGTCCGCGTCGTGCTCGACGCGCAGGATGACCTCGGCGCGACCGCGAAGCCGTCGCAGGAGCTCGTGATCGTCGCGCTCGACCGTCCGCCGAGCCTCGAGCTCGCGCGCAAGGGCACGTTCATCCTGACGCCGGACCGCCCGGTGATCCTCTACGCGACCGTCGGTGATCTCGACGACGGGCCGGCAGCGCTCGGCATGCCGACGTGGGAGGTGTTCGCGCCGGCGCAGGTCCAGCACGACCTCACCGACGAGATGTTCACGCAGAACCCGAACGATCCGGCGCACCGGACGTTCGCGAAGAAGTTCACGCCGAAGGCGATCGGCGACTGGGAGATCCGCGTCACCGCCACCGACCCGCTCGACCAGCAGACGACGAAGAGCCTGATGCTCTCGGTCGTCGCGCCGCCGCCGCCGTGCATCGCGCAGGTCGCGCCGATCGTGCCGCCGGCGGGCGCCGCGCTGCCGATCACCGACACGACGCTGTTCCGGGTGCCGGTGGTGCTCGACGACCTCGACGTGTGGCCGCCGCAGACCGATGACTCCTCGCTCGGCGTCACCCGGTTCCAGTGGTCGCAGAAGGCGCCGGGCGCGGCGACGCACGTGCCGGTCTCCGGCGCGACCGCGAGCTCGTTCCAGCTCGATCCGGCGACGTTCACGCCGGGCGACATCGTCGAGGTCCGCGTCGAGATCTACGACCGCCAGCTCACGCCGGTCGGCTGCCCCGACGGCGAGGCGACCTGCTCGACCATCTCGATGCCGAGCTGCATCCAGCGCCAGACCTGGCGGGTGGAGGTCCGATGAAGCCGCTGCTCGCCCTGATCGGCCTCCTGCTCGTCGGCTGCGCGGGCGACGTCGGCGCCGGCGACGACGACGCCTGCGCCGTCACCCTGTCGTACACGCCCGCCCAGCCGCTCGCCGGGCCCGACAGCGAGGTCCGCGTCGTCAGCACCGTGTCGAACGCCTTCGGCACGCCCACGTACGCGTGGAGCGTGACCAAGGGCGGCACGATCGTCCCCTACGACGACGCGCAGTCGGACTCCTCGGAGATCACGTTCCTCGCGACCGAGTCCGGCGCGTACGACGTCACGCTCGACGTGTCGCCGTCGTCGGGCGGCTTCTGCCCGCAGGGCAAGGCGACGGTGAACGTCCTGAACGACCTGAACGGCATGAAGGCGCGGCTCCACGTGACGCCACCGGCGAGCGCGGGTGCGCCGCCCATCGATCGCCCGCTGACGATCCGCAACGCGATGGACTTCGACCTGGGGGCGGTCGTGCTCGAGCCGGGCGTGATGGCGGCGGGCCAGGTGCGCAGCGGCAGCACGCCGGTCCCGGCGTACCTCCAGTTCCGGCCGCTCGGCATGGCCGGTGCGATGGTCGAGACGTTCACGACGGGCACCGGATCGTTCAGCGCGCGCCTGCTCGACCAGCCGCACGAGGTCACGGTGGTGCCGATGATCGCGGGCCACGCGCCACAGCGCCTGTCGTACACGCCGTCGAGCACGCTGATCGCGCTCGGCGGCGGCATGTCGCTGACCGGCACGGTGCGCCGGGGCGCGACGCGGATCGGCAACGCGAAGGTGCAGCTGACGATCGACGGCGTCCCGACGACGCTCGCGACCACCGATGCGCAGGGCGGGTTCACCACGCTCGGCGTGCCGGTGAGCGGCGCGACGATCAAGATCGAGATCACGCCGCCCGCGGCGAGCGGGCTGCCGCGGCTCGAGGCGACGGGCATGTTCGACGTCGGCGTCCCGATCGACGTCAACTTCACGCAGCTCACGCTGCGCGACCTCGCCGGCGTGCCCGTGCGGCGGGCGGGCGTCGCGCAGGCCGGCAAGAAGGTCGCGATCGTCGGCACGATCGCGGCGGCCGGGACGGTCACCGCCGGCACGGCCGCCACGGCGACCGGCTACCTCCGGATCTCGACGACGACCGACGCCGCCGGCGCGCTGCCGTCGCAGCTCGTGCCGGCCGGCCCGCTGTTCGCCGTCACCACCGTCGCGCCGGGCGATCTCGCCGTCGGAGCCGCGGACCTCACCGGCGGCGTGCCGGCGCAGATCGATGCGCCGGCGCCGGCCGCGTTCTCGACCGCCGCGCGCGCGGGCACCGATCCGGTCCCCGGCGCGATGCTCGACCTCGTGCCGACCGGGGCGCTCGCGCTCGCGGGCGCCCCGGCGCTGCACTTCACCGCGACCGCCAACGGCCTCATCGCCGGCTCGGTGCCGGCGGGTGCGCGGTTCGACGTGCGCTGGAGCGATCCGGCGGGCGTGCGCGCGCCGCTCGTCGAGCGGGACACCGCGCAGGTCGCCGCGACGTACCAGCTCCCGGCCGCGGTCTACATCACCGGCGACCTGACGGTGTCGGGCAGCACGAACCCGGTGGTCGGCGCGTCGGTGCAGATCCTGTGCGACGCGTGCACCGGGCTCGACAAGCTCCGGCCGATCGCCGAGACGGCGTCGGATCCGCATGGTGCGTTCTCGCTCGCGGTGCCCGACCCCGGCGCGATGTAGGATCCGCCGATGACCCGGATCTGCCTCCTCGTCCTGCTCGCGCTCGCGGCCGGGGCGGGGCGTGCGCGCGCGGACGAGCCGCCGCTGGGCGCCGTCGCGCTGTTGCCGCTCGACGCGGACGCCAGGCTCGCGATCTACGGCCAGCCGGTCGCGAGCGAGATCGCGCGTGCCCTGGTCGCCGGCGGCATCGACGTCGTCGTCGTCGGCCCGAGGATGGCGGTGCCCGACCGGGCGTGGCTCGTCGTCGACGGCACGATCGCCGGCAAGGGCGACGCGGTCGTGCTGTCGCTGCGGGTGCGAAACCCGGTCGATGGAGCGATCCTGCCGACGAAGCCGACGGCGACCGCGCAGGGCCTGCCGAACATCGACAAGGCGGCGGTCGAGCTGTCCGCGGCGCTCCTGCCGGTCGTCCGCGACGAGCTCCGGAGGATCTCCGCCGCGACGGTCGCGACGACCAAGCAGGGGGCGCCGGTCCAGCGCCCGAACGTCGCCGTGGTGAAGCCCGATGCCCCGCGGCCGCTGGTGCTCGCGCTCGCGCCGAACGGTGACCCGCTGCTGCGCGACGCGCTCGCCGCGGCGGCGAAGCCGTGGGCCGCGAAGCGCAACGACGCCATCGCGGACGCGGGCCCGGGGCTCCAGCTCGCGCTCGTGGTGAAGCGATACGCGGCGACGAACGACGCGATCCCGTACGCGCGGGCGCGCGTCCGCGCGAAGATCACGAACGGCGGCACCGTGCTGTTCGATCGCGTCGTCGTCACCGACAGCGTGCTCGGTGACAAGGGCATCGCGCCCGCCGCGCTCGCGACGCGCACCGCGCGCGAGGTGCTCGACATCCTGCGGCCGCACATGCGCCGGGCGGTGGCCGGGTGGCGGTGAGGCCGTGGAGCTTCGTCGTGCTGGCGCTCGCGGCGAGCGTCGCGCACGCGCAGACGTACGCTCCGCCGCACGTGGCACCGGCCGCGGCGACTCCCGCGGACGCGCTGCGCGACGGCAACGCGGCCGCGATGGCGGGCGACTGGCTCGCGGTCAGCCAGCTCGTCGATCCGCTGCTGCGCGGTCAGCTGCCGCCGGCGGATCTCGCGGAGGCGCACCGGCTCGCGGGCCTCGCGGCGTTCTTCCAGGGCCGGCGGGTCGACGCCGAGAACCACTTCGTCGCGTACATCTCGATCGATCTGGACGGCCAGCTCGATCCCGCGCTGTACCCGCCCGACGTGATCACGTTCTTCAACGACGTGAAGGCGAAGCACAGCCCCGAGCTGCGGGCGAAGCGGCCGAAGATCAAGAAGCGGTACTGGGTGCTCGCGATCCTGCCGCCGGTCGCGCAGTGGCAGAACGGCGACACGACCAAGGCGTGGGTGATCGGCGGCGCGCTCGGCGTGTTCCTCGCCGCGAACCTGACGAGCGCGGTCGTCCTCGCGCGCTACTGCACGCGGGTGTCCGGCGAGGGTGGCTCGAGCCAGACCTGCGACGACGGCGGGGATCACTACGGCAGTGCGCCGACGTGGCGGGCGGTGAACCTGATCGGCGGCGTCGGTGCGATCCTGACCTACGCATACGGTGTGTACGACGGTGTGAAGAACTACCGACGGAGATCACGCGAGACGGTGCAACCCTTCGTGTCGACCACGGCGAAGGGCGAGTCGCTGTTCGGGATCGCCGGATCTTTCTGACCACCTACATGTGTCTTGGGGGCGGAAGGCCCGGGGCGTGAAACCACGGGACACGTGTGTAGTGTGCGCCGCGTGGTCCGCTGCCCGAGGCATATAGGCCCCTTCTTCGTTGTGATCGCGAACAGGGACCAGCTACGATTGCGGTCGGAGTGAGGCAGCCCGTCCCCTTTGGGAAATACCTCCTGCTCGACCGGATCAGCGTCGGCGGGATGGCGGAGGTCTTCAAGGCCAAGAGCTACGGCGTCGAGGGCTTCGAGAAGATCATCGCGATCAAGCGGATCCTCCCCACGATGGGCGAGGACCGCGACTTCATCAAGATGTTCATCGATGAGGCGAAGATCGCGGGCCAGCTCGCTCACGCGAACATCTGCCAGATCTTCGAGCTCGGCCGGATCGACGGCTCGCACTTCATCGCGATGGAGTACATCTGGGGCAAGGATCTGCTCCAGATCCAGAACCGGGTCCGCAAGCAGAAGCAGGTGATGCCGGTCCCGATGGCGTGCTTCGTCATCGCGAAGGTCCTCGAGGGGCTCGACTACGCGCACCGCAAGCGCGATCCGCTCGGGCGTCCGCTCGAGATCGTGCACCGCGACTGCTCGCCGCAGAACGTGCTGGTGTCGTACGAGGGCGAGGTCAAGGTCATCGACTTCGGCATCGCGAAGGCGACGAGCCGCAACTCGCGCACGATGGCCGGCGTGCTCAAGGGCAAGTTCGGGTACATGTCGCCCGAGCAGGTGCGCGGGCTGCCGCTCGACCGCCGCAGCGACATCTTCGCCCTCGGCACGATGCTCTACGAGTGCCTCACGGGGGAGCGCCTGTTCCAGGGCGAGACCGACTTCTCGACGCTCGAGAAGGTTCGCAACGTCGACATCCGCAATCCGCGCGATCTCAACCCGAACATCCCCGAGGCGATCGAGCGGGTGATCCTGAAGGCGCTCGCGAAGGACGTCGACGATCGCTACCAGTGGTGCAGCGAGATGCTCGCTGACCTCCAGCAGTACCTGATGGGCCAGGACGTCGTGTTCACGGCGAAGTCGCTCTCGGGCTGGCTCAAGGAGGTGTTCGCCGGCGAGATCGACAAGGAGCGCCAGCTGCTCGAGCAGTACAAGCGCGTCGGCCGCGATGGCCTGATCGCGGGCGTGCCGTCGGCAGAGGCGAAGCTCGACGTCGTCGAGCACCTCGGCGAGGCGGGACAGCCGGAGGGCGATGCGACGATGCTCGGCTCGCCGAGCTTCGACGACCTCGAGCAGGCGGTCGCCGCGAACGCCGCGCCCGAGATGGGGGCGAAGAGCGGCAAGCGGGCGAGCAGCCAGGCCTCCCGGGACGACGACGGTGACTTCGGCGAGGAAGCGCCGACGGAGATCTTCGGCGAGCTCGATGGTCAGGCGCAGGGGCAGGGCAAGCCCGGGGCGATCACCACGCCGCCGCCGCTCGCCCCGGTGCCGTCAGCGGGCCGCACGCCGGCCCCGGCGCTCGCCGCATCCGCCGCGCCGTCGCGGCCGCCCAAGCCGCCGCCGGGCCGGGCTCCCACCGCCGGCCAGCCGCCGCTCGCGGCGCCGCTGGCCGCGTCCTCGATGCCCGGCGTGGGCGCGGGCGCGCTGCCGTCTCCGATCCAACCGTCGGCGCGCGCGGCCGCCGCGCTCGCGAGCGCGGTCGACGGCCCGGTGGTGTCGATGCCGGCGCCGCAGGGCTCTTCGCCGCAGCACCCGGTCGCGGGCCCGCAGAGCGGGACGCGCCCCGCGGCGATGCCGCTGAACATCGACCTCGGCGTGCCGACGGCGAGCCCGTCGGCGCGGACGATGGGTCCGGGCAGCGTCGTCCCCGGCTACGCGCCCGCGCAGTCGACGCCCGACCAGGGCTACGGCGCGCAGCAGGGCTACGGCGGCGGCGGCGGCGGCTACTACGCCGCACAGCAGGGGGGCGCGCCGTCGGCTCCGATGCACGTTCCGGCCGGCACGCCGACCACGATGCCGACGCAGTCGCCCTCGCAGCCGTTGAACGCGGTCGCGCCGCCGGGAGGCAACGCGAGCGGCAAGACGATGATGGGCGGCATGACCGCGCCCGTCGGCAACTACGGCGCGCAGTACCGCGTCAGCGGCCAGCAGGCCGCGGTGTATCCGCCGGGGCAGGGCTATCCGTCGGGTCCGCAGTACGTGCAGTCGCCGTACTCGTCGGGCCAGATGCCCGCGCAGTACGGCAACCAGTCGGGCGGCTACCAGGTGCCCGGAGCACCGGCGCTCGAGCAGCAGCCGATGCCCGTGGAGGGCAAGAAGAAGTCGTCGATCGGCCGCGATGTCGCGATCGGCGTCGCGATCGCCGCGCTCGTCCTCGGCGGCTTCCTCGCCGTGAAGTTCCTCGTCCTCGACTCGGGCTCGTCGGGCGGGGGCGACGGCAGCGCCTCGACCTCGTCGATCGCGACGATCCGGCTCGCGCTGCCGACCGGCGTGTCGGCCGACCTGTTCGTCGACGACAAGAAGATCGCGACCGTCTCCGACAACCAGGAGATCCCGGTCACCGCGGGCGAGCGCAAGGTGAAGCTCGTCGGGCCGAACGGCGCGAAGTGCGAGCAGGCGCTCAAGCTCGCGGCCGGGAAGACCACGCCGCTCGAGTGCCCGATGAAGGTCGAGGCGCCGGCGACCAACACCACCGGCAGCGGCAGCGCCGCCGGCGCGTCGACCGGCACCACCGCCGGCTCGGCCGCGGTCGCGGCCACGACGCCCGCGGAGACGAAGCCCGCGGAGACGTCGACGACGACGACCACCACCACGACCGCGAAGCCGGCCGAGACGTCGAGCAAGCCCTCGGCGGCCGAGACCAAGCCGGCCGAGACGTCGAGCAAGCCCTCGGCGGCCGAGACCAAGGTGGCCGAGACGAAGCCCGCGGAGACCAAGGGCACGGCCACCGTCACCAAGCCGGCGGAGACGAAGACCACCACGACGACGACGAAGCCGGCGGAGACCAAGACCACCACGACGACGACCAAGCCGGCCGAGACCAAGACCACGACGACGACCAAGCCGGCCGAGACCAAGCCGGCGGCGACCGACGTCGACAAGGACAAGGGCTACCTGGCGGTGCAGAGCACGCCGAGCGCGAAGATCCTGGTCGACGGCGTGGACACCGGGATGATGACTCCGATCAGCGCGAAGCAGCTGCCGCTCGCGCCAGGCAAGCACAAGATCACCTTCGTGATCGGCGCCGACAAGTTCACGTTCGCCGTGATGATCAAGGCCGGTCAGACCGAGGTCCTGAAGAAGGACCTGCAGTAGTCAGACGGTCTGGACGCCGCGCAGGCGGCCGAGCAGCGCGACGAGGCGCATCACGGAGCGCACCGCGATGCTGTGCATGTACGTGACCTTCGGATCGACGCCGACGATGTACCGGCACAACCGCGTGAAGCTCGGTCCTCCGGGGGCGAACTGATCCATCGAGCGCTCGAACCGATGCGAGTGGGCGCCGCGCGCGATCAGCGGCTCCTGCTTCGACGGGTTCCGGAACGTGTGTGCGCACCCCGCCGGGATGTCGAGCTTGTCGCCGGCGCGGAGGACGCGCCGCTCTCCGTCGCCGAAGATCAGCTCGATGGCACCGGAGACCACCTCGAGCTGCTCGGGGCCCTCCTCGTGCGAGTGCATCGGCGGCCCGTCGACGCCGGGGCCGAGGCGCATCTCGAACTCGAACCTGCCGCCGTCGGCGCCGGAGCGGAGGCACGTGATCTGCTCGTCGCGGTGGAGCTGGATGACCTGTCCTGGCTTCATCACTTGCATCGTATCTTAGTGCTGTTAAGATGTGAAGCACCTTGGCGAGGAAGGCCGCCTATCACCACGGCGACCTGCGCGCGGCCCTGCTGCGCGCGACGACGGCGCTGGTCAAGCGCAGCGGTCCCGAGGCGGTGACCATGCGGGCGGTGGCGGCGCGCGCGGGAGTGAGCGAGGCGGCGCCGTACCACCACTTCGCGGACAAGCGCGAGCTGCTGGCCGCGGCGGCGGCCGAGGGCTTCCGCGCGCTCGGTGCGGCGATGGCGGCGGCGGCGCCCGGGCTGGTCGGCCTCGGCGAGGCGTCGATCCGGTTCGCGCTCGCGGAGCGCGGCTACTACCGGCTGATCCTCGGGGCGCACGTCGCGGAGCTCGATCTCGCGGCGAACCCCGAGACCCGGGCCGCCGGCGTCGCGGCGCGCGAGCTGGTGGAGGCGCGGATCCGGACGGAGCTCCCGGGGGAGGACGTGCGGCGCGTGTTCCACCTGCTGTGGGCCCAGCTCCACGGCACGGCGTCGCTGTTCGTCGAGCGCGAGCTCGGCGCGGACGTCACGGAGGCCGACGCGATCGCGCTGGCGCGCGACGGCGTGGCGCGGCTCGTCGCGAGCTTTCGAGCGTAGCGGCTACGAGCCGCCGTTGGTCTTCGCTTCGTGCTGCTCGAGGTCGGCGAGCTTCGACTCGAGCTCGGCGATGCGATCGGCGAGCGCGCGGACGTCCTTGTTCACGCTCGACCACGGCGTGACGGCCTGCGAGATGCCGTCGATGGTCGTGCGGATCTTGGTATCGACCTGCTTCTGCCACTCCTCGAGGCGGTGCTTCGAGTGATCGATCCACTCGCGGAGTGACTGGAGGCTGCGCTTCTTGACCATCGCCTCGTCGGTGGAGCCCGCCTCGGCGTCATCCGGCGGCGGCGCCTCCTCCTCGGCCTCCTCCGGCCCGTCGTCACCCTTCTTCTTGCTGCCGGGCAGGATCGACTGCACGCGGCGCTGCGCCTCGGCGAACCACTCCCCGCCCGACTGGATGATGTTGCGCATCGCCCCGAGCGGGAGGAACGAGCGCTGCTTCTTCTCTTCCTCGAAGATGATCTGGGCCAGGGTGACCGTGGTCAGGTCTTCCTTGGTCTTGTTGTCGACGATCTTCACGTCGTCGCCGTTCCGGATCATCTCGCTGATCTGGTCGAGCGTGACGTACCGGCTGTGCTCGGTATCGTAGAGCTTCCGGTTCGCGTATCGCTTGATGATGCGAGTTTCGGGCATCGGCGCTCCAATGATTACAACCGTATCACGCACCGCGCCATCGCCTCAACGTGCCACAATGGTCCGCGGTGGGTCCGGACCTGCTGCTCCAGCGCCTCAAGGCCATCCGTGACGCTCGGATGCGGGTGCTGGCCCTCGTGGAGGCGTTCGGGCAGGGCGATCCCGTCACCTGGGTCGAGGCGCTGGAGGCCGTCCTCACGCGGGCGCACACCGTCGACGACCCCGACTGCGTGATGGCGCTGGAGGCGATCACCCACGCCGCGGCGGAGCCGGCGCTGCCCTACGAGGTCAAGAAGGCGATGTACGTCGCCGCGACCGAGCGCGGGATGGCGGCGATCGCGCGGCTGTTCCTGACCGCCAGCCCGACCGCCGCGATCGATCCCCGGCTGCGCGAGAAGCAGCTCGCGCCCGAGCGGCCGCTCAAGCCCGCCGGTCGTCCGCTCACGCTCGGCGAGCGCAAGTCGCTCGCGCGCACCCACCGCCGCGACCAGCTCCTGCTCCTGATCCGCGATCCGCACCCCGAGGTCGTCGCGATCCTGCTCGAGAACCCGCACGTCACCGAGGCCGAGATCCTCAAGATCGCCTCGACCCGGCCGGCGGTCCCGGAGGCGCTCGCCAAGCTCGCCGCCCACCCGCGGTGGTCGCTGCGTCACGCGGTGAAGCGCGCGCTCGTGATGAATCCGCACACGCCGCTCGCCGACGCGATCCGGATCGTCACCACGCTGCGCACCGCGGAGCTCGCCGAGCTCGCCGCGGATCCCGCGCTGCCAGAGCTCCTGCGCCGGCACGCCGCCGACCTGCACGCGGCCGCGCACAGGCGGCCGCAGGCCTGAGCCGATTCAGCCCTCGCCGCCCGCCGGCTTCTTGCGGCGGCGCACCACGACCTCTTCCCACTCGCCCTCGTCCTCGCCAGAACCGGCGTCGAGCTGCTTCGCCGCCTTCTTCGCGGGGAGCTGCTTCTTGCTGCTCGCCGCCAGCTTCTCCTCCTCCTTCTCGCCGTCGTCGGCGTCGGCGTCCTCCACCTTCGACGCGCGCTTGAAGTTCTTGATGCTGCGGCCCAGCGCGTCACCGATGCCCGGCAGCTTGTTGGCGCCGAACACGACGAGCACGATGAGCAAGATAACGACTAGTTCGCCCATCCCGGGCATGGGGGTCTCCTTGGGTTGCCGCCAATCTAGCACCGTTTACCGTCGGGGCTGAAAAGCGCCATGAAAACTTGGTTCAACCGAGGGGAGCTGCCTATGTTCCCTCCATGCGCGTCGTCGGTCTGGCCTCGCTGGTCATCTGCGCAGCGGTGGGCATCTCGCATGGACAGCCTGCCGACAGCACCCTGTCCCCGGGCGTGCAACCCGCACCGCCGGTCCAGGCCGGAGAGCCGGTGCTGCCCCAGCAGCTCGACGGCCGGCGCGCCGTGCGCGGCTGCGCGGTCGGCGAGACCTGCGCGACGCCGGCCGCGACACTGAAGGAGATCGACGTCGAGCTGTTCCCCCGACCGGGCGCCAGCCCGTGGCTCGACGAGCGGGCTCCCGCGCCGAGCCGCCTCGAGGCCGGCCCCGCGCGCATCGTGAAGCGCCCGAGCGAGCTGCGGCCGGACCAGCCGTGGCTCGATCAGCTCGAGCTGCCCGACCTCCCGGTCAGGTGGTCGCAGAAGCTGGTCGACTACCTGGTGTTCTACAAGAACGACCCGCGCGGCCGCGCGATCATCTCCGGCTGGCTCGTCGATCAGGGCCGCTACAAGAAGCTGCTCGAGGACCACCTCCGCAGGGCGAAGCTGCCGCTCGACCTCATGTACGTCGCGATGATCGAGAGCTCGTACGACAACAACACGCTGTCGTCCGCGGGCGCGCTGGGACTGTGGCAGTTCATGCCCGAGGGCGGGAAGATCTACGGCCTGCGCCAGGACCGCTGGGTCGACGAGCGCAAGGATCCGCTGCGCTCGACGATCGCCCAGATGGACTACTTCGCGGACCTCTACCAGCGGTTCGGCGACTGGCACATCGCGCTCGCCGCGTTCAACGTCGGCTACGGCGCGATGCTGCGCTCGATCGCCCGCTACAACACCAACGACTACTACCAGCTCTGCGAGTACGAGAACGCGGTCCCGTGGGAGACCTGCCTGTACACGCCGAAGGTGCTGGCCACCGCGATCGTCGGCCGCAACCGCGCGCTGTTCGGGATGGACAAGCTGAAGGTCCTGCCGGGCGAGACGTGGGAGGAGGTCGCGGTCCCCGCGTCGCTGCCGCTGTCGATCCTCGCGCGCGCGGCCGGCACCAGCGACGCCGAGATCAAGCGGCTGAACCCGCAGCTGCGCCGCGGCCGCACGCCGCCGGGCGAGGCGGGCTACGTCGTGCGCGTCCCGGTCGGGACGAAGGCGGAGACGCAGCGCCGGATCGTCGAGCTCCAGACCGAGTGGGACAACCACGACGCGTACGTCGTCGCCCACGGCGAGCGGTTCGAGGACATCGCGACGACCTTCGGGATCTCGCGTCCCGCGCTCCGCCGGCTGAACGGCGTCGAGCACGAGAGCGAGGTCACCGGCGGCACCGTGCTGGTCGTGCCGCGGGTCTCGCCGGAGCAGCGCGCGAAGAACCGGGCGAAGGCGAAGTCGAAGCTGCTCGGCAGCGGTGTCGATCAGAAGGACGGCGAGCCGCTGATCGTGCCGGTCCCGGACAAGAACTTCGTCGCCGAGGGCAAGCGGCGCGTGTTCTACCGCGTCGTCACCGGCGACACCGTGAAGTCGATCGCGAAGGCGTTCGGCGTGACGCGCAAGCAGCTCGAGCTGTGGAACGGCCTCGACGAGGTCGCGAACCTCCACCCGAAGATGGTGCTCGTCGCCTGGGTGTCACCGACGTTCGACGCCGACGCCCGCAAGGTCTCGCTGCTCGACGACCAGGACCTGATCGTGGTGACGCGCGGCTCGCCGGAGCACCTGGACCTCGCCGAGGCGCGCACCGGGCGCGTGCGGGTCGAGTACGTGGCGACGAAGCAGGAGAAGCTGTCCGAGATCGCGAAGCGCTACGGCATGGGCTCGCACGACCTCGCGCGCATCAACCGGATCTCGTTCCGGACCGTGCTGGAGAAGGGCGACAAGATCATCGTGTACCAGGTCGCCGATCCCAAGCGCTCCGCGCGCGCCGAGGAGCAGTGGAAGAAGACTCCGCGCGCCCGGCGCGGGAAGGTCTCGAATCAACGCGCGCAGACGACCGCCAGCAAGCCGCGCGAGGACAGCGGCGACGACGACGACGACGACAACGACAACACCGAGGCACCGGCGGATGGACCCGTCACGCGGCCCGGTCAGGCCGACCAGGTACCGAGCTCGCGAGGCAACAAGGGAGGACGATGATGACGATGACGCGCAAGGAGTTTCTCCGGACGCTGGTGGGAGCGGGCATGGGAGCGGCCGGGGTGGCCGCGATCGCGGGCTGCGGTGGCGATGACGGAGGCGGGACGCCCGATGCGGCGCCGCTGACGTGCGCGTCCCCGGCCGCGACGATCAGCGCCAACCACGGCCACACGATCACGGTCTCGATGGCCGACGTCACCGCCGGCGCCGCGAAGACCTACAACATCATGGGCACGTCGATCCACGACCACACCGTGATGGTCACCGCCGCCCAGTTCGCGGAGCTGAAGAACGGCGGCACGCTCAACATCACGTCCGGCTCGGGCGGTGGGCACACCCACACCGTCACGGTGATGTGCCCGTCGTGAGCTGACGCTCAGAAGTCGACGCCGAGCGACGCGCCGATCGTGCGCTGCGACGGCGACTGGTCCTTCGAATCGCAGTTCCCGGTCGTCGACTCGAACATGCACGGGTCCGTCGTTCCGGGGCGGTCGTCGACCGACGCGCCCGCGAGCGCGAACTGCACCTCGAGCGTCAGCTGGAACACGTAGTACTGCAGCTTCGCGCCGACGATGATGCGGTGGCGGTAGATGTTGTCCTGATCCCGGAACACGAAGTTGTTCTTCGTGTCCTCCTGGTTTCCGGGCGCGAGCGAGTCGATGTGGGGCGTCGCATCGATCACCTCGCTGCGCGGCACGATCATCAGCAGGTTCCAGCCGACGAACGGGTCGAACCGCCACGTGCCGCCGATCCCGAAGTGCTTGGACATCAGCACGTCGAGCGAGACGACGGTCAGGTCGAGCTCGCGCTGCGTCATCATGCGCGAGACCGCGCCGCGGACGGAGAGGCTCGGGATCGGGAGCTGGTGGTAGCCCTCGTGCAGGCCGAACTTCGCGTAGAGCTGGCCGGTCCAGGTGTGCGAGTCGATCAGGTGCACGGCGCCGGCGCCGATCTCGAACGAGGGCACCGGGAACCACATGCCCTTGCGCGCGAAGATGCCCAGCGTCGAGAGCGAGCTCGGGCCGTGCGAACCGCCGGCGGTGCCCGTGGGATCGGGACTGCCGGCGCGCGCCTTCCAGTACGGGCCGTTCGGATCGATGGTCGTCGTCGAGTAGTCGGCCGTCAGCTGGAAGCCGCCGAAGCCGATCGTGTCGGCGGGCGTCAGGAGGTGCGGCGCGAGCACGACGCCGAGCTGCGAGGCGAGCGACCGGAACTCGAGGTTCTGGCCGACGACGCTCTGCAGCTCGCCCATGCTGTTCGTGATCCGCGTGCCGAGGCGGGTCAGCACGAGGTCGTTCGGATCCGCGGCCGCGGTGCCCGGCGCGCACAGGCCGAGGCCCAGCGCGACGACGAGCGAGCGACGACCCATGGTGCGAGCGTAGGCCCCCGAAAGGCCGGGTGTCAACGCGTGAACAGGAACGGGTACGTGACCTTGACCTCTTCGCCCTCGGCGAGCGGTGGCAGCTGGAGCCCCGCGAGCGCGTCGCGCAGGCAGGTGTCGAAGCCGGTCTCGAGCGCCACGCCACCGGGCTGCGCGAGGCCGCGCGTCTCGATCAACGTGCCGATGTCCGGATCGCCCGTCAGCGTGAGCTCGGCGCGCACCGTGATCTCGTCGGGCAACCGCGCGGCGTGCGCGTCGAAGCACTCGGCGAGGTAGGGCACGACCTCCTTCATCGCGCCGCGCATCGTGGTCTTGAACGAGTCCAGGTCCGCCGGATCGAGCGACGGCTGCTGCGCGGCGAGGCTCGGGGCCGGGGTGGGGAGGCTCGGTCCGGCGGGCGCCGACACCGCGGCGCGGCCAGCGCGGGCGTCCCGGATCTGCCGTGCGACGGTGTCGCGATCGGCGGGCGTCAGCTTGCGCACGCGGTCGGTCGGCCGCGGCTTCGGTGCGGCCGGCGCGGCGGTGGTGGCGGCCGGCGCGGCCTCCGTCGCGGTCATCGGCGCGGCGGCGGCGGCGTGCTCGTCGTCGCCGCGGCGGACGTACCAGACGAGCACGGCGGCGGCGACCAGCGCGAGCGCGAGAACGGCTTTCATCGCGATCGAGACACCGTCGCGCGCCTTCGGTTTCATGTCCCTTCCGTGCATGATACGCGCGCCATGCCCGACTACACGACGATCCTCGTCGACGACCAGGGGCCGGTCGCTCGGCTCACGCTGAACCGCCCCGACAAGCGCAACCCGATCGGACCGGCGACGTGCGGCGAGCTGGTCGCCGCCCTCGCCCAGATCAAGGCCAACCAGGCCGTGCGCGCCGTCGTGCTGACGGGCGCCGGCCCGGTGTTCTCGGCGGGTGGCGACCTGTCGGCGATGCAGGCGCCGCCGGGCGCTGCCGGCGTCCCACCGGCGACCTTGGTCGAGCTGCTGACGGCGATGCACCTCCTCGGCAAGCCGATCATCGCGATGGTGAACGGCCCCGCGCTCGCCGGCGGGCTCGGCCTGATGGTCGCCTGCGATCTCGTGATCGCGTCCGACACCGCGCAGTTCGGCACGACCGAGATCGCGGTCGGACTGTGGCCGATGATGATCACCGCCGAGATCACGCGCTCGGTCGGCCGCAAGAAGACGCTCGAGATGATGCTGACCGGGCGCAAGCTCGACGCCCAGGAGGCCCTCGCGTGCGGTCTCGTCAACAAGGTCGTCCCGGCGGCGGAGCTCGAGGCGCAGACGATGGCGCTCGCGACCGAGCTCGCCGGCCGCAGCCCGGCCGCGATGGCGCTCGGCCTGCTCGCGTTCTACCGCTCGCAGGACATGGAGTTCGAGCCGCAGCTCCGCTACCTGCAGGCCGAGCTCGGCCGCGTGCTCGCGCTCGAGGACGCCGCCGAAGGCATCGCGGCCTTCCTCGGCAAGCGCAAGCCGGTGTGGAAAGGGAAGTAGCTATGGGCTCTGCTTCACGACGCGCCTGACCAGAGCGTCGAGGTCACGCAGCCGATCGATCTCCAACGCGTCACCGAGCTCCTTGACGTGACGTCGGATGCGCTCGAGATCGATCCTGTTGCCGTGCAGCACGAGAAGCCGCTCGACATCCTGCTGATCGACCGGCCGCCATGCGACGGCTTTGAAGATGATCAGATCCTCCGGTTGCGTGATCGCGATGCGGACTCCCCCGAGGGATTCCTGCTGTGCGGCTGCGAGAGCTTCGAGCTCGAAGGGAAGCCACGCGCGCGAGACGTCGATCTCGACGCCGGATGCTGCATGTTTCATCAGAAGCACCTGGTTCTCCTCCGCGAATGCGATCGCATCCGAGATCCGCGGAACGATGCCGACCTGGCCTAGCTCCTCGGCCAGCGCCGCAGATGTGAGATCGGCTCCGGCCACCGCGAGGTCGATATCGCGAGTCAGCCGGGCAACACCCCTGGCGATGACCGCGAGCCCGCCGATGATCGCCGCTCGTCCCCGATGTGCCTGGACGACCTTCGCGACAGCACCGAGCGCGCGTACGAAGCCGGAGCTCAGGTGCTGCGGTGACTTGCCGCCCATGCACGCAGCTTCACCCAGGCTTCACGCGCAGTGTGAGCGTCTGACGCGCGAAACGGATCGTCACCTTCTGCCAGATCGAGAAGCTCCATAGCGTGGGCGAACGAAACCTCCGGCGGGGGCGGGCCGTCTTGCCTCAGCTGTTCCAGGACACGTCGGCCAGCGGCCTGATGGCCGGCGAGCCAGCGTTTCACGAGCGCTCGATCCACACGGTGAAGGTACCGCGCCACGAGCCGTTTCGGCCGTGAAATCCCGCTTCGTCTACAATCCCGGGTGTGCTCCACACGCTGCTGCTGCTCGCGGCCGGATTCGCCGCATGCGCGCGCAGCGACGTCGGCCCGGCTTCACCGGACCTCTCGCCGCCGCGCCTGCAGGTCGTGCGCTGTGCACCGGCGACGCCCGCGCCCGTGCTCGCCGACGACGGTGTGACGTTCGGCGGGCTGACGAAGGCCGAGACGCTCGAGCGGAACCGCTCGGGGCCGCAACCGGTCGTTCTGGGCGGCGCGGAGGCCGAGATCTCGACGGCTGCGGTGGCGCGTGTGATGCGCGGGCGAATCGACGCGCTGCGCGCCTGCTACGAGCAGGAGATCGGCAAGAGCCTCCAAGCGGGTGTTTCGCTCTCTCTGACGTTCGTGATCTCGCCCGACGGGATCGCGATCGGCGTGCAGGCGACGGGGCCCTCGAAGCCGTTCGAGACCTGCGCGACTCGCGCGCTGGAGAGCGCACGATTCCCGCGCCCGCGCGGCGGCGCCGTGCGCGTCAAGGTGCCACTCGCGCTCCACGAGTCCCCCAGCCGACCGCCGGTGCCGTGGACTCCCTACGCGCTCGACGGTTCGCCTGTCCTCCAGACCGATCCGATGATCGCGCGTGCTGCCGAGAGAGCGCTGCGCCGCCAGCTC
>JAEUJX010000129.1 GCA_016794545.1 Myxococcales bacterium
GGCCGCGAACGTGTGGCGCGTCCTGCGCGGCACCGCCAACGCGGCGGCCAAGCGCAGCGAGGCGTTGCCGGCGGCGAGCGACGATGACCAGCTCGCACCTCTGCAGGCGCGCCTGTCCGCGGCGGAGCTGCGGATCGCGCAGCTCACGCGCGAGCGTGACGGCCTCGCACTGCGCGCGCCGGCCGATGGTGTGATCGACGCCCTGCCGCTCCACGCCGGCGACCTCGCCGCGCCCGAGCTGCCGGTCGCCACGCTCGTCGCGCCAGACGCGATGCGCGTCGTCGCGTGCATTCCCGAGTCGCGGTCGCGCGCGCTCGAGCCCGGCCTCGAGGCGGACATCACGTCCACGTTCGACAAGACGACCGCGACGGGCGCGGTCGAGAGCGTGACCGGCACGATCGGCCCGCTGCCGCCGCGCTGCCAGCCGCCCGGCTCCAAGGTCACGCTGATGGGTCGCGTCGCGATCGTCGCGCTCGACGAGCCGATGGGGGGCCTGCCGGGTCAGACGCAGCTCGTGAAGATCAGCGCGCGCCGGCGGCCGCTCGGCAAGCAGCCGAGGCCCGCGCCGCCTCCGCCGCAGACCACCCCTCCCACGCCGAGCGCCCCCCCGGCGACGGTCCCCGGGCCGGAGCAGCCGGCCGTGCTCACCGTGCCGAGCGAGCTCTACGCGCGCTCGCGGTTCGAGCCCTCGGGCCTGGTGTGGGTCCCGTCGCTCGACCGCTACATCGTGGTCTCGGACGACACCGGCCTGCCGAAGTCGGATGACCATGCACCATGGCTGTTCACGATGTCCGCCGCGGGCGTCGTCGACAAGCAGCCGCTCGTGGTCGCCGGGCTCGGCGAGGTCAGCGACCTCGAGTCGATCACCGTCGATGCGGCCGGCGGCCTCTGGCTGATGGCCTCGCAGAGCGAGAGCAAGAAGGGCAAGCGTCCCGAGGCGCGGCGGCGCCTCGCGCACGTCGTGATCGCGAAGACCGGGGAGCTGCGCGCCGATCACGTGATCGACTTCCTCATGCTGCTCGAGGCGGCCCCGCCGCAGACACGCGCGGCGCTCGGCGTGCTCGACACGCAGTCCCTCGACATCGAGGGCATGGCGTACTCCAATGGCGCCCTGTACCTCGGGCTCAAGGCTCCGACGGACACCGACGGACGCGCGATGATCTGGAAGGTCGCCGCACCGGACAAGCTGCTCGTGGGTGACCTCGCGGGCGCGCAGCTCTCGGTCTGGGCCCGCGTCAAGCTCAGCGTGCAGGCCGACGGCCGCGGCACCGCGGGCGGCATCGCCGACATGGCGTTCTTCGACGCCGACACGCTCGTGATCGCGGTCACGGCGAGCGGCGTCAACCCGCAGACCCAGGCGGGCGCGATCTACACCATCAAGGCAACCGGCGGTGACGTGACGGCGCGCCACGTCCGCACGTTCGCCGACGGGAAGCCCGAGGGCGTCGCGATCACACCGGGCGGCAAGGCGCTCGCCGTGACGTTCGATCGCGGCAAGGACGCGCCCCAGTGGGTCGTGATCCCCGCCGACCAGCTGAAGAAGTGATGCGCGCCCTCGTCGTCGCCGCGGCGCTCGCCGGCTGTTACAGCCCACCGAGCGCGCGGCCCGTGACGCCGACCGAGGTCGATGCGTGGACCGCCGGCCGCGCGGCCGCGAAGACCGGCGCCGCACCGGCGAGCTGGGACATGGACGTCGAGGCCGCGCTCGCGTATGCGGCGGAGCACGGCTCCGCGGCGCAAGCGGGGCGCGACGCGGAGGGGATCGCGCGCGCCGAGGTGGGAGCCGCCGGGCAGCTCTCGAACCCCGAGCTCCGCGTCGGCAAGACGTTCGATGGCTCGGAGGCCGCGAGCGACCGGATCTTCGTCGCGCTGCGGCTCAAGCCAGACATGCCGTGGGCGCGCAGCGCGGCGATCGCGGGCGCGCGCGCGAACGCCGCCGCCGAGAAGGCGCGCACGGCGATCGCGGTGCGCGACGCGGCGAAGGAGATCCGGCGGATCTACGCCTCGCTCGCGTTCGGCGAGGCGTCGCGCGACGTGATCGTGAAGCAGCTCGGCGTGCTGTCGAAGCGGCGCGACGTGCTCGCGGCACAGGTCGCACGCAGCGCCGCGACGCAGCTCGAGCTGATCCTCGCCGAGGAGGATCTGGTCGATCTGGAGAGCAAGCGCGGCGAGCTCGAGGTGGAGCTGACCCACGCGCGCGGCGTGCTCGCGGAGCTGGTCGGCATCCCGCAGGGCCAGACCTGGCGCCCGACGTGGGACCTCGCGACGCTGCGTACGGTCGAGACCACGTTCGATCGCGCGGCGCTGGCACAGAAGGCGCTCGCGTCGCGCCCCGAGCTCGCGGAGGCCGCGCACAAGATCCAGGAGGCGGATGCCCTCGCCTACCGCGAGCGCGCGCTTCGCGTGCCCTGGCTCGAGTACGTGCAGGTCGAGCGGTCGACGAGGGATGCCGTGGACTGGGCGGTGAGCCTCGGCATCTCCGTGCCGCTGCTCTCGCTCAACGGTGGCGAGATCGAGGCCGCGGACGCGCGCACGCACGCGGCGCACGCCGAGCGCCGCCGGCTGGCGGTCGGGACGTTGCGCGCGCTCGACGCGGCCATCGCGTACGCCGAGACGACGGGCAAGCGAGCGCGCGACCTGGCCGACCGCCTCGCCCCGCTCGACAAGGCGCTGACCGATCTGCTCGCCCAGCCCGGCGCCGCGACGGTCACCGATCCGGTCAAGCTCCTGCTCCTCGAGGAGCGCCACGTCCGCGCCGAGCGCGCGGTGCTCGCGGCCGCGCTCGAGCACCGGCTCGCGGTCATCGAGATCGAGTCGCTCGCCGGAGGTGCCGCGTGGCGATGACGACGCCGACCTCGCTGCAGCGCCGCGAGTACAAGTACCTGATCGACGAGGACCAGGTCGACGCGATCAAGAAGTACATCGACGGCATCTGCGCGATCGATCCGTACGCCGTCCACACCGGGGGCCGGTACACGATCGACACCCTCTACCTCGACACGCCGCAGCTGCACACGTACCGGGCGACGCTGGACCAGGTCGCGGATCGCTACAAGCTGCGCATCCGGACGTATCCGTCGATGCCCGGCAGCCCGGTGTTCTTCGAGGTCAAGCGCCGCGTCAACGACACGATCCTGAAGACGCGCGGCCACTACCGCGGGACGTGGCAGGACATCCTGCTCGGCGCGACGCCGGAGGTGCTCGACAGCGTCGATGCCAAGCAGCGCAAGGGCATCGACAACTTCCTCTGCTACTACTACCGCGCGCCGATGCAGCCGGTCGCGATCGTGCGCTACGAGCGCGAGCCGTACTTCTCGACGATCGACGACTACGCCCGCATCACGTTCGACCGCAGCGTGAGCTATCAGCGCACGCACGAGCTGTCGCTCGAGGCGCCGACCGACTACTGGACGTACATCGACGACGCGATCACGCAGCGCGGCACGCGCCCGGCGTCGTCCGCGGTGCTGCTCGAGCTCAAGTTCACCTCGATGGTGCCCGGCTGGATGCGCAACATGGTCAACACGATCGGCATCCAGCGCCTCGCGTACTCGAAGTACGGGCGCGCGGTCGACTCGCTGAGCTTCCGGCCCGAGCCGCGGATCCCGCGGTTCGGCTTCTCGCGCTGAGCACTCAGTCCATCTCCGGCCCGCCGCGCCAGGTCTCGCCGAGGAGATCGAGCAAGCCGAGCGCGTCGACGACGAGGTAGACCGCCGCCGCGGCCGCGGCGATTGTCACCGCCGCGTGTGCGAGCACGCGCCTCGCGGACAGCGGCCGGGGCGCGAGCTCGAGGACACCTCCCGACAGCCACGCGAGCGCGACGCCGGCGATCCCGATCCAGCGCACCGCGCGTGCGATCACCGGATTGCCCGGCAGCGCGACGAGCGCGAGCAGCACCGCCAGCGGCGCGAGGAACCAGACCTCGACGGGGGGCCGCGCGAGCCGGCGCAGCTGCCGGCGGTACGCGGCGAGCAGCGCCGCCACCGCCACCGCGAGCGCGACGGCCAGGCCGATCCGGATCACGCGGCGATCGCGCGCGACCGACAGCTCGGCCGCGGCGACCGCGCGATCGGCCTGGTCGACGAGCTGCGGATCGAGCGCGGCGAGCACCGCCTCGGCGTCGTCGAGATCGCCGGCGCGGGTCAGCGCGCGCGCGTAGCCGATCCGCGTGAGCTGACCGCGCTCCCCGGTCGCGGCCTCGGCGGCCGCGCGGTACCAGGCGAGCGCCTCGCCGCGCTCGCCCTCCGACTCCCAGCCCTGCGCGAGCGCGATGCGCACGGCGTTCGCGCGCGGATAGGCCGGGTGCGCGCGCACGAAGGCGGCGAGCGCGTCGAGCTCCGCGGTCGGATCGCCATCGGTGCCGTAGAGCTCCGCGATCAGGCGCTCGTGCTCCGCGCGGACGGCGTCCCACTCCGCTCCGCCGATGTCGGCGAGCCGCG
>JAEUJX010000131.1 GCA_016794545.1 Myxococcales bacterium
CGAGACCTCGCGCCAGTTCCTCACCGCCGTGCTCGGCATGTGCCCGGCCGAGATCCTGCTCGTGCCGGTCGCGGTGCGCGAGCGCGTCGTCGGCGTGCTGTTCGGCGAGGCGCGCACGCGCCACACGTTCGACGATCAGCTCGCGTTCGCGTCGCGCGCCGCCGGCATGGCGCTCGAGCGCATCCTGAAGGCGCGGCGCGGGTAGCGCCGGTCAGCGCCCGGTCTTCACGCGGAAGTCGTGCTCGCGCTGGCGGCGCTCGGCGACGTCCTTGAGCTCGGCCCACAGCGCCGGGAACGCGCCGGCCAGCTCGTAGAAGTCGCGCGGCGGCAACATCAGGATCTCGGCGTCGCCGGCGGCGATCACGTGGGCCGCCGCGGGGACGCGGTGGAGCAGCGCGACCTCGCCGACGTACTCGCCGGTCGCGACCGTGCCGACCTGCACGAGCCGGCCATCGGCGCGCTCGGCGCGGACGTCGAGCCGGCCCTTCGCGACGAGCACGAGCGGATGCGCGATCTCGCCCTGGCGGATCACCGTGGTGCCGGCGTTGACCAGCTTCTTCTGGAACCGACCGAGCACCGCGGCGCGCTTGTCCGCCGGCAGCGGCGCGAAGAACTGCGTGCCGAGGATCGGCAGCGCCGGCGGAGGCAGCCGCGCCGGCGACGGCGACAGCTCGCGGATGTTGGTGCGTTCGTCCTCTCGGTGATCGAGCGGCACCGGCGTGATGATGCCCTCGTCGTCGTCGTCGAGGTCGTTGCGGCGGAACGGCGCGGTGGTCGGCGGAGGCGAGGCGAGGTGCTCGATCTGCTCGGAGTCGACCTTCGGACGCTGGCGCGTGTCGAGCTCCTGCGCGATGTCGATGTCGTGGCCCTCGTGGTTGCCCATGAGAGACGTCGAGATCCGGCGCGCGGCGTTCGCGATGCCGGCGACCGACGGCGTCTTCTTGCGCGCCAGCGTGTCGCTCGGCCGCATGACGCGGGGCTGCGTGTCGCTCGGGCGCGTGACGCGCGGCTGCGTATCGCTCGGGCGCGTGAGCGGCGTCTGCTCGCTCGGCCGGCCGCCGGGGATCGTGTCGCCGGCGTCGGTCGGCTCGGAGGCCGGCGTCGCGTGCTCGTTGGTGATCAGGTCCTTCGACGACAGCTTGCGGATGTTCGCGGTCGTGGGGTCGTGGACGTGGTGCGGCACCGCGCGCGGCAGCGGCGTCTCGTCGCCGGACGGGCGCCGGAGCGGCCCCGACTGCGAGCTCGCGTCGCGCAGCGGCGACGACGTGCGGAACGGCGGGATCAGCGCCGGCGTCGGCGTCGGCGGCGTGATCGCGGGGGGCGGCCGGGTCGGCGCGGTCAGGGGGCGCGTGGGCGTGGGCGGGGGCGTCGACGGCGCCGACGAGCGCGGTCCCGGCACCGCCGCCATCGGTTGTGTCGGGATCTGGATCGCCGGCCGCGCGGGGATCACCGGCGCGGCGACGAGGGTGCCCACGTCGAGGTTCGCGTCGACCTCGACATCGCGCAGCGGCGCCTTCACGTCCGGAGACGTGACCGCCGCGGTCACGGGCGGGACCGACTGGGACGCCGGTGCGGGCGGCGTCAGCGCCGCGAGCAGCGCCTTGCTCGCCACATCGTTCGGCGCGAGCTCGAGCACGCTCTTGCAGACCGCGATCGCCTGCTGGACGCGCCCCTGATCGCGGTACGCGATCGCGACGGAGCGATAGAGATCGATCGCCTCGCCCAGACGCGCCACGTCCCGGTAGGCCGACGCGAGCATGATACGCAGGCCGAGGTTCCCCGGTTCGTTCTGGAGCCGCTTCTCGAGCTCCTTCAGCTTGCTCACGACGGCGTGAGCGAGACCTGCGCCTTGAACCTCATCGCAGGAGACTTTTCGGTCAGCGCCCACCGCTGCGCGATTCCCTTCATGCAGGAATCGAACGTGGCACCGAGCGAGGGCGCGAAGCTCGCATCGCGATACGCGCCCTGATCCGTGAACGCCGCGTCGACCGTGAGCGTGATCGTGCGGGCCTGGATCGACGTGTCCTTCTTCAGTGCTTGCTCGTAGCACTTCTGGATCGCGCTGCGGGACTTCGCGACGAGATCGATGAACTGCTTGCTCGCCGCGCTCGCGAGCTTCGGATCGATCGGCGGCCCCCCTCCGCCACCACCCACGGATCCCTTCACGGTCAGCGCGTTACCCTCGATCGTGACCACGATCTCCCCACCGGTCTGACCCTTGTCGCGCATCCACTGCGCTTTCTCGTTGGTCAGGGAGGTGATGAGCTCGTCCTTCTGCTTCTTGGCCTCCTCGCACTTCTTCAGGTCCTCGAGCGTCTGCGGGTTGTCGACCGTCTTCGTCTCGCCCTTGCAGCCGGCGGCCAGCGCCGCGCCGAGGAGAGCGGCCAGTGTCGTCCAGGAGGTCCGTGTCATTTCAACTGTCTTTCCTGTTCGATGCTACCGGGTCGTGCGGGTGGATACCAGGTCGCTCGATCAGGTCGCGAACGATCTGCCCACCATTCACGTGCTCGACGACGACGCGCAGGGCACGCGCGGCATCCATCCGATTATACAGAGCGGTGAGGCCGCGCGGGCCCGGCAGCGCGGCAAACCCGCTGCCGACGAGCGCGCCGGGTTGCGCGGCGACGATTTCGCGCACGAGGACGTTCGGTCCCTGCGTGCAGCGCCCGAAACAGCTCTGCCACACGAGCTCCGTGTGCTCGCGAGCGCCGTTCGCTTCGAGTACAGATCGGAACACCTCGTGGAGCGCGGCCGAGCCGCGGCGATCACCGCACTCCGGGCCCCGGCAGATCACGATCCTGAACCGGCGATCCGCCACGTCTCCGGAGCGTGACGGGGCAACGCGACCCTGTCAATGACCGGGTCCCAGGACCTCCCCGATCAGCTGGACGAGGCCGGGCTTGGTTCGAGGATCTCCGGCGACATACGCGAGCGCGGCGCGATCGGCAGGCGTCGCGCCGGTCGCGAGCGCCGTGACGATGGCCTTCTGCCAGGTGGCGTCGGACCCGAGGTCGTCATCCGCGTGATAGAGGAGCAGGTGCGAGATCAGCGCCGGGCGCTCCGCCCCCTTGCCGATCGCCGCCATCGCAGCGATCACCCACGCGAGCTCGGGCGATGCCGTGGTCGGCGCATCGAGGTGGAACTGGAGCGCGGCGAGTGCGGCGGCGACCTGCTTGCCGTCGAGCGTGACCTCCGGGGCGCCGAGCCCGGCGATCGCCTTCGCGACCGGCGCGAGCGAGTCCGCCTCGGTGCCGGCCAGGTAGTCGGTGTGAACCGCCAGCTGCTCCGTGAGCAGCGGGAGGCTCGCCGGATCGCGGCGCTGCGCGAGCAGCTCGACCACCGTGTCCTTGAGCCGCTGCGGCGCGCGGTCGTCGTCGAGGACGGCGAGCAGCTCGGCGGAGACCTGCGCGCCCTGCTGCTTCGCGAGCGCGATCACGGCGAGCTCCTTCACGCGATCGAACCGCGCGTCGTGATCGCGCGCGATCGACACCAGCGCGGTGATCGTCTCGGGCGCCCCCGCCTCGGAGGACGGCGCCCAGCCGTCGGCGTCGAACGTCGCGCCGAGCACCTGCTGCGCGATGCCGAGTGATTGCTTCGCGCGCACACCGCCGGTCTGCGGGTCCACCGCGACGATGTCTCCGTTCGTGGAGACGCCCGCGATCACGCCGCCGGTGTGTGCGGACGCGACGAGCTCGACGCGCGGGTGGCTGTACGCCCAGCGCATCGTGCCGTCGAGCGCGAACCCGAACAGGAAGCGGAAGTAGTGGACGACGTAGCCGCCGCCCGCGAGCGTCAGCCCCCCCTGCTCTGCCGCGTCGGTGCTGAACAGCACGCGCGCGCGATCGGAGGCGGTGTAGCCCTGCTGCACCGGATCGTACGACTCCGGCGCGTAGCTCGTGCGCTCGAGCTGCGCCGGCCACGTGACGCGCGCGTAGCTCGCCTGATCGCGCTTGCCGGTCGCGCTGCGCAGATCGAGGCGGAAGACGCCGTTCTTCGACCCGTAGTAGGTCGCGGTGCTGTTCGCCTGCACCGTCGAGATCTGCTCGTCGAGGCCGCGGAGCCGCGTGAGCTGCTCGCCCGAGCGCCCGTCGAGGATCGACAGCCACTGCGACAGGAACGGCACGTAGACCAGGCCGCCGTTCGCGGCGGGCGCACCGAGCTGACCGGCGGCGTCCTGCGACCACAGCCGGCTGCCGTTCGAACCGCTGTACGCGGCGACGCGCCAGGTGTTGCCGCCGCTCTTGGTCACGAGGTACGCGCGCTCGCGATCCGCGGTCGCGCCCACGAACGTGCCGCCGAGATCGACCTTCCAGCGCGGCGCCCCGCGCGCCTGATCGCGCGCGACCAGCTGCTTGCCCTCGACGGCGACGACGAAGTCGCCGCCGACGGCGATGCGCGACTGCACGTCCGCGTCGGTCTTCCACAGCACGTTCCCAGCGGCGAGGTCGTACGCGATGATCGTCTTCGGCGCGCCGGCCGCGAGCACGAACACCCGCGGCTGCCCGCTCGTGTTCACCGGCGACGGCTGCGCGGGCAGCTGGCGCTTCGCGAGCGCGCCCTTCAGCGCGTACTCGTTGTTCTCGTCGCCCGAGAGGCGGAACGCGCTGGTGTGCCCGCACGCCGAAAGCGCCAGTCCGAGCGACGCGCCGAGCAGCACGATGAGGGCGAGGCGCTTCACTTGCCACCTCCGACCCGCGCCTCGAGGACCATCTGGGCCTCGGTGCGCGACGCGCGCGGCGGTGTCTTGGGCGACGTCGCGAGGTAGTCGGACAGCGCGTCGAGCGCGGCCTTGTCCTGGATCTTCGCGATCGCGCGCACGACCTCGACGCGCGCCTCGTCGGGTCCGAAGTCCGCGCGCTTCAGGATCCCGCCGAGCGCGAGCGCGAGCTGCGGCTCGGGCACCTTGCCGAGCTGGTCGGCCAGCGTGCGAGCAAGGGTCGGGTCGGCGAGCTGGGCGAGCGCGCGCGCCGAGCTGTCCTCGCCCTTCGCGAGCAGCGCGAGCAGCGGCTCGATGGCCGTCCGCACGCGGCCCTTCGCGGCGGCGCCGGCGGCGGCGGTCCGCACCATGCCGACCGGATCCGCGAGCCCGCCGACGATCGCCTGGTGCGCGCTGGGATCGGGATACAGCGCGAGCGTCGCGAGCGCGGCGATGCGGACGCCCGGCGTGTGGTGTCCCGCGTAGCGCCGGAGGGCCGCCACGTCCGGCGGTGCCGGGTGCTGGCCGAGCGCGGCCATCGCGGGCACGGCGACCGCCGGTGCGAGCCCGAGCGCGAGCGCGTCGAGCAGCGCCTCGTGCGCCGCGGGCGCCGCGCTGGCGCCGAGCGTCTCGGCGGCCTTGGCCGCGGGTTCGAGATCCGCGCCGTTCAGGGCCGCGATGTCGGCGGGTGAGACGTCCACCTTCACGACCTTCGCGCCCTTCTTCGGAGCGGGAGCCTTCGGAGCCGGTTGCGCGAACGCGACCGGCACCGAGAGCACGACCACCATCGCCACCCGGCTGATGCCATTCGTCATGTGGGCCTCTGAGGCCGCGTCGTACCCAATTCGACGACAGCATTCAACAATTGCCGCTTCGGTTTCGCTACAACGAGAGGAGTGGATCCCGCCGTCCTGCCGATCCTGTCCTGCCCGCGCTGCCGCGCCGCCGCCCCGTTCCGAGAGCTCCGCAACGCACGCTGCACCACCTGCGGCATGGAGCCCGGCTGGGCCGCGCAGGGCGTGCTCGACCTGATCGACACGAGCGTCGGCGAGCCGACGGCCGCGTCGACCGAGCAGCGCCTGATGGAGAGCGACCTCGTGGCCCGGATCTACGACCGGTTCTGGCGCCCGACGTTCGTCCGGATGCTCGCCGGCAAGGGCGCCGGCGCCGCGGTCGGCGGGCTCGCCGGCGAGCTGTTCATCCACAAGCACGGCCTCTCGCTCGACGACCGCCCGGGCCCGTGGCTCGATCTGTCGTGCGGCCCCGGCGCGTTCGCCCGCGCGCTCGCGGCCTCGGCGCCCGGCGCGCTCGTCGTCGGGCTCGACATCTCGCGCGCGATGCTCGAGGTCGCGGCGCAGCGCACCGGCGGCTACACGAACGTCGTGCTGGTCCGCGCCGACGCGCACTCCCTGCCCTTCATCGACGGCGCGTTCGGCGGCGTCAACAACGCCGGCGCGCTCCACGCGTACGACGATCCGGAGCTCGTGTTCCGCGAGATCCGCCGCGTGCTGAAGCCCAATGGCATCTACATGGGCTCGACGTTCGCGGAGGCCCCGTCACTGCTCGGCCGCCTGACCGCGCGCGCCGCCGGGATCCGCCGGTTCGAGCCGAGCGAGCTCAGGGCCTGGCTCCAGCGCATCGGCTTCGCCGACTACGAGGACGTCCGGCTCGGCGGCGCGCTCGTGTTCCGCGTGCGCCGGCCCTGAGAGTCGGGCCTAGAACGCCCCGCCGACGAGCGGCAGCGCGAGGCCGGGCTGCGGCGCGAGCTCCGGCGAGAGCGGCTGCACGCCGATCATGCCGAGCGCCCACCGACCGTCCGAGTGGCGGCCGAGCACGGCGGCGGGCGCGTCCTCGACCGGCGGCTTGTCGCCGGGCTTCACGTCGAGCCCCTCGTCCATGCCGCGGGTCAGGCGGAAGCCCAGGTAGGCACCGCCGAGGATGCCGATCGTCGAGAGCAGACCGGTGATCCGCTCGTCGGCCTTGCTGTCGGAGGTCCGGATGCCCGCGTAGAGCAGGAACGGCACGGCGCCGCCCGCGGCCGCGAGGCCCGCGACGCGCGCCATCCGGCGCGGCGTGGTGTTGGTGTTCGGCGCGGCGACGAGGCCGACGACGATGCCGGCCGCTCCGCCGAGCACGGCGTTGACCGAGTAGGCCTCGGACTCCGCGGGCTGCATCAGCATGCCGACGGTGAAACCACCGGCGACGCCGATGCCGGCGAACGTGTCGACCAGCGCCAGGTCGCCCGTCGTGTAGTTGTCGCGCGTGGCGAGTGCGGCGCCCGCGGCGAGGCCGACCGTCGAGCCGATGCTCGCGCCGACCAGCACCTGCCGCGCGGTGGTGCCGTCGGTCTTCACCGCGTCCGCGACGAGGCCGCCCATGATGCCGAGCCAGGTCGAGCCCGCGCCGGCGGTCATCACCTGCGCGTCGTTCCAGCCGAGGCGGTCGGTGAGCCGCTGCGTGTAGAGGCCGCCGACCACCCCGGTCACGATGCCGAGCGGGATCGCGCCGCCCGCCGGCGTGTCCTTCGAGAAGAACGCGCCGATCGTGGTGCCGAGCAGGCCGGCATAGAGCGCCCCGTGCACGCGCGCCGGCGTGACGTACGGCGAGCGCGGCTGCTCGGGCGCGGGCGGCACCGGCTCCGGCGGCTTCGCGACCGGATCGGTGACCGGCGCGGGGACGGTCTGGGGGTCGGGCTTCGCGTCGGGATCCGCGATGCCGAGCTGCTTGTTGATCGCCGCCAGCAGGAACCGCGCGTGCTGGCCGGCCTGCCCCTTCGGCGACTTGACGAGCGCCTCGACGGCGAGCTGCTTCGCGTCGACGAACACGCGCGCGTCGTAGAGCTCCTGCGCGCGCTGCACGAGCGACTGCGCGATCTGCTCGTTCAGCACCTCGTCCTGCGTGGGCTCGGGCTCGCCGTAGGGATCCGCGGGCTGCGCGGAGGCGAGCGATGTGCTCGCGATCACGGCGGCGGCGGCGAGGATGCGGCGCATCTCTACCGACGTACCATCAGGAGCGCGTTGTCGCCAGAGGTGCTGCGGGCGGCGGCTTCGACGGGTCGCCCTCGGACCGCCGTGCCGGGTCTTTCCGGTCCTTGCGGTAGAAGTACATGAACACGACCTGGGTCGCCGACAGGATCGGGACCGCGAGCAGGGCGCCGACCAGGCCGTAGCTGTGCTCGCCGAGGAACAGCGAGAAGATCACGAGCACCGGGTGGATCTTGGCGGCGGTGCCGATGATCTTCGGGTTGAGGAGGTTCGCCTCGACGAAGTGGATGCCGATGATCCACGCGGTCATCGCGACGCCGCGGAAGACGTCGACGCCCTCCTCGCCCGAGACCAGCGCGACGATCACGATCGGGATGGTCGACAGGATCGAGCCGAAGATCGGCACGAGCGACATGAGCCCCGCGACCACGGCGAGGATCAGCGAGTACTTCACGCCGAAGATCAGCAGGCCGAGGTACGTGAGGATGCCGTTGATGAGGCAGATCAGGAGCTGCCCGCGGATCACACCGCCGAGCCCTCGATCGATGTCCACCATGATGCCGTCGTAGTCGTCGCGCACGTTCGGCGGGAACAGCGAGCGCAGGAACGAGTGCACCTTCTCGACGTCGATCAGGATGAACGCGCCGATCATGAGCGTGAAGAAGAACAGGAAGATGCCGCGGATGAACCCGGCGACCAGCGACTGGCCCGCGCGCACGATGTCGTTCAGCTTGCTCTGCAGCCCGACGAACGCGGTCTTCACGTAGCCCCGCAGCTTGTCCTCGGTCGACAGCACCTCGGGACGCGCGTCGTTCGCGTGGACGTGGACACTGCCGTCGGGGTTCGGCTTCAGGTCGAACCCGTTCGGCGCGAACTGCACGGCCATCCGGCCATCGGGCAGCGGCGTCACGGTGAGCGCGGTGCCCGGCGGCAGCGGCACATCGCTCATCACCTCGGGACGCTCCTCGTCGATCACCTTCTTCTGCGCGAGCGACGGGAACCGGACCTCGAGCCAGCGCGCGATCTGCGGGGTCCACTCCTCGTTCATGCGCTTGAGCAGGACCGGCGCCTCCTTGCCGAGGCGCGCGACGTCGCTCGACAGCCGCGGCACGAGCAGGAACAGGAACCCGGCCACCAGGCCGATGAACACGAGGTAGCAGATGATGATCGCGAGGCCGCGCGGCATGCGCGTCGTGCCGTCGCGGCGCTCGCTCATCCGCTTGACGATCGGCGCGAGGATGTACGCGATCAGGCCCGCGAACACGAACGGCAGCAGGACCTCGCGTCCGACGTACAGGATCGCGAGGACGAACAGCAGCATCCCCCAGCGGCCGAGGAACCGGCGGCCGGCGCTCTCGGCGCCGAACCAGGTCTGGGACCTGGCGCGCGTCGGGCCCGTGGGCGTCAGCGGCACGCCGCCCGACGGCACCCCGCCCGACGGTGGGTCACCCGGCGGGCCCGCTGGATCGTCGGGCGTCATCGTGGCCGGTATACATCAATTACGGCCGCGCTGGCTCGGCCAAGCTAGGCGCCGCGCAGCGCGGTCTTGACGATCTTCCCCATCGCGTTCCGCGGCAGCGCCTCGAGGATCTTGACCTCGCGCGGCCGCTTGTGCGGCGACAGCCGGGCCGCGACGTGGTCGACCAGGACCCCGGGCTCGACCGGCGACCGCGTCACCACGAACGCGAGGATCCGCTCGCCGAGATCGGGATCCGGCGCGCCGATCACCGCGGCCTCGGCGACCGCCGGGTGCTCGCACAGACACGCCTCGATCTCGCCGGCGCCGACCTTGAACCCGCCGCACTTGATGATGTCGGTCGAGCGCCGGCCGATGATCGTCACGAACCCGTCGTCGGAGATCGTCGCGACATCACCGGTGTAGAACCAGCCCTCCGCGTCCATCACCGCCGAGGTGGCGTCGGGCCGGTCGAGGTAGCCCGCGAACACGTGCGGACCGCGCACGCAGATCTCGCCGCCGAGGTCGCGCGCCTCCGCCGTCGACAGCGGCACGCGCGCGTCGTCGACCAGCCGCAGCTCCACGCCACGGAGCGGCCGGCCGACCGATCCGGCGCGCCGGTCTCCGTCGCCGCGCGTCGAGCAGTTGATCAGCGTCTCCGTCAGGCCGTAGCGCTCGACCGGCGCCTGGCCGAACAGGCGCTCGATCGTACGGTGCTCGTCCGCGCGGAGCGGCGCCGATCCGCTGACGAGCAGGCGCGCCGCCGCGAGCCCCGCCGCCTGATCGGCCGCCTCGCACAGCCGGTGATACATCGTCGGCACGGCGAACACGATCGCCGAACCGCGCGACGCCTCCTCCGCGACCGCCGCGGCGAGGTCCGCCGGGGAGAACCGCGGCACCCAGCGCAGCGCGCCACCACGCCGCAGGGCACCGAACAGGCCGAGGACGAGGCCGTGGACGTGAAACAGCGGCAGCGCGTGCACGACGGTGTCGTCGCCGGTCCAGGCCCACGCATCGGCGAGCATGTCGAGGTTCGCGGCGATGTTGCGATCCGTGATCGCCGCCGCCTTCGGCGCGCCGGTGGTCCCCGACGTGAACAGGAGCAGCGCGGTCTCTCCGCGGATCGGCACCGGCGTCCACGCGCCGGCCCCCTCGAGCGACACGTCCTCGGGCCCGAGGATCACGGCGGGTTTCGCGGTCACCTCGACGTGCGCGCGCTCGGCCTCGCCGAGCTTCGGATCCATCGGCACGATCACGTAGCCGGCGGCCGCGAGCGCCGCGAAGCACACGAGCGTCTCGAGCGCGGGCTTCGTCCACACGCCGATACGTGCGCCGGGCTCCGCGCCCCGCGCGCGCAGCGTCGCGACCACGCCGCCGATCGCGGCAGCGAGCTGGCGCTGGGTCAGCGCGCGCTCGCCGAGCCGTACGCACGCTCTCTCGGACGGCGCCGCGAGCCAGGGGAACAGCAACTCCACGACGTCACGACCGGGGCGCGCGGTCGCGGCGCCACACGCCGGAGAACCACCCGCCGACGCGGCCGAGCACCGAGCGGCGCGTGCCCGCGGCGGCGAGCTCGTCCTCGGACAGACCCGGATCGAGCGTCGCGGCCGGCAGCGACTCGTCGGGGGCGGCGCCGAGCAGGCCCTCGGGGCGCGCGGTGCGCGGTGCGGCGCGGCGCTCGCGCGGCGCGATCGGCGGCGGCTCGACGCCGGTCTCCATGCGGAGCGTGTTCCAGCGCCGGCACTGGCCGCAGCGCCACGAGAACGGGCCCGGACGGTGGCCGCAGTGCTGGCACTGCCAGCGTCCCTTGAGCGCCCACGACAGCGCGCCCTTCTCGGCGACCAGGACCTCGAGCGCGTGCTTGACGGCGTCGGTCTCGCCGCCGGCGCGCGCGAGCCGGGCCGTCGCCACGCGGGCCGCGAGGGCGTCGGGGAACCGCGCGGAGAGGTCCTTCGCGAGCTCGGACTGAGAGTCGGAGGGCGGCGCGAGCTGCGCGCGGATCAGGGCGATCTCGAGGCGGGGGCCGGTCTGCGTTTCGACCTCGGCCAGCGCCGCGAGCACGCGGTCGGAGACCGAGGCGGCCGGCTTGGTCGCCGGCACGAGCGACACGGCGCCGCCCTCGGGCGCGGGCACGGTGACGAGCGCGGTCTCCGTCGAGGCCGGCAGCTGCGGCGCGTCGCCCGGCGCGTCGTCGGCGTCGTCGAGGTCGTCCGCCTTGCCCGAGGCGCCGCTCTCCGCGGTCACGCCCTGCTCCGCCGCGATGAGGCCCGGCAGGAGGTGCGGCGCGAGCGCTGGCTCGGCGATCAGCGCCTGCTTGAGGCGCTCGATCGCGCCCTTGTGGTTGCCGCGCGCGGCGGCGAGCTCGGCGGCGGCCGCGTAGAAGTGGCCCGACTCCTGGTGCCGCTGCGCGGCCTTGAGGAGCTGCTTCGCCGAGTCGAGGTCGTCGCGCGCGAGCGCGGCCTGGGCGGCGGCGACCAGCAGGTGGTGCTCGCGCAGGCTCGTGTCCTCGTTGCGGCGCTTGCCGAGGCGCTGCCACAGGCCGGCGGCCTCGTTGAAGCGAGCCTGCTCCTCGTAGAGCGCGGCGAGCGCCCGCAGGGCGCCCTCGTGGCCCGGCTCCTCGAGCAGCACCTCCTCCATCGCCTTGGTCGCGCGGCGCGGCATGCCCGCGGCGCGGAAGTCGAGACCGAGCTCGTACATCGCCCGCTGGCGCAGCTTGCGGCGATCGCGCTCGCGCACGGCGAGCGCCTGGTGCACGCGGATCGCCCGCTCGTGCTCGCCGCGGCTGCGGAACATGGCCCCGAGCGCGAAGTACGGCTCGACATCGTCGACGTTCTCCTCGACGACGGTGCGCAGCTCGCTGACCACGGTGTCGTGATCGCGCGCGATCAGGTGCGAGAGCGCGCGCATGTACGCGCGGCTGTGGCGCGCGGTGCGGCGGAGCTGGCGGTCGTCGGGCACGTAGTAGCGGCCGATCAGCACGCCTGCGGCGAGCGAGCCGAGACCGACGAGGATGATGATGAGCGCGGCCCCCATCAGCGCGCGTCCGCCCGGTGGTCGTCCTCGTCGTCGCCGAGCGAGCTCATCACGCGCGCCGCGGCGACGCTCGGCGTCTCGGGCAGGTCCTCGAGTGGCGCGGGCTCGGTGAACGGCAGGTTGCGGAGCTTCGCCAGCTCCTTCTCGAGGCGGTTGATCAGCGACTCGTACTGACGCCGCCGCCACACGTAGAACATGCTCCACAGCACGATCGCGGCGAGCAGGATCGCGGTGGCGAGCCAGCCGCCGATCAGCGCCGGCAGCCACATCTCGTGCGGCCGGTCGCCGAACATGCCCTGCAGCCACGGCGGGATCGAGACCGGCACCCAGCCGGAGTTCGCGACGAGGAACAGCCCCGCGATCACCCCGAGCCCGATGAGCGACAGGATGATCGTCGCGGTCGCGATCAACCGGAGCCAGCGAATCACGCCGCTATCGTATCACCAGCCCATGGCCGATCGGATCGCGGGGACCAGGGCGTTCGCGCTCTTGCGCGCGGTCGCCTCGTTCGGGTGGTAGTCGCAGCCGAAGCCGTCGGTGGCCAGCTGGGCCGGGATGTCGACGACGCGGATCTTCATGTCGTTGAAGTGCTCGGCCACCGCGTCGAGGTAGTCCTTGTGCCTCAGGTGGTCCGCCCCGTCGAGCATCGGGCTGGCCGCGAGGAAGATCGTCGCGTCCGGAGCGTGGGCGCGCACGTTCTCGGTGATGAACTTCTTGTAGGCCTCGACGAACAGCGGCCCCGGATCGCCGCCCGAGAAGTCGTTCGTGCCGAGCGCGATCACGACGACGTCGGGCACGACGTGGAAGTCCCACGCGGACGACGCCTGATCGGCGAGGTGGCGGCCGTACCTCGTCGGCATCGTGTCCGTGGTGCTGCCCCCGGCGCCGCAGCAGTTCCGGTACATCCCGATCCCGGAGTAGGCGACCGAGATGTGCGCCGCACCGAGGTCCTCCGCGGCGAGCGCGCCCCACGCGCGCGGCTCGCTCTCGGTGGCGGCCGTGAACCCGCAGGACGGTCCGGCGCCCGTGATGCCGTAGCCCGCGGTGATCGAGTCGCCGATGAGCTCGATCACCCGGGTCCGTCGCGGCGTCGGGATCAGCGTCGCGCCGGCGAAGCCGTCGAACCGCAGCGTACCGACGAACGACTCGGTGCGCTTCGCGATCACGACGTCGTGCTCGCCCGGCGCCAGCCCCGTCGCGATCGGGACCGTCTGCACGCCGTTCGCGAGGTGGATCGGCGCCTGGCGCTGACCGTCGATCGTGATCTCGAGGTAGTCGTCGCCCTGCTCGCGCACGGTCGCCGACAGCGACGTCCCGGAGAACCGCGTGACGATCTGCGCGCCCGGCCAGCCGGCGGTGTGCGTCGCGTCCCAGCGACCATAGAAGTGGATGTCCTCGACGATGGGCGCCGGGCCGTCCTTCGGCATCGGCTCCTGCGTGGCGCCGTCGGAGGCGGCCTTGCTGCCGCCGCACGCGGTGAGGCCGAGCACGAGCAGAATCCCTGCGGTCCACATCGGGCCTAGCGTAGACTGTTTTTCATGCGGGCAGTCCTCCTCGGAGTGATGGTCATCGCTGCGTGCGGCGGCAATGGGGGCGGCGGCGGCGACGACACGATGACCCCGGATGGTCCTCCGGGGACCAAGACGCTGCGCGACCGGCAGCGCGACCTCGCGATGGCGCTGCGCGGATCGCCCAACTTCATGATCGGCATCGGCAACGACAACCAGGGCCCGTACACCCACGCGGTCCCGATCGATCTCCACTACCAGTACCTCGTCGGCTACGGCGATCAGACCGGGTGGCCGACCTGGAACGCGATGGGCAACTACCCGCTGTTCTTCGCGCAGACCGCGGCGTCGCACCAGGTGACGCCGATGTACACGTACTACCAGCTCGCGCTCGAGCTCGAGCAGAGCAACGATGCCGTGCTCGACGACACGGCGCGGATGCACCAGTACCTCGCCGACGTGAAGCTGCTGTTCCAGCGCATCGCGGACAGCGGCCAGCCCGCGGCCGTGCAGCTCGAGCCCGACTTCTTCGGCTACCTCATGCAGCGCGAGGCGATGGGCCGCCCGCCGGCCGCGATCCCGGCGAAGGTCCACCACGCCGACCTGCCGGAGTGCGCGAGCCTGCCGGAGACCGCGGCCGGTCTCACGCGCTGCATCGTCGCGATCGGCCGCGCGGTCTCGCCGACGACGAAGATCGGCTTTCACGCGTCGGTGTGGGGCGCCTACTACGACGAGCAAGATCCCAACGCCGACATCGAGGCGTCGGGCACGAAGGTCGCGCAGTTCCTCCGCGCGATGGGCGGTGACGACACCGACTTCGTCACGGTCGAGACGCTCGACCGGGACGCCGGGTTCTGGGAGACCTCCGGCGGCGGCGCGACCTGCTCGGTCACCGGCGGCACGCGCGGCCGGGTGTACTGGGACGAGACGAACGTGAACCGCCCGAACTTCACGCAGCACCTGCGCTGGGTGAAGGCGCTGACCGCGGAGCTGCAGCGTCCCGCGCTCGAGTGGCAGACGCCGATGGGCGTGCCATCGACCACCTGCGGGGGCACGAACGAGCACTGGCGCGACAACCGGGTGCACTACTTCTTCGGCCACGTGCCCGACCTCGTCGACGCCGGCATCGCGGGCATGACGTTCGGCACCGGCGCCGGCGGGCAGACCAACCTCGCCACCGACGGCGATCAGCTGAAGAACGCGGCCACCGCGTACATGGCGAACGCCGTCGCGATGTAGCGCTTGTCGCCTCGCAAGCTCGGCGGACTAGTCGTCGCGCTTGCCGCGCGGTGTGGCCATGTCGATCGAGTAGCCGATCACGATCCCCGCGAACCGCGTGCCCGCGAGCTCGCGATACGAAGCGCCGACGAAGTAGCCGTTGCCCGTCGGAAAGCCGTAGTCCTCGTAGTGACGCCCGATGCGCAGCCCGATCGTCGCGTCGAGCTCGTCGGCGAACGGTGCGCTCGGCGCCGCGCTCTGCCGCCCATCCGCGCCCGCGACGTACGACGCCCGAGCGCGCGCGAGCAGGCGCAGGCGACCGCCGCCGAGCTCGAGCGTGGCCTCGAGTGGCAGCAGCACGGCATCGTCGAGCGTGCCGACCGCGCCCATGAACGACACGCCGGTGCCGAGCGCGAGGACGCCGGTGCGGCCGAAGCGCACCCCGACCCCGAGCGGGAACAGCCCGACGTCGTACGCGAAGCCGCCCGCCTGCAGCGTGCCACCGAGCGCGAAGTCGAAGCCGCCGTGAAAGCCGATGGTGTCGCCCTTGCCGAAGAAGCCGTGGAGACGCCCCCCCGCGAGCACGAGCTGCTCGGCCTTCGTCCCCGAGCCGCGCATCGTGTCGTCGACCTCGGTGAGCCCCGAGAGCTCGTAGTGCATCCACGCGCCGCCGCCGAACGCGCGCCAGTTCGGGCGGGCCTCCGCCGTGGCAACGAGCGCCAGCAGGATCGCGAGCGCCCTCATCGGTCCGCGAACCCCAGCCGGCCGGGACCGAGCGGCAGGATGATCGCCGGCGGCCACAGATCGATGCCGAACGACAGGCCGATCACGTGCACCTCGATGCCCTCCTTGAGCCCGACCTTCAGACCGACGAGCGGTGTCTCGAGCTGCACGCCCGTGCGCTCGCTCGTGAGGCCCGCGCCGATCAGGCCGCGCCAGTCCTTGCCGACCGATGTCGACGGCAGGCTCGCCGAGAGCTTGCACCGCCGGAGCACGACATCGCCGAACGTGTTCGAGTTCGGTCCCGGATAGAAGATGTAGTGCTCCTCGATGTAGCTCTTCACCTCGGGTCCGACCTTCTCGACACACGCCGCCGCCGCCTCCCCCTCCTTGCCGCGCCACAGCCCGTGGAGGATCGGCGAGCCATACGGCGAGTTCTTCGCCGGCTCGGTCAGACTCCCGCCACCCCCGACCTCGTACACCCGCCACTCGGCCTCGCCCTTCTTGCGCACGGCGAACCACGGATGGCGCGCGATGTCGTTCATCGGATGGCCGAGCGTTCCGGAGAACAGCGCCACCGTCGTCTCGGTGTTGTCGGGCATCACCAGCGACCGCTTCGCGACGATGCATCCCGACACGACCAGCGCGAGCGCGGCGAGCTTCACGGCACCCGACCGTAACGCACCCGGTGCGCGGAGGATCTGGGCCGCCCGTGGCACCGCCTCACGACACGCGGCCGGCGGCTCGCGTTGCATGTCGCAGGCCCCGTGGCTTCACGCGTCCCGAAAACGAAAACGCCGGACTCCGAAGAGCCCGGCGTGGTCAGCCAGAGAGGCTGACTACTGCGCGTCCTTCGCGCCGCTCTTCAGCTTGTCGAGCTTGCCGCGGAACTTGTCGCCGAGCGTCGCGCCGCCGGCGTTCGGCGAGGCGAAGCCCTGAGCGTCCGCGAGGTCCTTCGCCCGCGACGCGCCCTTGATCGACAGTCCGATCTTGCGCTCCGCGCCGTCGGCGTGGAGCACCTGAACCTTGACCTCCTGGCCCGGGTTCAGAACGGTGCGGGGATCCTCGACGTGCTCCTCGCTGATCTCGGAGACGTGGACGAGACCCTCGACGCCCTTCTCGAGCTCGACGAACGCGCCGAAGTCGAGGACCTTGAGGATCTTGCCGTCGACGATCTTGCCGGCGGGGTAGTCGTACGGGATGCGGTCCCACGGATCCGGGACGAGCTGCTTGATGCCGAGCGAGATCTTCGGCTTGTCGCCGTCGCCGGTATCGATGTTGAGCAGCACGGCCTCGACCTCGTCACCCTTCTGGAACAGCTCCGAGGGGTGCTTCACGCGCTGGGTCCAGCTCATGTCGCTGATGTGCACGAGGCCGTCGATGCCTTCCTCGATCTCGACGAAGATGCCGAAGTCCGCGATGTTGCGGACGTGGCCCTTCACCACGGTACCCGGCGGGTACTTCTCGGTGAGCTGCTCGTACGGGTTCGGCTCGAGCTGCTTCATGCCGAGCGAGATCCGGTTCTGCTTCACGTCGACGTCGAGCACGACCGCCTCGACCATGTCGCCCACGGCGACCATCTTCGACGGGTGCTTCACGCGGCGCGTCCAGGACATCTCGGAGATGTGGACGAGGCCTTCGATGCCCTCTTCGAGCTCGATGAAGGCGCCGTAGTCCTTGAGCGAGACGACCTTGCCGCGGACGACCGTGCCGGGCACGTACTTCTCGGCGGCGCGGCTCCACGGATCCTCGGTGATCTGCTTCAGTCCCAGGCTGACACGCTCGGTGTCGGCGTTGAACTTGAGGACCTTCACGCGGACGTGGTCGCCGACCTGGAACAGCTCGGACGGGTGGTTGACCCGGCCCCAGCTCATGTCGGTGATGTGGAGGAGGCCGTCGATACCGCCGAGGTCGATGAACGCACCGTACTCGGTGAGGTTCTTGACGATACCCTCGACGATCTGGCCCTCCTTCAGGCGCTCGAGCGTCGACTCCTTCAGGGCCGCGCGCTCCTTCTCGAGGAGGACGCGGCGCGACAGCACGATGTTGCCGCGCTTCTTGTTGAACTTGATGACCTTGAACTTGAACGACTGGTTCAGGAACGCGTCGAGGTTCCGTACCGGCCGCAGGTCGACCTGCGAGCCCGGGAGGAACGCCTTCACGCCGCCGCGGATGGTGACCGAGAGGCCGCCCTTCACGCGCGCGGTGATCACGCCCTCGATCAGCTCGTCACGCTCGCACGCGGCGCTGATCTCGTCCCACACCTTGAACCGATCGGCCTTCTCCTTGGAGAGGACGATCATGCCCATGTCGTTCTCGCGCGACTCCAGGAGGACGTCGACGACATCGCCGGGCTTCACGCCGATCGAACCGTCCGCCTGGCGGAACTCCTCGAGCGGGACCTGCCCCTCGCTCTTGTAACCGACATCGACGATCGCGAAGTCCTTGTTGACCGCGATCACCGTGCCCTTGAGGATTTCCCCCTCTTTGACCCCGCCGTCCTGGGCGAGGCTTTCGGCGAACATCGAAGCGAAGTCTTCGTCGCCAGTGGTGTCTTGAGTAACCATATACAAGCAGATCTCCAGAGTGCCTCGAGGCTAGATTTGCGGCCGGAGCCGCTCCTCGAGACAGGGCGGAGTTGGTACCGTTCGCGCCCTGAAAAGTCAATCGCGGTGATGAGATCGGCGCGATCAGGGGGTGTGCGCCCGTGACTCGACGGTGGCCGCCAGCGATTCCACAACCTCTTCGAGGGTTTGCGTGGAGGAGTCGACGAGCACCGCATCGGCCGCTGGCACCATCGGTGCGACGTCGCGGCTGGCATCGCGCTGGTCGCGCTCGCGAATTTCGCGCAGGGTGACCTCGAAGTCGACCGCCGCTCCCGTCGCGGCGAGCTCGGCCACGCGGCGGCGCGTGCGCTCGACGTCGGTCGCGGTCAGAAAGAACTTCGCTTCGGCCGTCGGGAACACGACCGTCCCGGTGTCGCGGCCCTCGACCACGACCCCGCCGCCCGCGCCGAGCCGGCGCTGGAGCTCGAGCAACGCGGCGCGCACCTCGGGGTGCGCCGACACCTGCGACGCGCCCTGGCTGATGTCCGGCGTCCGGATCTGCGCCGACACGTCCTCGCCCGCGACGAACACGTGGTTCTTGTCGCCGACGAAGTCGTAGGAGATGTCGAGGTCGCGCGCGATCTGCGCGCACGCCGCGCCCTCGGTCCAGGGCGTGCCGGCGCGCTTCGCGACCAGCGCGACCGCGCGGTAGATCGCGCCGGTGTCGAGCAGGCGATAGCCGAGGCGGCGGGCGAGGAGCTTGGCGACGCTGCTCTTCCCCGCGCCCGCGGGACCATCGATCGTGACGACGACCTGCTTCATGCACCGCGGTCTACCACGAGGTACATTCGACGCGGTGGTCGACGCTCCCACAACCGAACGCCGCTGGAAGACGTTCGCCGACGTCGTCGCGTTCACGCTCGGCGTCAATGTCTGGATCTCGATCGTGATCCTCCCGGCCGTGTTCGTGGACGCGCTCCATGGCACCGGCAAGTGGCTGGCGGCTGTCCTGCCGCTCGCCATGCTGCTGCTCGGCCTCGTCCGGCGCAGCGAGGGGATCCTGCTCGGCCTGTTCCCGGCCGCGCTGCTCGTGCCGGTCGCCGCCGCGCCGCAGATCGCGAGCTCGCACGTCTACGGGCCGATCCGGTTCGGGCTGGTCGCGCTCGGCGTCGTCGCGTATCTGTTCTCCGTCTCGTTCTTCACGACGTTCCACGAGCCCCCGCAGCCCCGCTCGATCCGCGGCCTGTCCTCGGCCCAGGCGGGCCCGGCGGAGCGCTGGCGGCGGCGCGAGCGCGTCTACTGGATGCTGGTCGGCCTGTCGCTCGTGATCCCGACGGCGCTGATCGCGTGGGTCAACTTCGACCCGGCGATCGAGGAGTTCCTCGGCGAGATGTACCCGGGCCGCGTGGCGCTCATGGAGACCGCGCTCACCGCCGGTGCGATCGTGCTCTGGCTCGCGATCTTCCACTACGCGTTTCTCGGCGTCCTGCGCCCGCACCGCACGGGCGACCGCGATCTGATTGTCACGCTCGCGCAGGCGCGCGCGGACGCGAAGACCGGCAAGCCGCGCCTGCGGTTCTATCTCTCGGTCGCGATCGCGCTCGGCGCGATGGCGAGCCTGATCCTGATCCGTCATATCAAGGGGTGACTCCGATGCGCCGCTACTTCTTCGAGGGCCTCGCGCTCGCACTGATCGGCGGCAGCCTGTTCTTCTTCAAGGAGACGCTCGACTACCTGGCGCGGCGCGACTACGTGGCGGCGCTGCTCGTCATGATCATCGGGGTCGCCGTGATCTCCGTCGGCAAGGAGATGGCGCGCCTCGCCCTGGTGCAGCGCGACTGACATGCGCCTCTCCTCGCTCGCGTTGATCGCCGCGGCGTGCGGTGGTGGTGACGGTGGCGGCGACGCCCCACCGGCGCCGGCCGCGCGTCCGATCACGGCGATCGCGCAGCCCCGGGGGGCCGACGACGTGATCGTCGCGCGCGTGGCCGGCCGCCCGGTGTACGGCTCGTGCGTCGCGGGTCAGGTCTCGCGCGGCGCGCGGGACCGGCGCGCCGCCCTCGACGAGTGCATCGCGTTCGAGCTGATGGCGCAGGAGGCGGAGCGCCGCGGCCTGACCGTGACGGCGTCCGCGGACGAGCAGGTCAAGAGCGCGCTCGTGAACCGATTCGTCGAGACCCAGTTCGAGGCCACCCACGCGACGGCGGACAGCCTCGGCGACGTGATGACGCGCTGGCTCGACGCCAACGCATGGCGAATGCACCGGCCGGAGCTGCGCGCGTCGTCCTACGCGCGCGTGGTGCTCGACCAGAACGCGCCGCCCGAGGCCGACGCGGCCGCGAGAGCGCTCGCCGAGAAGATCGCCGCGGCGCTGGCCTCCGAGACCGGGCTGTTCGGAGTGAACCTGCGCGACACCGCGACGCGCCTCGGCGCCGGCTCGCCCCTGAAGATCGAGGCCGCCGACGCACCGGCGACGCAGCGCACGAAGCTCGACCCGAGCTACGGCGACGCGCTGTTCGCGCTGCCCGAGGTCGGCCGCGCGAGCGGCGCGGTGCGCACGCCGTGGGGCTGGGACGTCATCGTGTGGACCGGCGGGCTACCGGCGCTCGAGCAGAGCCGCGAGCAGATGGCGGCGAGCGCGTTCCCGGAGCTGCGCCGCGTCGCGTTCGGCGCGTGGGTCAACGCGCTCATCAAGGAGCGGCAGGTCAAGGTCACGATCGATCCCGATCAGCTCTCGAAGCTCGAAGGCGGCCCCTCGTGAGCACGCCGTTCGCCGACATCATGCGGCGCGCGGTCGAGGCCACGCCCGGCGCGGTCGGCGGTGCGTTCGCGGATTCCGAGGGCGAGATGGTCGACTGCTTCTCGACGGTCGACAAGCACGACTGGGCGGTGCTGACCGCGCACTATGGCGTCGTCTTGAACCATCTGCAGCACGCGTTCGGCACGTGGCACTACGGCGGTGCGGAGTACTTCATCGCGCAGCACGCGGAGCTCGACGTGGTCGTGTGCTCGGTCGCGCACGGCTACTACGCGCTGCTCGGACTTCGCACCCACGACGGCTCGGCGCCGCTCGCGGTCGCGCTCGCGCAGCTGCGCGCCGCCAGCGCCGCGCTCCGCAAGGAGATCGCGTGAAGCTCCCCCTCTCCGTCGCGCTCGCCGCGCTGCTCGCCACGGCGCTGCCCGCCGCGGCGGCGCCGCCCCCGCCGGCGCCGCGCGATCCGGCGCTCGAGTACGACCCGTCGAGCCAGGCGTGGAACGGCATGGCGAGCTTCGTCGGGCTCGCCGAGGGCATGGGCTTCTCGGTCACGGCCGTGTCGTCGCTCGAGTGGGGCGACATCAAGGCCGAAGACATCCTGTTTCTCGTGTATCCGCTGAGGCGCGTCGAGCCACAGAAGCTCGCGGCGTTCGTGCAGGCTGGCGGCAACGTCGTGATCGCCGACGACTTCGGCGAGGGCAAGGAAGCGATCCAGGCGATGGGCATGTTGCTCGTCCAGGTCGAGCAAGCGAAGGCGAGCCGGTTCTACGAGGG
>JAEUJX010000208.1 GCA_016794545.1 Myxococcales bacterium
CGGACCGAGTGTAGGATGCGGGCACGCAGGACAGCCATGGGCGTCCGGCATGGCCTGCGCCTTGTCGCCCAGCCTTCCCTGTCCTGGCATTACTTCCGGGTCTATATAATCGATGGCAAAGGACGAATCAAACGATATCGAGGTACAGGCTGGCAGACACTTCCGTCTGCATTGGTTCGTGCCAGACGTGCCTGTGACGATTAGCCTCGTCAATCCAGATGGGAGCAAGAGCGACTTCGTTCACCCGAAGGGCAGCTCGCCCAAGGCCGAGAACAAGGTGGTCGTGACGCTCAAGTCCGGACCGGACGCCACGAACATCCAGCCGGCCGCGTTCCCGAAGGTCGTCGACGAGCCTTCGCAACGCGGCGGTGCGAACAAGGTGGACGGCGTGTGGGAGAAGGAGCTGTGGGCGCGCTTCCTCCCCGAGCGCAAGCTCATGTTCCTGGAGTTCCGGTCCAAGGGTGGTCCGGGCCAGAAGGAGACCGTGCAGACGGTCACCATCGTGAAGCGCCGCTACAATACGATCTACGAGGTGCTGGCCGATCCTGCCGCGCGGCGGCGACAGGCGATCCTGGCGGCGGCAGCGAAGTACTTGCCGGCGTTCAACACCCATTCCGTGAACGCGACCAAGTCATACAAGGTCGGCAAGGAGTCGGGGATCCCCGGCCACGGCACGTGGGTTCACTCGTACGACGCCGACGGGAATGGCCCGAGCACCTGCACGCTCGTCAACCCCGGCATCATGACGCTGCCGGACGCCAAGAACAACGAGATCAAGGAGAACTGGGGATTCGGGGCAGGCAAGAATCCCAAGATCGGTCAGAAGGGAAACATCGGCTGGATCGAGTGCGACAAGGACAATCTCCCGAGCGTCGGAGACACATACATATTGTACAATAATATGTACAATCCGTTCAGTCCCAGCTACGGGCACGTGGGCCTCGTGCTGCACGTGCCGGTGACCGGCAACGGGCTGTGGATCACCGGCGACGGCGGCCAGGGCTCGCGCCCCGACCAGTTCGGCATGTTCGCCGCGCGGTGGGGCCTGATGGGCAAGGACCTCCCGAACCAGGATCCGTACAAGCCGGCGGCCAACGAGGGGCCCTACCTGGCAGGACAGACACCGCTCGATGTCGACAAGGACAAGCCGATTCCCAATGTCAATGACTCTCTGTACTACACGGACACGAGCGCCTCTCCCAACGAGATCATCAATCGCTTGAAGTTTCACTACGAGGGCGGCGGCTTCAAGCCGTCGAGCCCGCGCAAGATGTTCGGTTTCGTCGACGTGGATCACCCGGGCCTGACGTTCAGCGCGGCCACGGACGCCGAGAATCCGGACCACATGGCGAAGGCGCGCGAGCTCGAGCAGAAGGTCAACGACGTGATCAAGGAGACCCTCGGAGGCTGGATCTTCAACGGCCACGGCACGTAGCGGACAATCGCCCGCGCGGCGTGGCGCGGAGATCACCGCGGCTTCGTGACGCTGCTCGATCCGAGCATGGCACGGCGGATCACCGGGATCGGCGCGCAGCCGTGCGAGAGGAACTCGTCGTGGAACTGCCCGAGCGTCGCGCCCGGGTGGGCCGCCAGCCACGCGGTCCGGAGGTCGTGGATCATCAGCTTGCCGAGCGTGTAGGACAGGTACATCGGATCGAACGTCGCGCGCGTCGCCTGCTGCTTCGCGTTGCCCGGGTCGACGAACGCCTTGTCGGCGAACAGCTGGGTCGCCTCCTCGACGGTCATCGTGCCGGTGTGAATCCCGAGGGCGACGACGAAGCGCACGTTGCGCAGCAGCGCCTCCTTCAGCATCCCGATGCGCGCCTGCGGTGTTCCGCCGCCGGCGCCGGCGTCGAACATCATCTCCTCGGTGTAGTGCGCCCAGCCCTCGCTGTTCGAGTACGTGCAGAACGCCTGGAGCGTCCGCGACGGCGCCTTCGCCTTGTGGAGCCGCTGGAGGAAGTGACCGGGATAGACCTCGTGGATCGTCGTGAACAGGAGATCCATCTTCGGCGGGATGTACGCGGCCTGCTCCGCGGCCGACCACGCCGGATCCGGCGGCGAGATGTAATAGAAGCTCGGCAGCGGCCGGGTCTCGAACACGCCCGAGGCGTTCAAGAAGGCCGAGTTGTAGCGGAGGAACGCGGGTGACTCCATGACCGTCGCGTCCTCGTCGCTCGGGATCGAGGCGATCTTGTGGTCGAGCACGAACTGCCGCATCGCCCGGGTCTGCGCGGTGGCGAGCGCGATCACGTCGGTGGCCGCGGGCTGATCCTTCGCCATCGCCGCGACCACCGCCGCCGTCGGCCGGGCCGGATCGATCGCCTTCGCGGCCTCGGTCATCGCGGCCAGGTTGCGCGCGAGGTCCGCGTCCGCCATCGCGCGGAGGCGCGCGACGTCGGTCTCCACACCCTGGGTCTCGGCGAGCATGCGGAGGAACTTCTCGGTGCCGAGCCGGAAGTCCTGCGTGCCGCGCGGCAGCTGCGCCTCGAGCCACGCCACGTGCTCGGCGAGCGCCGCCTTGCACGTGTCGATCGCGGGATCGATCTCCGCCTGGTTGGCGAGCGGGATCGTGATCATCGCGAACGTCTGACGCACGTCCTTGTCGACGAACGTGACCATGCCCTTGGTCTGGAGCAGGGCGGTCGCGATCCACGGCGCCGGCATCGGCGGCTGGAGGTTCGTGCGCGCCTGCGCGAGGTAGCCGGGCAGGCTCTTGCACATCCGGATCACCGCCGCGGCGCGATCGGCCGCGGGCGCGTAGTCGCGCAGGATGTACGCATCGAGGTTGATCGCGGGCGTGTAGCTCATCGGGTTCGTGCGCGCGACATCCATGTCGACGAGCCGGAACAGCCGGCCGCGGACCTCGGCGAGCAGCACGTCGCGCTCGTCCTGCTGCAGCGGCGTGAGCGTCTTCGCGTCGTGGCTCAGGAGCGCATCGCGATCGCGCTCGAGCTGGACGCGCTCCTCCTCGATCGCCGCGGGCGTGCGGTCGGGCAGGAGGCCGTCGTACCGGTGGAGCCCGAGGCTGACGGCCTTCGCGGGGTCGAACCGGTAGATGTGGTTCGCGACAACGGCCGCGAGGTCCTCGAACCGCTCCGGCGCGTCGCCCCACACCTTCGTCGACGTGCTCGGCCCCTTGCCGCCGGAGCACGCGACGAGACCCACCAGCGCGATCAGCGACCGTCTCGACATGGCGCGGAGCATGCCACGCGCCCGATCTGTGCCACAGTGCCGCGTGGCCAAGCCGCCGCACGATCCGCGCACCGACCCCGACGTGCCGAAGGGCATGTCGATCGACCTGCTCAAGGACCTCCACCTGCTCACGCGCGACGGCCAGCTCAACGCCGACGCGCGGCGCAAGCTGAAGCAGATCCGTCACCTGGTGGGGCTGCTCCGCCCGGCGCTCGACGACGTGCTCGCGCGGTCGGCGGATCCCGTCATCGTCGACTGCGGCGCCGGCAAGAGCTACCTCGGCGCGCTGCTCTACGAGCTCGTGCTGGGGCCCGCCCAAAAGGGCGAGCTCGTCGCGATCGAGGCGCGCCCCGAGCTCGCCGAGCAGGCCGCCAGCCGCGCCGCCCGGTTCGGCCAGGATCGCTTCCAGGTGAAGACCGGCGCGATCGCCGCCGCGGCGCTCGGCAAGCGCCCGTCGGTCGTCACCGCCCTGCACGCGTGCGACACGGCCACCGACGATGCGCTCGCGCTCGCGATCGCCGAGAAGGCCGATCACGTCGCGGTCGTGCCCTGCTGCCAGGCCGAGGTGGCCCGCCAGCTCGAGAGGTCGCGTCCCGCCGATCCGGCGATCGCCGCGCTGTTCGCGCACCCGCTGCACCGCCGCGAGCTCGGCTCGCACCTGACCAACGTCGTGCGCGGCCTGGTGCTCGAAGCCCACGGCTACAAGGTCACCGTGACCGAGCTGGTCGGCTGGGAGCACTCCGCGAAGAACGAGCTGATCCTCGGCAAGCGCGTGAACCGGTTCGACGCGGCCGCGCGCGGGGCGCTGCGCGCGCTGCTCGCCACGTTCTCGATCGAGCCCGCGCTCGTGCGCGACCTGCGCGCGCGCGGTCTGGATCCGACCGCCGAGCCCGAGCGCGGCTGAGAGTCAGCCGTCGGTCGAGCTCCAGGCCGCGGCCCACCGGGCCTCGACCGCGGCGTTGCCGCCCGAGCCGCGGCCCGGGATCGCCATGTACGCGCGGCCATCACTGGTCGTGATCGTGACGGCGCCGTCCTCGTCCGGCGTCACCGCGGTGACGGCGGTGGCATCGGCCAGCTCCGCGCCGAGCCACGCGAGGCTGTTCGCGCCGCCGAGCGCGGGACCGAGGTCCGTGATCGTCAGCGCGGTCACCGCTCCGTCGCGCGCGCTCTTCGTGCGGACCGCGATCTCGGTCGCGCGGCCCTCGCGCTCGATCGCGAACACGACAGAGCCGGCGCGCGCGTGCACGGAGTGGATCGCGTCGGCCTCGGACAGCGTCACGGCAAGTTGCACCTGGGCGGTACGCGGAGCCGTCACCACGACCGGTGCCTCGACACCCGCACCCAGAGCGGCACCCAGGGACAGCGCAGCGGAGAACAGGGGGAGGATCACGGCCATCATGGACCGGGGTAGTTCAACCCCGGGACCAGATCGGGAGCCGAACAGTTTCAAGCGGTTGCTGTTGACCGTGGCTCAGCACCCACATCGGATCCCGCACGATTCGGACACGCCAAAAGTTGTCGCGTCACGGGATGGGAGTACGTTCAGGGCACATGCACTGGACCGACCTGTCCGTCGTCTATCCGGCACAGTGGGTGGTGATCGAGATGCTCGATGGCGACCGCGTCGCGGTGGTCGAGCTCTGCGCCGATGGGTGTGCGGCCAAGCACCGCGCGTGGGAGCTGCGTGCGATGCACGCGGGCCGCACGTTCTGCTCGGTCCACACGAGCTATCCCAAGCTCGACTTCGATCGACCGATCGCGGTCGCGGCGTCTCGCTGATCGACCTCGGCGTCGAGCTCAGCCGAGGGCCGCGAGAGCGGCCTGGCGGGCCCGGAACGCGCGGGTCTTGACGGCCGCGACGGAGAGGCCGAGATCCTTCGCGATCTCGGTCTCGGTGCGTCCCTCGCCGTAGCGCTTCCAGAACACCGCCGGATACTTGGCGCCGAGGGCGGCGACCGCGTCGGCGACCACGGCGAGATCGCGCTTGGCGAGCACCTCCTCGCGGAGGTCCGCGCCGGAGGCGTGCTGCTCGAGCCACGGCGTGCCGTCCTCGTCGCGGAGCGAGCCCGACGCGGCGATCTCGCGCGCGAGCCGGCGCTGCTTGCGCAGGAACATCAGAGCGGCGGTCGCCGTGACGCGGTAGAGCCAGGTCGAGAACCGCGACTCACCACGGAACGACGCGCGGTAGCGGTGCGCGAGGAGCATCGCGTCCTGCGTGACGTCCTCGGCGTCCGCGTCGTCGCGGACGTACTTGAGCGCGATCGACTTCACGTAGGCGCGGGTGCGGTCGGGTTCGGCGTCCATGCTGACCGGTGCGTGCATCAGAAGCCCTCCTGCCCGGGGGACATACGCACGGAATGCGCCAGCACCGTCCAGCCGCGTGAACAAACAGTTCTGGATACTTGGGTTAAGTCACGACATCCCGGTCGTCCAGTGACGTGGACATTGTCTAGACGGCTGGACAAGGCGTCGTATCCTCCAGACATGAGCGTTCGGCACGTCCTGATCGTGGACTCGGATCCGGGGACGGTCGCCCATGGCACGAGCGCGCTGGCCGGCATGGATGTCGAGGCCGTGGCGACGCCGGGGGCCGCGCTCGAGCGCGTTACCGGCTCGGCGTTCGACGCCGTGCTGTTCGATCCGGCGCTCGGCGAGGATGACGACGGCGCGCTCGCGCTGCTGCACCGGCTGCGGACGCTCGCGCCCGACACGGTCGTCGTGATCTGGAGCGAGGCGCCGACCGTCGGGTTCACGGTGCGGTCGATGCGCGCGGGCGCGCTCGACGTGCTGAAGAAGGCGGCGGAGGGCGCCGAGGTCCGCTCCGTCGTGGAGCGCGCGATCTCGCACGGCGCGCTGGCGCGCGAGGTGCGCCGGCTGCGCGGCGAGGTGGAGAAGGCGCGCGGGCTCACCGAGGTGATCGGCGAGTCGCAGCTGATGCGCCAGCTACTCCAGATGATCGAGCGCGTCGCCGCCTCCGACGCGACCGTGTTGATCGTCGGCGAGTCGGGCACCGGCAAGGAGCTGCTCGCCCGCACGATCCACCGCGTCGGCCCGCGCGCCGAGGGGCCGTTCGTCGCGTTCGACTGCTCCGCGCTGGCGCCGTCGCTGCTCGAGGCGGAGCTGTTCGGCCACGAGAAGGGCGCGTTCACCGGCGCGGGGCGCGCGCGGCGCGGCCTGTTCCGCGAGGCCAACGGCGGCACGATCTTCCTCGACGAGATCGGCGACATCGACGCGAGCGTGCAGAACAAGCTGCTGCGCGTGCTCCAGGAGCGCGAGATCAAGCCGGTCGGCGGCGACCGTCCCGTGGCGATCGACGTCCGCGTGGTCGCGGCGACGAACAAGGATCTGAAGGCGCTGGTCGGGCGCGGCCAGTTCCGCGAGGACCTCTACTGGCGCCTCGCGGTGTTCCCGATCCAGGTGCCGCCGCTGCGCGAGCGCAAGGAGGACATCCCGCTGCTCGCGGCGCATATCCTCGCGAAGCGGCGCGGCGCCGCGAAGTCGTTCGCTGGTGGCGAGGTGCCCTATCCGACGCAGATCACCGCGAAGGCGCTCCAGCGCCTCATGAACTACCGGTGGCCCGGCAACATCCGCGAGCTCGAGAACGTGCTGTCGCGCGCCGCGATCCTGTGCGACGGGGAGATGATCCGCACGCACGACCTCGACATGCTCGCGATGGGCGAGGGCCGCACGGGAGCGGCCGACAGGTCCGACGGCGACGAGCGCGTGGATCTGCCGGCGATCGATCTGTCGCGCCTCGGGGATGGCGAGGGGCTGAAGGACCTGACCGACCGGGCCGTGCGCGCCGTCGAGCGCTCCGCGATCGCCGCGGCGCTTCGCCGCGACCGCAACCCCGCCGCCGCGGCGAAGCGGCTCGGGATCAGTCGCGCGAGCATCTACACGAAGATGAAGGCGTACGGGCTTGGCCTCGACGGTTCTCCCGCGCCCGCCGACGACTGAAGCGCGCGAGACGTCAGCTGGCGCGCCCGTCGTGCGGCCGCTCGACGACGACCCGGCGCAGCTTGCCCGCGCGGGTCAGCGGGATCTCGGAGACCAGCTCGATCGTCAGCGGGATGCCGCGCATGTGCATGCCGACGAAGCGCTTGATCAGCTCTTCGACCTCCGGTGGCAGCCGGCCGCTCGCCATCGGGATGACCTTCAGCACCAGCGATCCGTCCGCGCGCTGGACCGCCTGGAACTGGCGGGTGTGCTTGGAGATGTCGAGGAACAGGATGTTGAACAGGATCCCCTCGACGGGGTTGCCGGCCGCGTCACGCATGGTGTCCGTCACCCGGCCGTCGACGGGGCCGAACCTCGGCAGGGTTCGGCCGCACGAGCACGGTCTCGGCTCGCGCGCCGTGGCGAGGTCGCCCGTGAGATACCGGATGAAGGGGCAGGCGAGGTTATGGAGGTCGGTGATCGCGACCTCGCCCTTCTCGCCGGGCCGGGCCGGGCGAAACCGGCCGTCGGGCTGACGGACGAGCAGCTCGACGATCAGGTTCTCCGCGGACTCGTGGAGCCCGTCGTGGGCCTCGCACTCGCTGCCCATCAGCATGAACTCGCGGCAGCCATACGTCTCGAACGCCGCCGGACCGAACGCGGCCGCCAGATCCGCACGGTCGTTCTCCCACAGCCGCTCCGCGCCGTAGATCACCGGCATCGTGTCCCAGTCGCGGAGCCCCTCGCGGTTGACGTAGCGCGCGAGGTCGGCGAGGGCCTGGCCGTACCCGGCGAGCACGTCGGGACGCTCCGTGCGGATCAGCTCCACCATCCCGCGGAGGTTCTCGTTGGAGCGGACCATGCAGCTCACGTACATGTCGCGGCGAAGCGTGCGATCGACCGCGATCTTCGCGCGGCGCAGCGGCGAGGGCGGCGTCGGCGGGACCCCCCAGACGTGGAGCGCCTTGTGGCCCATCGCGTAGCCGCCCCAGCCGAAGCCGCGCCAGCGCGTGGCGTCGCGCCAGTGGCGACTCTCGGCGGAGAACCGCACCTCCAGCGGCTGGCCGGTCGATCCGCTCGTCGTCTTTGTCACGGCGACGGCGGGCCACGCGGCCGTTCGGGTCTCGACGCTGGTCTGCGCGGCGGCCCGGTCGAGCACCGGCAGCTTCGCCAGGTCGTCGAGCGCGCCGACGTCGGCGGGCGCGAGACCGGCCTCGTCGAACACGCGCCGGTAGTGCCGGGTGTGGACGTAGGCGTGACGCACCAGGCGGCGCAGGAGCCCGCCGCGCAGCGCGGTGAGCTCGTCGAGCGATGCGCGCTCCGTCCGACGAAGCTGGGCGAGGAGCGGGAACGTCGGGCGGCCGCGGAACCGCTCCCACGCCGGGAGCAACACGTTGCCCAGCAACGAGCCGTACGGATGAGACCCCACGATCCCACGGTATCACCGGTCGGCGCCGCGGATCCTGTGCGACATTTCCTCCGTGACCACCGCCTGGACTGCCGTCGCCAAGGTGGGGCAACTCGTCGCCGGCGATGTCGTCCCCGTGACCGCCTTCGGCCGCGAGCTCGTGCTCGGACGCGACGGGGACCGCTACTTCGCCGTGCAGCGCCAGTGCGTGCACCGCGGTGGCGATCTGTCGGAGGGCATCGTGTCGCGCGGCTACATCATCTGCCCCAACCACGGATGGCGGTTCTCGACCGCGACGGGCCGCCAGGCGGAGGCATCGGAGTACTGTCTGGCGTCGTATCCCGTCCGCGTGGTCGGAGATGTGATCGAAGTCGGCATCGCAACGCAGGAGACAACGTGAAGCGCCTCGTCAGCTTGATCGAAGGAGATGGCATTGGCCCCGAGATCGCGGCCGCGACCGTGAAGGCCGTGGAGGCCGCCGGCGCGCAGGTCGAATGGGAGCGCGTCGACGCCGGGATGGGCGCGGTCGAGCGCCACAAGGACCCGCTGCCGCAGGCGACGATCGACTCGCTGAAGAAGACGCAGCTCGCGCTGAAGGGGCCGCTGGCCACGCCGAGCGGCGGCGGCTATCGCTCGGTCAACGTGACGCTGCGGCAGCAGTTCGACATGTACGCGAACGTTCGCCCGGTGCGCACGATCCCGGGCGTGCCGTGTCGCTACACGAACGTCGACCTGGTCATCGTGCGCGAGAACACCGAGGACCTCTACGCCGGCGTCGAGCACTACGTCGATCCGCGGCGGACGGCGGCCGAGTCGATCGCGATCATCACCAAGTTCGGCAGCGAGCGCTGCATCGTCTACGCGTTCGAGTACGCGCGGAAGCACGGGCGCAAGAAGATCACGCTGGTCCACAAGGCGAACATCCTGAAGATGTCGAACGGCCTGTTCCTCGACACCGGCCGCGAGGTCGCGAAGCGCTATCCCGACATCGAGTTCGACGACATGATCGTCGACGCGACGGCGATGAAGCTCGTGATCGCGCCGGAGCGGTTCGACATGATCGTCACGATGAACCTGTTCGGCGACATCCTGTCGGATCTCACGGCGGGCCTCGTCGGCGGTCTCGGCGTCGCGCCGGCCGCGAACATCGCCGACGGCGGCTGCGCGATGTTCGAGGCGGTGCACGGCACGGCGAACGACATCGCGGGCCGGGGCATCGCGAACCCGACGGGCCTCATGCTGTCGGCGGCGATGATGCTCGATCACATCGACCAGCGCGACGCGGCCGAGCGCCTGCGCAAGGGCATCTTCGCGGCGCTCGCGAACGCGGAGACCCGCACGGGCGACCTCGGCGGCAAGACGAACACGGCCGGGTACACCGACGCCGTGATTCGATCGATGCGCTAACAGTTCTGGATCCGCGTCACGACCGCGACCGCCTGCTTGATCTCCGGCGGGATGCCCTTCCAGCACTTCGGCGGCGTGCCGAGGAAACTCTCGGTCCACGTACGAGCGGCGCCGGCGCGCGTGTAGATCCAGATCATCGAGCGCGCGATGTTGTCTCCGCAGCCCACGAGCCGAGCCGCCGCGACGGTCGAGTCGCCCGAGGGCACGATCCGCACCGCCACGCAGCTCGCGTCGATCGTCTGACCGCCGAACGCTTTCGATCCCACGGCGCTGACCACCAGGGCGGCGACCGTGGCGGAGTCGTCCTCGGGACGCACCGATTCGGTCGTGGCGGGCGCAGCAGCCGCGGACCCCGTGGTCGCCGGCGCCGTCGCGGAGCCCGCGGCGGCGGAGCTCCCTGGGGCGGGCGGTGATCCGGACTCCTTGTCGGAGCACGCGACCAGTGCGAGCACGAGGAGCGGCGTCGCGCGCATGACGGAGCTAGACCGTCTCGATCGGCAGCTGCGAGAAGCGCTGGTAGAGGCGCTCGACGGCGCCGATCGGCGCGTAGCCGAGCGCGGCGACGGCCTCGCCGAGGCGGACGCCGGGGCTGCGATCCTGGAGCTGGAGCGCGCGGAACAGCTGGTAGCGGTCGACGACGCCCTGGTCCACGAGGTACTCGCCAAACGTGATCTCTTTCAAGCCGTCCTCCTCCACGGAAATCCCCTGGCTCGAGTACTCGAAGTAGTGACGGAGGTCGTTCCGGTTCTTCGCGTTCCCGTACCCTGCGGCGATAAACGAGGTCATCTGCATGGCGGCTACGTCCTTGGGCCTTCGGGGAGCACGCCATGTGCCACTCCGGTCGCTGACAAGCAATGGTCCTTCATGCGCATGTTCGGTTAGTTGCGGGATAGATCTCGTGGCGCGTTCACACGGCGGCTACTCGAGTTGCCGGCAGTTGGCTAACAGAGCCGCCTGTGGCACGACCTACCGGAATGCGCCGCCACGTCCTGCTACTCGCCGCACTGTGTGCGTGTCACAAGGAGAGCCCACGCCCCGAGCACACGGCGTCGGGAGCTCCTCCCGCCACGGCATCATCCGGATCACCGGGATCGGCAGCGGCCACGCCGCCCACCGGCGAATCACCCGCAACCGCCGGCGCGCCGGCCACGCCTCCGCCGCCGGGGAGCGCGGAGCTGGTGCCCGTCCCAGCGGAGGTCGCTTCGAAGATCCAGCTCGTGGAGGTCGCACGAGGGCTCGGACGGCCCGTGCTCCTGGTAGTCGCACCGGGCGACGCGCGCAAGCGCATGTTCGTGGTCGAGCAGCACCTCGGGCGGATCCGGTTCATCGAGAACGGGAAGATCGCGGCAAAGCCGTTCCTCTCGATCAAGGACATCTCGGACGGCAACGAGCAGGGGCTGCTCGGCCTCGCGTTCCATCCGGACTTCGCGAAGAACGGCAAGCTGTACATCAACTACACCGACAGCGATGACGACACGCGGATCGTGGAATACACGGTCGACCCGGCGAACCCCGACGCGGTCGATCCGGCGACGCGCCGCGAGCTGATCAAGATCGCGCAGCCGTACTCGAACCACAACGGCGGGCACCTCGTGTTCGGCCCCGACGGCAAGCTGTGGACCGGCATGGGCGACGGTGGCTCCGCCGGCGATCCGAAGAGGAACGGGCAGAACCCGAAGGCGCTGCTCGGCAAGATGCTGCGGTTCGACGTCTCGCAGTCCACGCTTCCTCTCACGCCCGAGCGCGTGCACCTGGGCGTGCGCAACCCGTGGCGGTTCTCGTTCGACGCGGCGACCGGCGACCTCTACATCGCGGACGTCGGCCAGAACAGGTGGGAGTACGTGTTCGCCGTCCCCGCCGGAGCGACCGGCAAGAACTTCGGCTGGAACATCGTCGAGGGCAACCACTGCTTCCTCGACGACGACTGTGACAAGACGCCGTTCACGCCGCCGATCGTCGAGTACTCGCACGACGAGGGTTGCTCGATCACCGGCGGCTTCGTGTACCGCGGCGCGGCGCTGCCCGAGCTCGCCGGCCGCTACTTCTACGCCGACTACTGCACCGGCCTCCTGCGCTCGCTGCGCTGGACCGGCGGCTACGTGCGCGAGCACTGGGACTGGAAGGCCGCGATCGATCGCCAGGGCATCCTGTCGCAGATCAGCTCGTTCGGAGTCGACGCCGACGGCGAGCTCTACATCGTCGAGCTCACCGGCGCGATCTACAAGCTCGCGCGCCGGTAGAAGGTAGACGCTACCGCGGCGCTTCGAGCGTCGGCGCGCACGTGTCGGGCACGTCGATCGCGAAGTGGATGCCGCGCGGCGCGTCGTCGATCCTCAGCTTCCAGCTCTGGTCCGGAGGACCGCGCAGCTCGAGAACGGCGAGCGCCTTCTCCGGTGCCCCCTTGTCGATCGCGCGCTTCCAGACCTCGACCACGCTGCACTTTGGACGCGCGAGGCCTGCGTCCAGCATCAAGCACGACGTTGTATCCTCGTTGCGAACGCCGCGCCGCCAGGCAAACGATGGGCAGCGCTGGACACCGTCGTACGCGGGCCGTGCCGCCGGCACCGGCGCGCCGATCGGGCGGTCCGGATCATCCGCGGGATCCGGCGGCTTGGGGATTCCGAGCTCGACATCCGCGGTCCCGTACGTGTCGTCGATCGTCCCATCGGCGCGGACGTACGAGATGACGAGCTTCTTCAGCGCGAGATCTCCGAGCGAGTCGAACGTCAGCTTGATCAGCCGGTCGGCGTTCGTGATCTTCTCGACCGGCGGCGCGGCGTCGGCCTGCTCGACCGGCGGCGCGGCGTCGACCCTCGGCACGCCGGCATCCGGCCGCGTCAGCTCCGGGCTGTACGCCTTCTGGGCACACTCGGCCATCTGCATCGTCGTCGCGGTGTAACGCTGCTGGTCCTCCTCGGACATCGGCTCTGGCCTCCGATCGCCGGCGCGCCGCGCGATGTCCTGCGCCCAGCGGGTCATCTCCTCCTGAACCTTCTGCGCGCACGCGTGATCCTTGCAGGCGCACATCTTGTCCCTGGCTTCGGCCATCTTGGCCATCGCCTGCGCTTTGAGGTCCTCCGTCTTCTTGCACGCCGGCGCGGCGGCGAGCACGAGGAGGGCTGGGAGCAGCAGCCGGATCACGGCGCCGCCTCGAGCACGGGTGCGCAGCCGTCTTGAGTCTCGAACCGGAAGCGGATGTTGCGCGGCTCGTCGTCGATCGCGAACGTCCAGCGCTGCGCGGCCCCGCCGCGCAGCTCGATCACGGCGAGCCCTTCCTTCGGCGCGCCCCTCTCGATCGCGCGCTTCCACACCTCGGTGATCGAGCACGTCGGCTTGCGGAGTCCGGGCGCGTTCATCACGCACGATGTGCCGCCGATCGCGCGCTCTCCCTTGGTCCACGTGTGGGTGGGGCATGTCGCGGTCTCGTCGTACACCGGTTCCGGCGCCTTGCGCACCGGGGCGCCAATCGGCCGATTGGGGTCGTCACCGGGCTTGGGCGGGCGCGGCCTGCCGAGCTCGATCGTCGCCTCGCCGTACTCGTCGTCGATCGTGCCGTCGGCTCGCACGTACGAGAACACGAGCCTCTTCACGGCATGCTCGCCGAGTGTCTCGTACGTCTTCGAGATCACGCGATCGGCGCTCGTGATCTTCTCGGGCGGTGGCAGTGGCGGTGGCGCGGGCCGAGGCGCTGGTTCGCGCCTCAACGCCTGTTGCTCGCACTCCGCGAGGTACTTGTATGCCTCGGGGTCGGCCTCCCACAACATGGGTCGTTGCTCGTCAGGGCTTCGCTTCGCTCTATCCTGCGACCAACTCGACATCTCGTCGTGGACGCGCCGGACGCACGCCGCGTCGTTGCACGCGCACATCATGCCCTGGAACCGCCTCGACTCGGTCGCGGCGACGGCCCAGGCAACCTGGTCGTGGTCCTGCTTCTTCTTCTCTTTGCACGCGGGAATCGAGAGCAGGGCGAGGACGGCGAGGAGCAGCGTGCGCATGGTCAGAACACGAACGGGAACGTGAACGAGCCGCCGGTCTGGGTCTTCGTGAACTGCGCCAGCAGGATCGCTGCGCGTACGCACTCTCCGAGGTCCTGATCCGGCGTCTGCATCACCGTCGCGGAGTCGATCGTGCCGTCGGGCTTCACCTTGACCTTCAGCCTCACGGGGCCCTTCACGTCGCCGCGCGCGCACGACATCACCTTCGACTTCACCGCGCCCATCGCGTTCGCGATCATCTGCCGATCGAGCGCGCTGGGCAGTGCCGAGTCGGGTGGCATCGTCGGATCCAGCGCTTCGACCATCCCGCGACAGTCGTCGGGGAACGACTTGCGGAAGTGCACGTCGCGCACGTCGTCGGAGATCGCGAACCGCCACGAGCCGGCGGTCTGCGACGGCGAGAGGGACCCGTCGTAGGTCAGCTTCGCGACCGCGTCCGGCGGCGCACCCTGCACGATCGCCTTCGCCCACAGCGCCTGCACGGTGCACGTCGGTCGCGCTCCCACGCCCGTACAACCGCCCTGCCTGGTCTCCCACCGGCCCCCGCGCCACGTCACACGCGGGCACTGCGTGACCTTCGGCGGTGGCCCCTTTGCCACCGGCGCGCCGGTGCGCCGGTTCGGATCGTCGCCGGGCCGGATCTCGGCGGCGGGCGCGAAGCTCGCCTCGAGCCGCGCGTACGCGGGATCCAGGATGCCGTCGGCGCCCACGTAGTCGATCTGGATCCGCGACGGGAGCAGGCCGCCGCCGCGGCGCTGCGCCTCGGCGAGGAGCTCCGCGATCGGGCGCGGCTCGGGCGACGCGGGCTCGGCGGCAGGGGACGCGGGCTCGGCGGCAGGGGACGCGGCCGAGCCCGCAGGTGGCGCAGTACGGACGCGATCGATGACCGGTGCCTTCTCCTGCTGCTTCTGGCAGGCGGGGCCGCTCAGTCCGACGGCGACTGCGGCGAGCGCAGCCGCGCGGTTCACGACGGCAGGCGCTCGCCGACGTTGCCGCGGCTCGGGGCCGTGGGCGGCGGGATCGCGGGCTCCGGCTCCGGCGTCGACGGGGCGTCGCCGAGCGCGACGGCGAGCGCGTCGTCGATCTTCGACATGAACCGGATGTCGAGCTGGCTCTTCACCTCGTCGGGGATGTCGATCGTGTCCTTCTTGTTCCGCTCGGGGAGGAACACGATCTTGATGCCCGCGCGGTGGGCCGCGAGGACCTTCTCCTTCACGCCGCCGATCGGCAGCGCGTGACCGCGCAGGTCGATCTCGCCGGTGATCGCCACGTCGTTGCGGATGGGGCGGCCCGTGAACACGGAGACGACCGCGACCGTGAGCGCGACGCCGGCCGACGGACCGTCCTTCTTGATCGCGCCCTGCGGCAGGTGGATGTGGATGTCGGAGCTCGCGATCTTCTCGTGATCGATGCCGAGGCGCGTCGCGTTCGCGCGCATCCACGTCACCGCCGCCTGTGCGGACTCCTTCATCACGTCACCCATCTGGCCGGTCAGGCGGACGTCGCCCTTGCCGTGATAGGTGCGGCACTCGATGAACATGATATCGCCGCCGACCGGCGTCCACGCCAGGCCGGTGATGATGCCGACCTCCGGCTTGCGCTCGGCGGTGTCGGAGACGTAGCGCGGCGGCCCGAGCATCTCCTCGAGCTGCGCCTTGTCGACCTTCACGTGCGTCGCACCCTCGGCGACCTTCACCGCGGCGCCGCGGCAGACCGCCGCGATCTCGCGCTCGAGGTTACGGACGCCGGCCTCGCGCGTGTACGAGTGGATGATCTCCTGCAGCGTCTCGTCGGTGATGTCGACCTGATCCTTGCCGATGCCGTGCTCGCCGAGCTGCTTGGGCAGGAGGTGGTTCTTCGCGATCGCGAGCTTCTCGACGGCGGTGTAGCCCGAGAGCTCGACCATCTCCATGCGGTCGAGCAGCGGCTGGCTGATCGTGTCGAGCTGGTTCGCGGTGCA
>JAEUJX010000211.1 GCA_016794545.1 Myxococcales bacterium
GATCCTGTGGGCCGACGCATCGTCGAGCCCGACGCTATTGCCCGACTCGCGCTCTCGCTGGGAGGCGATCTGGGACCACCGCGAGCAGCTCGCCGCGATCGCGCACAGCCATCCCGTCGGTCCGTCGGCATTCTCCGCCGAGGACGAATCCACGATGGCCGCGCTCGACGACGCGCTCGGCCGCCACCTCACGTACTACGTCGTCAGCCCCGACAAGACGATCTCCCGGAAGGGAGACGACAAGACTCACACGATCTCACCCGAACCGTGGTGGGCCGCGCTGCTGCGGCTCGCCTCCGGGATGCGGGCGCGCACGCGAAAGGAAGCATGAACATGGCAACGCTCAACATCACGTACCAGGGCCAGTCGGCCGACTACGAGCTCCCGCTCGACGTCGCGACGACGGACGCCGACATCCGCCGCATCGCGGTCGAGGTCGTGCGTTCGGGCGGTGCACACGGCCTCCACCTGCCGAACCTCGCGGCCGGCGCGTTCGCGTCGTTCGTCGTCGACCGCCTGACCGGTCCGACGGGCGAGCAGCGGATCTACCTGCGCCCGAAGGTGCCGTTCGGTGACGGCGGTGCGTCGTGCTGCGGATCGTGATCTGCGGCGTCGGCGCGCTCGGCTCGACGTGCGTGCAGTTCCTGCGCGCGGTGCCGGACACCGAGCTGCGCCTCGTCGACTTCGATCGCGTCGAGAGCAAGAACCTCTCGGCGCAGTGGTTCGTCAAGGCCTCGCTCGGCAAGAACAAGGCGGAGGCGATCAAGCTGCAGCTCGCGAGCTTCTACGGCCTGAAGGCCGAGGCGATCGGTCAGCGGCTCGGTCCGCACAACGCCAAGGAGCTGCTCGCGGGGTGCGGGCTCGCGGTCGATTGCTTCGACAACGCGGACAGCCGGCTCGCGCTCGCGGAGGCCGCGCGCGCCGCCGGCGTGCCGCTCGTGCACGCCGCGCTCGCGGCGGACGGCACGTTCGGTCTCGTGCGCTGGGACGACCGGTTCGTCCCCGATCGCGAGGATGCCGAGGGAGCCGCGACCTGCGAGGGCGGCGAGCACCTGCCGATGATCGGCGTGCTCGGCTCCGTGCTCGCGCGCGCGATCCAGGACTTCGCCAAGAACAGCGCGCGCCACGACTACATGGTGTCGCTGTCCGCGGTCACGCGCACTTGTTGATCGACCGCGCGGGCGTGTAGGCGTCCATCAGGTCCGCCAGCGCGGTCGCGAGCTCGTGCATCGTCGGACGAGCGGCAGGATCCTTCGCGAGCGCGCGGAGGATCAGCCGCTCGAGCTCGATCGGCATCGCGCGCAACCAGCTCGGCCGCGCCGGGCGCTGCTCCATGTGCGCCATCATCAGCTCCGGCAGCGAGCCATCGAACGGCGGCGCACCGGTGGTGAGGTCGTACAGCAGGCACCCGAGCGCGTAGACGTCGGAGGCGGGCTGCGGCGTGCCCGACCACTGCTCGGGCGCCATGCACCACGGGGTCCCGGCGATCGCGGAGCTCTCGAGCGGCGGTTCGTCCACCAGGCGCGACACGCCGAGATCGATCACCTTGATCCGGGGCCACGCGCCGAGCAGCTCGTCGAGCACCAGCACGTTGTCGTGCTTCACGTCGCAGTGGATGACGCCGGCGGCGTGGAGCGCGGCGAGCGCCGCGGCCACCTGTGCGCCGACGGCGATGATCGTTCCGAGGTCGAGCGCGCGCTTCTCCGCCACCGCGCCGAGCGTCTCGCCTTCGAGGTACTCCATGACGAGGTACGGCAGGCCATCACTCGTGACGCGCGCCTCGCGGATCTCCACGAGGCCGGGGTGTGAGGTCCGTGACGCGAGCGCGTGCTCGGCATACAGCCGGTCCACCACCTCGCGGCTGCCGGCAAACTGCGGATCGAGCACCTTGAGCGCGACGCGGCCGCCGGTCTCGGTGTTCGTGCCGAGATAGACCCCGCTCGTGCCACCTCGTGCCAGCGGCACGGCCACGTCGAACTCCTCGAACCGCCCCGGACGCCGCTTTGCCGGCCGCGTGAGGGGGACGACCGCAAGGCCCGGCGTTGCCGGGCCGCGCAACACCGGCGAAACCGGTGAGGAGTCGATCGACATGCCGCGCGCCATGACGGGGACCTCGAGTGCAGAGACAGTGCCACCCCCCTCGTCGGTTGCACGGAATGTCATCTCGCGGCGTTCGACGCGGCGTACCGTGGAAATTTGATACGCCCCTGACGCTCGTCTTCCACAGGATCTGACTGTTACAGGCAGATCACAGCGCGATCACAGGTCATCACAGATCGATGCCGACGCCCGCGCACACCTGGGACGCCCGCTGCCTGGCGGCACCGGTGAGGCCGGAGGCGAGCGCTGCGGCACGCGGCCTGTCGCGCCTGCGGCACGCGGCCATCACCGCGCGCGCGAGATCGTCCGAACGCAGCTGCACCTTCATCGACGAGATGTCGGGAATGCGCGACGGATCGGCGCGCTCGGCGCCGCGCGCGTCGGTCATGAGCAGCGCGTAGATGTCGCCCGGCGGCACGCCCGCCGAGATCGCCTGCTTCGCGCGCACGAGGTGCGCGCCGACGATCGTGTCCATCGCCGCGAAGTCGCGCGAGCCCACGACCGGCTGACCGTTGACGAACATCGTCGGCGTCCCATCGACGCCGAGCGCGAGCGCCGTCGCGCTCTCTTGCACCACGAGGTCGCGGTAGCGCCGCTCGTCGAGCGCGGCCGTGAACTTCGCCATGTCGAGCCCGATCGCCCGCGCGAAACCGTCGAGCTCCGGGCGCGTCAGCTGACCGAAGTTCGCCCAGATCTGATCGTGGAACGCCCAGAACTTGCCCTGGTCCGCGGCCGCGATCGCCGCCTCGGCGGCGAGCTGCGCGTGGCGGTGCGACTGCATCGCGAGGTGGCGGAACACGACGCGCACGTCGTCGCCGTACTTCTCGCGCAGCTTCTCGACCACCGGCGCCGAGCGCTTGCAGTACGGGCACTGGAAGTCGCTCCACACCACGACGGTCACCGGCGCGGTGTCGGGTCCGAGCTGGTGGCCCGGCAGGCCGAGGCCGACGCGATAGGCCGCGGTGGTATCGAGCTCGAACTCGGGGCGCTCGGCCTCCGGCGGCGTGTCGGCCTGCAGCTTCCCCGCCGCGACCAGCGCGTCGTACCCGCCGGGCGTGATCTGCGCGCGGGCGAGCTCCTGATCGACGACGTCGACGAACGTCTTGAGGTTCTGCGCGCCGTGGATCGAACGTCCGTTGACGAAGAACGCCGGCGTGCCCGAGACGCCGAGCGCCCGCGCCGCGGCCGCATCGGCGACGATGGCCGCGCGGTGTGCGCGCGTGTCGAGGTCGGCGCGGAACCGCACCATGTCGAGTCCGAGCTCGCGGGCGATCAGCTCGACGGCCGCGCGATCGACGCGCCCGGCGAGCGCGTACAGGCGGTCGTTCATCGGGCGGAACTGGCCCTGCGCCGCCGCGGCGAGCGCGGCCTCGGCGCCCAGCGTCTCGTCGTCGTCGAGCGGCAGCGTGCGGTGCACCCACCGGATCTGACCGGGGAACATCCGGTTCAGCGTGTCGAGCGTCGCCTGCACGCGGTAGCAGTAGCCGCACGCGTGATCGCTCCAGTACACGATGGTGATCGGGGCATCGGCCGGGCCATCGGCAGGCGCGCTGCCGAGGGGCACCTTGTAGATGGTGCCCGGATCGAACACGAGCTTGTCGGCGTGCGCGCTCGTCGCGAGCAGCGCGGCGCACAGCGCGACGACGGCGGCGCGGGTCATCCGGAGGAACCTAGCACGCGGGCGAGCCGTGTCCCGCGGGGGCCGGTCCCGGTCGCGACGAGCCGCCGGGTGTCGCCCTCGTGCACCAGCTCGATCCGCAGGTGATCGCGCGGCATCACGTCGAACTTGTCGGCCCACTCGACGAGGACGACCCCGCGCGCATCGCCGATCAGGTCGTCGAGCCCGAGCTCGGCGAGCTCGGCGTCCCGCTCGAGCCGGTAGAGGTCGACGTGCCACACCCGCAGCCGGCCGTGACGGTACTCGTTGACGAGCGAGAACGTGGGGCTCGCGGCCGCGCCCCCGCCGAGCGCGGCGACCAGGCCGGCGACGAACGTGGTCTTGCCGGCGCCGAGGTCGCCGATCAGCGCGACCGCATCACCGCCCTCGAGCGCCGCGGCGAGCGTCGCGCCCGCGCGCGCGGTGGCCTCGGCATCGGCGAGCGCCAGCTCCATCAGGCCAGCTCGGCCGCGAGCTTGTCGTCCCACCGGTCGGCCGTGCGCGCGATCGAATCGACCGACTCCTCGAACTCCTCGTAGTCGAGCCCGTCGAGGCCGCGCAGGATCCGCAGGTAGAGATCACCGCTCTGCGGGTGGATCGCGAACGCCGCATCGCCGGTCTCCAGGAACGAGGCCGCGAGCAGGCGCGTCGCCTTCGCGCCGTCGAGCGCCGGCTTCTCGGCGACCTTCGCGAGCAGGAGCAGCACGCCGCGATCGACGAGCGCGTGGATGGTGACGACCGCGGAGCCGCGCTGGATCGAACCGATGCCCTCCGCGGAGAGCGGCGGCAGCGTCAGGTTGCGCTCGGCCCCGAACCTCGCCAGGAACTCCGCCACGCGGGCCTTGTGATCGACGACCTCGTCCATGACAGGGACCCTATCAGATCGCGTGGTATAGACGGGCGTGGTCCGCTCGGCGCTGCCCGCTACGCTCGTCGCTGCGCTCGCGTGCCTGGTGGCGTGCGGCCGCGATCGCAGCGCGCACGTCCAGCCGCTGCCCAAGCCCGACGGCAGCCCGGCGCTGCGCGGCGGCGGCCCCGCGCGGTCGCCGCGAATCGCGAACTACAAGATCGACGCCCGGCTCGACGCCGCGACGCACCAGATCACGGCGTCACAGACGCTGACGTGGACGAACGCGGGCACCACCCCGGTGGACACGCTGCCGTTTCACCTCTACCTGAACGCCTTCAAGAACGAGTCGACGCTGTTCATGCGCTCGTGGCACTCGATCGAGCGCGAGGCGCCCACCGAGAACTGGGGCTGGATCAAGGTGGACCAGGTGTCGCTCGCCGGCGCCGATCTGACCGCGAAGTGGACCGCCGGCGCCGACGAGAGCGTGGCCGAGCTCGCGCTGCCCGCGCCGATCGAGCCGGGCGGCACGGTGAAGCTCGACCTGAAGTTCACCGCGCAGCTCCCCGAGGTGTTCGCGCGCACCGGCTACAAGGGCGAGTTTCACCTCGTCGGCCAGTGGTTCCCGAAGATCGGCGTGCGCGTCGGGCCGGCGGGCGCCGAGACCTGGGAGTGCCGGCCGTTCCACGCGTTCAGCGAGTTCTTCGCCGACTTCGGCGTCTACGACGTCTCGCTCACCGTGCCGAGCACCTACGTGGTCGCCGCGACCGGCGTGCTCGTCTCCGCCACCGAGTCGCCGGGCGGCACGCGCACGCTGACGTATCGCGCGGAGGACGTGCACGACTTCGTGTGGATGGCCGACCCGTACATGGAGGTCATCTCCGGACAGGCGAAGGTCGAGGACGGCACGGTCGAGGTGCGCGTGCTCGCACGGCCGGAGCAGGCGGACTTCGCCCGGCGCCACCTCGATGCCGCGGTCGGCGCGATCCAGCAGTTCAGCGCGTGGTTCGTGCCGTACCCGTGGCCGATCATGACGATCGTCGACCCACCGATGGACGCGGTCGGCGGCGCCGGCGGCATGGAGTACCCGACCCTGGTCACCACGTCGGGCGACAGCGTGTTCGCGCGCCCCGGGTTGCGGCTCCCGGAGTACGTGACGGTCCACGAGGTCGGGCACAACTGGTTCCAGGGCATCCTCGCGTCGAACGAACCGGTCGAAGCGTGGCTCGACGAGGGCGTCAACGAGTGGGCCGACGGCAAGGTGATGAACGAGCTGTACGGTGCGCGGACGAGCGCCATCGACTGGATGGGCTGGCAGGCCGAGGTCGCAGCGCTGCGGCGCGCGTTCGTCACCGATCCGGGCGCCCTGCCCTCCCCGATCGCGAGCGCCGCGTTCTCGTTCGTCGACGGCCGCACCTACGGCGAGGCGACCTACGCGAAGACCGCCGCCGCGCTCGCGACGCTCGAGGAGTACGTCGGCCCGTCGAAGTTCGCCGAGGCGATGAAGGCCTACGCGCAGGCCTGGGCGTTCAAGCACCCGACGGGCAAGGACCTGTTCGAGACGCTCCAGACCAAGCTCGGGCAGGACCTGACGTGGTTCTTCGGGCCGGTGTGGCAGAGCGTCGGCGGCATCGAGCTCGGCATCCGCACCGCCGAGTGCAAGGACGCCCACGCGCCGCGCGGCGTGTTCGGGGACGGCCCGAACAAGAAGCTGGTCACCGCGGTCGAGGCGCCGGACACCGGCAGCTACGTCTGCGAGGTCGTCGTGACGAACACGGGCACCGTGCACGTGCCGGTCGATCTCGAGCTGCGCTACGCCGACGACTCGACGGAGCGCGTGCGCTGGGACGACAAGGGCCACGGGTCGTGGGAGCGGTTCGTGATCGAGCGCTCCACCCCGCTCGTCGAGGTGTGGATCGATCCGGACAACAAGCTCGCGCTCGCCTCGCCGATCTCGCACCGCCACCGGATCGACGGCAACGGTGCCGCGTCGCTGCGTGCGGCGGCATGGGTCGCGAGCGTCGCGCACACGCTGATGCAGGCGGTGGGGCCCTAGCGATGAGCGCGACGAAGCTCGGCATGCGTCTGTCTCTCGGCGAGCTGTTCAGCGCCGGCGCCCGCGGCGTGTCGCGCTACACCGGGACCCTGCTCGCCGTGTTCGTCGCGCAGAGCCTGCTCGCCGCGGCGCTGATCATCCCGATCTCGATGGTGCTGGCGCAGGTGTTCTCGCACCTGCCGATGTTCGACGAGGCGGTCGACGGCGATCTGATCGCGATCATCTGGTGCCTGCGCCACGGCAAGACCGCGTGGCTCGCGGTCCTCGGCATCGTGGTCGGCGCGATGGTGATGTGGCAGCTCGCGTCGTGGTTCCTCGCCGGCGGCATCTACGGTGTCCTCGCGCAGCGCCCCGAGACCCGCGGCGACACCGCGCGCTGCTTCGGGGCGAGCGGCGCGGCGACCTACCTCGCGTACGCCAAGCTCGCGCTGTGCTCGATCCCCGGCTGGATCATCGTGATGTTCGTGTTCGGCACGACGCTCGGCGCCGCCGCGCCCCGGATCGAGCACGCGCTGACGATGTCCGAGCTGATCGCGCCGCTCGCGATGGTGCTGGTCCCGACCCTCGCGCTCGTGCTGTTCTTCTGGACGGTCGTCGACTACGCGCGCGTCGAGCTGACGCTGCGCCACGACACGCACGGCCCCGGCGCGGTCGCGACGTACTTCCGTTCGCTGATCTGGGTGGCCCGCCGGCCGCTCTCGATCCTGCACACCGGCTTTGGCTGGTTCGTGTTCGCGCTCGTCACGCTGATGTACCTCTACCTCGCGCAGGGCCATCCGATGTACGGCGCCGAGGGGGCGATCACGCTGTTCGCGGTCCGGCAGGGCGTGAGCCTCCTCCGCATGGCCGTGCGCGTCGGCGTGATGGCGGGGCAGATCGAGCTCGGGCGCACCCGGCCGCTGCCCCCGAAGCGCGAGGCCAAGCCCGACGCGAAGGACTAAGGACCGATCCGAGAATTCGCAACGGGCCGTTCTCCTT
>JAEUJX010000225.1 GCA_016794545.1 Myxococcales bacterium
CCCTCGGCCGGCGTGGTCTTTGGCGGCTCGAGCATCAGGCGCGTCACCAGATCCGCGGCAGCCGAGGCGGTGGGATCGAGCGCGAGCGCGCGCCCCGCGGCCTGCATCGCGTCGCGCCGGCTCGCCTCGTCGGTGCCGCGCGCGAGCGCCGCCTGGGCGGCCGCGATGTGGTGCTGCGCGAGCTCGCGCCGCACGGCGACATCGCGGTCGCCGTCGAGGAACGCCTGCACCTTCTCGCCGAGCGCGCGCGCCGACGGCCATCGGTTCGCCGGATCGAGCTGCGTCGCCTTCTCGCAGATCGCGTCGAGCTCGGGCGGCGAGTCGGGCCGCTTCGACGACGGCTTCGCGTCGACCGGCTTCAGCATCGTCGCGAGGCTGCGCCGCCCGCCGTGCAACGGCTGACCCGCCGCGATCTCGTACAGGATGCAGCCGAGCGCGTAGATGTCAGCCGCCGGCCCGGCGCGATCGCCGGCGAGCTGCTCCGGCGCCATGTACGCCGGCGTGCCGAGCACCGTGCCCGCGCGCGTCTCGCCGCTGTCGAGCGACAGGTCCTTCGCGCCCGACGCCGGCACCGCGGCTCCGGCGTCGACATCGCTCCCCTCGGTGAGCGCGCGCGCGACGCCCCAGTCGAGCACGTAGACCTCGCCGAAGTCGCCGAGCATGATGTTCGCGGGCTTGAGGTCGCGGTGGATGATGCCCGCGGAGTGCGCGAACTCGATCGCGAGGCAGATGTCCGCGAACGCGCGCAGGAGGCGCCGCCGCGCGGTCGCCTCGTCGACGACGTCGCCCTGCTTCAGCCGCTCGAGCAGCTCCTGCATCGTGGTGCCCGAGAGGCGCTTCATCACGAAGTAGGGCTTGCCGCTCGCGTCCATCGCGAGGTCGTGCACCGGCACGACCGCCGGGTGCTGCAACCGGCCCTGCACGCGCGCCTCGCGCATGAACCGCGAGAGCTCGTCGGACGTCGGGGCGGCGGCGCGGATGCGCTTCACGGCGACCTCGCGCCCGATCTGCTCGTCGAACGCGAGCACGACCTCGCCCATGCCGCCCTGCCCGATCATCGCGCCGAGCGTGTAGCGCTGCGTCGACAGCTCGGGCGGCGCCGTCGGCGCCTTCACGCGCGGAGGGAGCGGCTTCGTGGGCTGGCCCGGGGACGACGGCTGCGGCGGCTGCGCCGGAGGCGTGTGCGCGACGGTCTCGGCGACTCCGACGTCCTCCGCGCTGCCGAGGCCCTTCAGCGTCGGTGCCTGTCTGACCGTCTCGTCCGTGCCATCGGCGTCATCGACCATCGACCCATCGTAACGCGGCTACGCCCATCTCCGCTTCGCCTGCGGCAGGAGCTGCCGCAGGTGCCACGCCTGGATGTACAGGCGGCGCTGGCCCTCGCGGCGCTTGCGGTTCACCGACACCAGCATCAGCGCGACGACGGTGATGAAGATGAGGTTCGCGGCGACCAGCGACGCCTCGTCGAGCCGCCCGTGGGTGCGCACGACGTCGGAGACCACGATCATCCGGCCGTCCTCGATCATCCACGTCCTCGGCAGCACGCCGATCCACTCGAGCACGATCGGCGCCATCACCGCGAGCACCGCCCACGCGTAGACCGCCTTCGGGTGCTCCTGGAACCACACGATCGAGGTGATCGCGATGAGGCCGCAGCAGATCATCACCGGTGTCAGCATGAAGGGCCCCGCGACCCGCGTGAACACCAGGCACAGCGCGAACGTGAGCACGAACACCACCCCCGCCGTCGGCCGCCCGGTACGGGAGAAGTACACGGCCGACATCGCCCCGAGCAGCACGAGGCCGTAGAAGCCGATCAGGATCGACCAGTTCTTGATCTCGAGGACGAGCGCGAGCGGCAACACGGCGAACAGGGACAGGTACGCCCACAGGAACTTCCTCGAGCGGTCCATCGAGGCGCGGCGGTCCTCCTCGTCGAGCTTCTCGGCGAGGTCGCGCGGCATCGCGCTCGGCGCCGGTGCGTCGAGCAGCAGGCTCGACACGATGTTCGCGGCGTCGACGTTCTCCGGATCGAGCACGATCGCGCGGCCGGCGCGGCGCATCGCGGAGGCGCGGCCATCGGCCGCCCCCGAGGCGAGCGCGTCGTTGGCGGCGGCGACCTGCGCGATCGCGAGCAGCTTACGGCGCTCGAGGTCGCGATCGCCGTCGAGGTAGGCCTGCACGGCGTCGGCGAGCTCGCGCGCGGTCGGCCGGTCCTCGGCGAGCTCGGCGAGCGCCTTCACGCACGCCGCGTCCAGCTCGGGCGGGATCGAGCGATCGGGCGCGCGCTCGGCGGGCGACTGGGTCGGCTTCGCGAGCGTGGAGGCGACACCCGCTTCGCCGCGCTTGTGGAGGGGGTCGCCGGCGAGCAGCTCGAACAGGATCGAGCCGAGCGCGTAGATGTCGGCCGCGGGCGTCGCGCGGTGGCCGCGGACCTGCTCCGGCGACATGTAGCCGGGCGTCCCGAGCAGCGAACCCGACTTCGTCGAGCCATCATCGAGCGTCGTGACGTCGCCGGCGCGCGGCTCGGCGGAGTCCTCGGCGATCACGCGCGCGATGCCCCAGTCGATCACGTAGGTCTCGCCGTAGTCGCCGAGCATGACGTTCGACGGCTTGAGGTCGCGGTGCACCACGCCGCGCGCGTGCGCGAAGTCGATCGCGAGGCAGACGTCGACGAACGCGCGCAACAGCTTCTTCTGCGGCACGCCGGCGACGTGCTTCGCGTGCAGGGTCTCGCCCGCGAGCCGCTTCATCGTGAAGAACGGCCGGCCGTGCTCGTCGACGCCGAGCTCGTGCACCGGCACGATCGCCGGGTGCTCGAGGCGCGCCTGGATCCGCGCCTCGCGCAGGAAGCGCGACACTTGCTCGGAGTCGGGCTCCTTCGCGGTCATCCGCTTGATCGCGACCTCGCGCCCGATCCGCAGATCGGTGGCGGCGAGCACCTCGCCCATCCCCCCGCGACCGATCGGGCCCCCGAGCGCGTAGCCGGGCGGCGGCAGCACCACGATGGCGGAGGCGGTGCCGGAGGGCACCAGCGTCTCGGCGGCGAGGGTCGGATCTTGGCTCGGTGCCTCGGGCATACGGGGAAGCATCGTCTCACTGGGGACGGGTGACCTGGGGCCCCGGGGGCTCGATGCGCACGACCGACGGCAATGGCGGTCCCAGGCACGTGCGCTGTCCGCACTGTGGTTCCAACTACCTGGCTCGTCACGCGATGCGGCGCGGCGCGGGCACGACCGCTGCACACATCGCCGCACCATGATGAGGGCACTCGCGATCGCTGCGTGTTTCGGCGGACTGGTCGGCTGCGCGTCGGATCCGGGGGTCGACCTCCCGCCCACGCTGGAGATCACGTCGCCGCAGCGCGGCACGACGGTCCAGGGCGACTCGGTCCAGGTCTCCGGCGTGGTCACCGACGACCGCGACGCCCGCAAGGTCAAGGTCGTGATCAACGGCCTCGAGGTGACGCCGGCCAAGGACGGCACGTTCACCGCGACGGTCCCGGTCACCGCCGGCATCAGCATCCTCGAGACGCACGCGACCGATGGCGGCGCGAATGACGTCCGCGACGTGCGCGCGGTGCTCGCGGGTCAGCTCGGCACGAGCGACGGCACCGCCACCGCGCCGGTCGGCGCCCGCGTCGGTGCGCCCGCGTTCGCGAAGCTCGGCACCGCGTTCGCGCAGACCATCAAGGGCATGGACTTCACCGCGCTCGCGCAGACGATGAACCCCGTCTACAACAACACCGGCTGCCTCGGCGCGAAGATCGACATCACGTCGCTGACGATCAGCAACGCGGGCGTCGCGCTCGTGCCGAAGACCGGCGCGCTCGACACGTCGGTCACGCTCGACAACGTCGTCGTCAAGCTGCACGCGAACTTCAAGGTCGCGTGCATCGGCGGCAGCACGACGATCACCGTGAAGTCCTCGAAGGCGCACATCGACGGCGACCTCGGTCTCGCGGTGACCGCCGGCAAGCTCACCACCTCGCTCGGCGGCGCGACCGTCCGGCTCGACGGTTTCACGATCGACGTCGGCGGTGTGCCCGGCGCGATCGAGTCGCTGCTCAAGGGCGAGGCACGCAAGGCCGCCGAGAACGCGCTCACCAAGGCCGTGCGCGACAAGGTCCCGCCGATGGCGAACCAGGCGCTCGCGGGCCTCACGGCGAAGCCGTTCAACGCGGATCTGCTCGGTCACCCGACGAAGCTCACCGTCTCGCCGGCGCAGGTCCAGCTGTCCGCCGACGGCCTGTACTTCGCCGTCGACACCAAGGTGCTCGTCACCGGCGGCGAGGGCGGCATGTACGCCGCGTCACCGTCGCCGATGTCGGCGTCGCTGATGCAGTCGACAGGTGTCGGCGTCGCGGTCGCCGACGACCTCGTCAACCAGCTGTTCGCGGGCCTGTGGGCCGCCGGTGCGATCGACCAGACCGTCGAGATCGACAGCAAGCTCGCGGTGCTCGGCGCGCTGCTCGACGACGACGCGCGGTCGCTCGGGATCTCGCTCGCGCTGCCGCCGACGGTCACCGGCGAGGGCGCCGACCTCGCGCTCTCGGTCGGCGATCTCATGGTGTCGGTCAAGGACGCCGGCGGCGCCGAGATCCAGAAGCTCGCGCTCTCCGTGAAGACCACGCTCTCCGCGCAGCCGACGCAGACCGGCGCCCTCGTGCTGACGCTCGGCCAGCCCGAGCTCCACGCGCAGGTGATCGCGCAGAGCGAGGTCGTCGACCGCCCGCTGACCGACGAGCAGGTCGAGGGGATCGTCGGTGGTGCGTGGGGCCTCGTCGGCGGCATGGCCGGCTCGGCGCTCGAGACCTTGCAGCTGCCGTCGGTCGGCGGCCTCGAGCTCGGCACGCCCTCGCTCGAGGGTCGTGCCGGCTACGTGTTCGCCGACGTGCCGGTCAACTGAGACCGGCGAGCTCGCGAGGAGCGAGGCGTCACTCGGAGGTCCCGACGTCGTCCCATTCGGACAGCTCGGACTGTCGCGAGCGCGCCTGGCAGCGCCGGCAGTAGCAGATGCGCCCCGGTCGCGTGCGGGTCGCCGCACCACACGACGCACAGCGACTGCGCACCAGCGCTCCGCTCCTCGGAACCGCGAGAACCTCGTCGGACACCGTCGACATGCTCATCGGATGCCTCCCTTCCCGTCGAAGATCGTTTACCAGGAACCGGCGAGAACGGAAGCGACTATAAATTTCCAGGCCGCGTGGAGCGTGACGTCGGCGCACGGCACGGTCAGTTGAGCTTCCGCACGGCCTCGACCTCGGACCGGGGCGCGGCGCGGTACTGGTGCAGCTTGTACTGGATCATCCGCGCGCTGATCCCGAGGATGGCGGCGGCGTGGGACGTCGAGCCGCCGCACGACTTGAGCGTCTCGAGGATCGCGTGGCGCGTGAGCTCCGCGAGGGTCGCACCGGGGACCTGCGGCGCCCCCGAGGGCACCGACGGCCGGACGGTCGGCGGCAGGTGCTGCGGCTCGAACGTCGGGCCCGCGGCGAAGATCACCGCCCGCTCGATCGCGTTCTCGAGCTCGCGCACGTTGCCCGGCCAGTCGTACGCGCGCAGCACGTCGAGCGCGGCCTGGCTGAAGCCGTCGACCACCTTGCCGTTCTCGCGCGCGAACCGCTCGAGGAAGGCCACGGCGAGCTCCGGGATGTCGGACTTGCGATCGCGCAGGGCCGGCATCTCGATCGTGACGACGTTGAGCCGGTAGAACAGATCCTCGCGGAAGCGGCCCTTCGCGACCTCCTCCACGAGGTTCTTGTTCGTCGCCACCAGCACGCGGACGTCGACGTGGATCGTCTTCGTGCCACCGACGCGCTCGAACGTGTGCTCCTGGAGGAAGCGCAGCAGCTTGATCTGGACAGCCGGCGAGATCTCGCCGATCTCGTCGAGGAACAGCGTGCCGCCGTCGGCGATCTGGAACCGGCCGTCCTTCTTCGCGATCGCGCCGGTGAACGCCCCGCGCTCGTGACCGAACAGCTCGCTCTCGAGCAGGGTCTCGGCCAGCGCGGCGCAGTGCAGCTTCACGAACGGCCCGTTGCGCCGGGGCGAGCGCTCGTGGAGCGCGTTCGCGACGAGCTCCTTGCCCGTGCCGCTCTCGCCGGTGATCAGCACCGTCGCCCGGCTCGGCGCGACCTGATCGATGATCTCGAAGATGCGCTGCATCTGCGGGCTCTCGCCGATGATGTTCCTCGGCGCGAAGCGCTCGCGCACCCGCTCGCGCAGCAGGTGCGTCTCACGGCGCAGGGCGTCGCGCTCGAACACGCGGTCGAGCGAGATCAGCAGGTGCGGCAGGCTGAGCGGCTTCGCGAGGTAGTCCGCCGCGCCGGCGCGCATCGCCTCCACCGCGCTCGACACGTCCGAGAACGCCGTGATCAGGATGACCGCGGCGGGGTCCTCGAGCTCCTTCACGCGCGCGAGCAGCTCGATGCCGTCCATCCCCGGCATCTTGAGATCGGTGATGACGACGTGCGGCTCGAACGAGGCGTACTTGCCGAGCGCCTTGAACGCGTCGGCCGCCGTCTCGACCTCGTAGCCTTCGTCGTGCAGCAGGCTCGACAGCGCCCGCCGCGCGTTCACCTCGTCATCGACGACCAGGATCCGTCCGCTCCTCATGTTGTTCTCCACCAGCGAGGGGTTTCGCGAAGAGCCTGCGCGTCGTGAACCGCTGACGAAACCGCTTCGCGGTCGACACGCGCATCGCGAGATGACCGTGAGCGCTCGTCGCTGGCGCGCGGCGTGCTTGATCGCGTTCTCATGGGAATCGACCGTCGACGAGCGCCGCGCGTGTGCGCGACAGGCGAAGTGGAATTTTCGTTCGAGGACATCTCGCGCCGCGGCTGGCTGCGCGACATCTCCGTGCACGGAGTGCGCCTGGCGGGGCTGCGCATCCCGCCGCCGGGGACGCGCATCGCGATGCGCATCCCGGTGCCCTGCCACGTGCTGCGACTCTCGGGCACCGTCGTGTGGAAGGGTCCCGACCGCACCGCGGCCGTCGAGCTCGATCCGATGACGAAGCCGCAGCAGATCGCGCTCAACAACGCGCTGCTCGAGCACACGCCCGCGCCGAGGCGAGATGCGGTGCTGCTGATGCTCGACGACCCGGACGAGCAGCGCGCGATCGGCAAGGAGCTGATCGATCGCGGGTACCGGCTGATCTCCCGCTCGACGCCGCTCGACGCCCTGCAGCGGCTCGACGAGGATCGCGGCGAGGTCTGCGCCGCCGTCGTCTCGGCGAACCTCCCGAACGGCGCCGCGCTCGACGTGCTCGGCTTCCTCGCCGAGGAGCGGCCGCGGGTCCGCCGCGCGGTGATGGCACCGGATCCAAACTGGAAGACGAACCGGATCCCGCCCCCCGACTGCGTGATCACCGCGCCGTACCACCGCGGCGACATCGCGCCCCTGTTCGCCGCCCTCGAGCGCGCCGCGAGCTGACTCACCGCGCCTCCGGTTGCGCCAGCTCGATCACGAACCGGGCGTCACCGGTGAGCAGCCGGCCGCCGTGGGCCTCGATCACGGTCCTGCCGATGTGGAGGCCGAGCGCGACGCGCCGCCGCTCGGCCTCGGGCTGCGGACGCGGATCGGGCTCGTCCGCGGCGATCGTGATCCGGACCGCCGCCGGGCCGCGGGTCACGCCGATCGCGATCCGCGACGTCGCGGCCGCCTCGCCGACCGCTGTCGCGACGAGGTTCGCGACGACGCGCTCGAGCCGGCGCGCGTCGACGTTCGCGATCACCGCGGGGCCGGGATCCAGGACGACGCGCGCCTTCTCGCCGTCCGCGACCGTACGGGTCATCGCGCGCTGCACGAGCGCGTGGACGTCGGTGCTCGCGCGCTGGAGCTGGAGCGCCCCCTCGGCGATGCGCGACAGGTCCATCAGGTCACCGATCACGGCGGTCAAGACGTCGATGCTGCGCTGGATCGAGCGCACCGCACCGATCGTGTCGGAGCTCGGATCGTCGCCGAGGCGGCGTTCGAGGATGAGCGTCTCGAGCAGCATCGTGCCGAGCGGCCCGTTGAAGTCGTGCGCGATGTCGACCACGGTGTCTCGCGCGATGCGCTCGGACATGGCTTCACCGCCCTCCCGAGTCCTGGATACCTCTCCCGCTCGAGACGGGCCATACGCAAAACTACGCATCCTCCGGAGTGAGCCGGGGCGCGCCACGTGCATCGGGTCCGCGCATGGAGACGTCACCGATCCTCCGGCAGCAGCTGCTCGCGCGGCGCGACGAGCTGATCAAGCGCTACCACGATGCGATCGAGGCCGTGGATCGCGAGCTCGATCATCGCGAGCTCGAGGAGGCGGCGGTGGTGACCGAGCACTGGGACGAGCGGGTCATCTCGCTGCTCTCCGATCCGGACGTCCTGCACGAGCTCGCGGCCGTGCTCGCCGCGCTCGCCCGGATCGAGGCCGGGACGTTCGGCACCTGCCTCGCGTGCGGCTGCCCGATCGATCGCGACGTCCTCGAGGCCGACCCGGCGGCGAGCTGCTGCGGCGACTGCGAGATCACGGGCGAGATCCACACGAGCGGGGAGTCCTGGGCGTGAGGGGGGGCGGCGCACTCGTCGAGCTCGACGAGGTTCGACACTCCGGCGCGTGGCGCGCGTGGGGGGCCCTCGCGGCCGAGCGACCTCCGTTCCTGTCGCCCGAGGTGTTCGCGGCGATGCAACCGCTCGTCCCGGGCCGGCCGTACGTCGCCGAGGCGTGGTCCGACGGGGACCTGATCGGCGCGCTGCCGCTGACGCTCTCGGGGCGGACCCTGTTCGGGCTGTGGTCGATGTACTCGCCCGGCTATGACTACTGCGGCTCGGACCTCGGGCTCGAGCTGATCTGGAAGTGCCTTCACCGCTCGCGCTGCTGGAACCGCATCCAGTGCACGGGCGTGCCCGAGGGCTCGATGCTCGCGACTCGGTTCCTCGAGCTCGCGCGCGCCGATGACCAGGTGGTGGTGCGGCATGCAGCGGGGAGGCACCCGTACGTGCCGCTCGACCACGTCACCGCCACCGTGGGCGCCGCCGTGCGCGGCGACCTCGAGCGGATGACCCGGATCGCGCGCGAGCTCGAGCTCGAACGCATCGCGGTTCCGACGACCGCGGATCTCGACGATGCGCTGCGCATCCCGGGCGGCCTCGATCCGCGCGCCGGGCACTTCTACCTGGTGCTGGGGCGCGTGCTCGGGCGACGCGGCGCCGCGTCCCTGTACTTCCTGCGGGTCGGCGGAGAGCGCGTCGCGGCGCTGTTCGCGCTCGAGGACCACCGCACCCTGTTCGTGCTGGCGCTCGCGAGCCGCGACGAGTACGCGCAGAACAACCCCGGCGACCTGCTGCTGTGGCACGCCGGCCTCGAGGCCCGGCGGCGCGGGCTGCGCGAGCTCGAGATCGACGTCCCCGACGAACGCCGGCCGCCGTGGATCGCCGGCTCGCACCCGACGGTGACCATCACGATCTATCGCCCGACGATGAGGGGCCTCGCACTGTACGCGATGAACGAGTGGTTCCCGCCGGCGCTGTTCGCGCCGCTGTGGTGATCAGTGCTCGTCGTGCGAGCGCCAGAACCCGACCATCGCGGCGAGCGCGAACACGAAGCAGGTGAGCCAGACGACGCCCGACGCGAACGTCCCGACGCCGAACATCCCGGTGATGAGGGCGAGCGCGAGCAGCGCGATCGAGAGAGCGAACATCGCGGCCTCCGGACGTAGTAGGCGCGGCACCGGTGACCGTTTCGATGTCCACGCGGGTACGCTGCTCGGTCACCGGGCCGCGCTGGATGATCCGTGCGAGTGCATCCGATGTGCCCTGTGAGTAAACAGCCACATGCGCGCATACGCGCCGGCGAATCGCGAAAACCGTTCGCTCGACACGAGCGCGACCGAAACCGGTTCGTCGTTCGGGCGCGCCGGTGTGCGATCCCTGCACGGCACGGCGCGTGCTCGGTCCCACGAGCATGGATGGGGCGCGACGGGGGGAGGTCATCGCCGGTGCGTACGCGCTCGGCGATTCACTCGGCTGCGGTGGCATGGGGGTCGTCTACGAGGCGACGAGCCGGGGCGGAGAGCCGCTCGCGGTCAAGCTGCTCCACCCCGACCACGCCGCGGATCCCGTGGCAGCGCGCCGGTTTCATCACGAGGCACTCGCGATGCGGCGCGTGAGACACGCGAACGTGGTCCGCGTGCTCGATCACAGCGACGCCGGGGATCCGGATCCGTTCCTCGTGATGGAGCGGATCGAGGGTCTCTCGCTCGGCACGATCCTGCGGCGCGAGGGCCGCCTGCCGATCGCCCGCGCATCGCGGCTCGTCCGCCAGATCCTCGCCGCCCTCGGCGCGGCGCACGCGGCCGGCGTCGTCCACGCCGACGTCAAGGCCGACAACGTGCTGGTCGTCGCCGAGGACGGCCGCGAGCTCGTGAAGCTGATCGACTTCGGGGTCGCCTCCGTCGGTGACGCGGAGCGTACGCGCCAGGAGATGTCGGGCACGCCCGACTACATGGCGCCCGAGATCATCCGCGGCCAGGCACCGACGCCGGCCGCCGATCTCTACGCGGTCGGCGTGCTCCTCTACGCGATGCTGACCGGAGAGACGCCGTTCGGAGGTGGCGCGTCGGCCTCGATCCTCGAGCGCCACCTGCTCGACGACGCGATCCCGCCGTCGCTGCGCTGCCCCGACCTCGAGCTCCCCGTGCGGCTCGAGCGCCTCGTCCTGGCCGCGCTCGAGAAGGATCCCCACGCTCGACCGGCCTCGGCGGAGGCATTCTCCGCCGAGCTCGCGGCCAGCGCCGTGGCCGCACGGGAGCCGACGCGCGGTCCGTTCGCGGAGGGCACGAAGCCGTTCTGGACCGAGGCGCCGACGCGCGATCTCGGAGATCCGTCCACCGAGACGCGGCTGACCCGGCGCCGGCTCCGGCCGTCGCTCGACCACCTGCGCTCGCGGCTGGTGCGCGCGCTCGAGCGCGACGACGTCGACACCGTGATCGTCACCTCGCTCGACATCGTGCGCCTCCACGTCGATCGCCATGCGCTGCGCAGCGCCGTGCGCGAGCTCGAAGGCACGATCCACCTGCTCACGCGGGGCGCCGGACTCGCCGCCGAGACCACGCCGTCCCCGGTGTGGCGGTTGATGCTCTCGCTCGCGGCGCTTCACCTGGGGCTGGGTGCGGTCCAGCACGCGCGCACCGCGACGCTGGCGGCGCTCGGCCAGGCGCGGCTCCACGGCTCGGCGATCGGCTGCGACCGCGCCGAGTACATGCTCGGGCGGATCCTCCGCGCGGCGAGCCGGTGATCCGTCAGCCCCGCCGCGGCAGCTCGACGAAGAACTGCGAGCCGACCCCGCAGGTCGTCGTCACTCCGATCGTCCCGCCATGGGCTTCGACGATCTTCTTGCTGATGTAGAGGCCGAGGCCCGTGCCCTCGGTACCGCGGGCGGTCTCGGCGCGCCGGTACCTGTCGAACACGCCCGACGCGTCGCGCTCCGTCATCCCCGGGCCGCCGTCCGTGACGCTGATCCGGACGTGGCGGCCCTTCGCGATCAACGCGACGACGATGCTCGCGTCCTCCGGCGTGTACTTGAGCGCGTTGTGCAACAGATTCGCGACGACGCGCTCGATGCGAACGGCGTCGACCTTGACGGTCGCCGGCGGCGCGAGCACGAATACGCGCTCGGTGTCGCGCGACGGGACGACGCGCGCGATCACGCGGGCGAGGAGCGCGGACAGCTCCGTCGGCCGCCGGCGCAGCTCGAGCGTCCCCGACGCGACCGCGCAGAGGTCGAGCAGCTCGTACGTCATCTGCTCGAGGAACGCGGCGTTGCTGTCGATGCGATCGAGCGCGAGCTTCGCCTCCCGCGCGCCGCTCGAGACCAGGCGCTTGCGCAGCCGATCGCTCTGGAGCCCGATCTCCGAGATCGACATGCGGAGATCGTGCGCCAGCTGCGCGACGTCCCGCGCATCGAGACCTCCGAGCGGCTCCTCGGTGAGGTCGCCCGGATCGAACGGCGCGATCTCGCGCGTGCCGATCGGAAACCGCATCGGCTGTTCCGCTCGCTCCGGTGTCTCCTCCCACCAGCCCGCCGAGGGAATCGTGATGTCGTGGTGCGGCCGCATCTCGATGAATGGAGCTCCCCGTCGTCCACCTTGCGATCCTGTTCGAAGCTTGGCCATTGGTGAATCTGCGTATTCTGAAGCTCAGTCCGGATGGCTGGTGACGAGCGGCAGCTCGAGCGTGAACGTCGCGCCGCGCCCCACACCCTCGCTCCGCGCGTGGAGCGCCCCGGCGTGCAGGAGCGCGAGCGCGCGCGCGATCGCGAGCCCGAGTCCGAGGCTGCCGGGCGAGCCGGCGAACGGCTCGAAGATGTGCGGCAGGCGTTCCGGCGCGATGCCGTCGCCGTCGTCGGTGATCTCGACGCGCGCGCGACCGTCGTCACTCCGGACGACGACGCTGACCGTTCCACCGTCACGGCAGAACTTCAGCGAGTTCGCGAGGACGTTGTCGACGATCTGGCGGATTCGCTGAGCGTCGCCGCGCACCGTACACGCGTCGTCACCGATCTTTGCCGTCACGGTGATGCGCCGCGGCTCGGCTGCGAGCATCGCAGACGCGGCCGCGGCCGCGACCAGCGGCGGCAGCGCGACGCGCCCGGGCTCGATGTCCAGCCTGCCGCTGCCCGCGCGGGACAGGAGCACGAGATCCTCGACGATCCGGTACTGCGCCGCGATGCTCTCGCGGATCGCCTGCAAGGCTTGCGCGTGGCGCTCCTCGCCGGCCGCCGGATCGCGCAGCACGCGCTCCCAGAGGAGCATCGTGGCCAGCGGCGCGCGCAGCTCGTGCGCGACCACGGCGACCCAGGTCAGCTCGGACGCCAATGGACGTCCCTTCCGTCGCTCGCGAGCCCGCCGTGCTTCGCGGCGATGCGCATCATCTCCGCGATGGAGCGCGCCGACAGCTTCTTGACGATGTGCTGGCGGTGCGTCTCCACCGTCCGCCGCGCGATGTAGAGCCGGCTCGCGATCTCGTCGTTCGAGTGGCCGCGGATCAGCAGCTCGAAGATCTCTCGCTCGCGGGGCGTGAGCCGGCCCACGTCCGCGACGCTGGGTGATGACAGCTCCGCCTCGATCGCGCCGCGCGACACGCACGGCGGCAGGTAGCGCAGACCCGCGGCGACCGCGCGGACCGCGCCGATGACCTCCTCCGGGGTCTGCGTCTTCACCGCGAACCCGGAGGCGCCGGCGCGCAGCGTGTCCGCGATCAGGCACGGCTCGTCGATCACCGACAGCGCGAGCGTCCGCAGCGCCGGCGCGCGCGCCGCGAGCTCGGCGATCAGCGTGATCCCCGTGACCGACGGCAACAGGACGTCGACGATCGCGAGGTCCACCTGCGCCGGGTCGATCGCGCCGAGCGCCTCCGCGGCGGTGCTCGCTTCTCCGACGACGACGAGGCCTGTCTCGCGGCCCAGCGTGTACGCGAGGCCAGCGCGAAACAGCGGATGGTCGTCCACGAGATACAGCCGCACATCGACCAGCACGTCCACCACGCCTCCTTTCACTCCCACGCCTCACCATACGCCCGCGATCATGGAAGCGGAAGCGTTAGTCGACTCGCACGATCACGTCACGGCGAATTCACTCACGTGGCACTTTTCGGCGACTGCGCGATCGTCACGAGCTTGTCCCGCACGAAGCGCGCGGGCTCGTCGTCATCGGAGGTCGCGGGCCAGAGCAGCTCGGTCGACGCCCACGGCATCTTGAACGGCAGCGGCCTCGTCTTCAGGTGGCGGCGCAGCGCGCGGATCTGATCCGCGACGATCTCGGGCACGGTCGCGACGAGCGGAGAGCCATCGACGATCGCGCCGATGTTCGCGAACGACGACACCGAGCACCGGATCCGGCGCGGCCGCGCCAGGATGTCCTCGACGATGCCGCGCAGATCGCCGTTGTAGCTGACGATCACGTGCTCCTTCGCGAAGTACTCGTCGAGCGTCGGCGCACGCGGCATGCGCACGTGCCGCGGGTCGTAGAGGCAGACGAAGCCCTTCCCGGCGATCGAGCGCCTCCGCACGGTCGCGGGCAGCTCGTCCGCGACGGTCACCGCCGCATCGAGCCCGGCGGCGAGCGCCGCGGCGACCGTGCGGAACTGGACCGGGATCGAGATGATCCGCAGGTTCGGCGCCTCGCGCGCGAGCTCGCGGAGGAGCAGCGGCAGGAGCCACACCTCGGCCGAGTCCGCGAAGCCGATCCGCAGCGTGCGCTCGCTCGTCGCCGGATCGAACGTCGGCGAGGCGAGCGCGGCCTCGACGATCGCGGCGAGGTGGGGCACCAGGGTCGCGTGCAGCCGCTCGCCGCGGCTCGTGAGCGCGAGCCCCCTGCCCCGCCGCACGAACAGCGGCGCACCGACCGCCGCGGTCAAGCGTCGCAGCGCCGCGCTCACGGCCGGCTGGGTCAGATACAGGCGGCTCGCGGCCTCGGTGACGCTCCCCGCCTCCGCGATCACGGCGAACACGCGCAGGAGATTCAGGTCCAGATCGCGTCCATAACTGTGCGTCATATGTCCCATACATCCTATTCACTGGTGCTATGCGTTGACCAGGCGCAAGGTGACCGCATGACGAAGACGACACGCACCCAGCTCGGGTCCACCGGCCCCTCCGTGTTCCCCCTCGCCCTCGGCTGCATGGCGATGTCCAAGATGTACGGCCCTGCCGACGAGGCCGAGAGCATCGCGACGATCCACATGGCCCTCGAGCGCGGCGTCGACCTGCTCGACACCGGCGACTTCTACGGCATCGGCCACAACGAGCTGCTGATCGGCCGCGCCTTGAAGGACCGCCGCGACCAGGCCCTGCTCTCGGTGAAGTTCGGCGCGCTGCGCGGCCCCGACGGCGGCTGGCTCGGTTTCGACACGCGGCCGGTCGCCGTGAAGAACGCGCTCGCGCACACGCTGACCCGGCTCGGGGTCGACCACATCGACATCTATCGCCCCGGCCGGCTCGATCCCGCGGTCCCGATCGAGGACACGATCGGCGCGATCGCCGAGCTGGTGAAGGCCGGCTACGTGCGCCACATCGGCCTCTCCGAGGTCGGCCCGGAGACCATCCGCCGCGCGGCGAAGGTCCACCCGATCGTCGATCTCCAGATCGAGTACTCGCTGATCAGCCGCGGACCCGAGGCCAAGATCTTCCCCGTGCTCGACGAGCTCGGCATCGGCGTCACCGCCTACGGCGTGCTGTCGCGCGGTCTCCTCACCGGCTCGCGCCCGACCGGGCCGGGCGACTTCCGCGCCTACCTCCCGCGGTTCGCTGGCGCCGCTGGCGAGCAGAACGCGCACCTCGCGGACACGCTCGCGACGCTCGCGAAGGCGCGGGGCACCACCGCCGCGCAGCTCGCGTTCGCGTGGGCGCGCGCGAAGCGGCCGTCGCTCGTCCCGCTGATCGGCGCGCGCACGCGGGCCCAGCTCGCCGATTCGCTCGGCGCGGTGGACCTGCGGCTGTCCGCGGACGAGATCGCCGCGCTCGAGGCGGCGATCCACCCGGACGCCGCCGCCGGCACGCGCTACGCCGCGCAGCAGATGGCGTCGCTCGACAGCGAGCGCTGATCAGCGGCAGCTGATCGCACGGAGCTGGCCGTCCGAGCCGGCGGTGTAGAGCTGCTCGCCCGGCGCGTCGACGCCGAGGCCGATCGGCGCCGCGACGCTCGCGGTCGTCACGTGCACGCCGGTCACCGCGTTCCACAGCTGGACGGTGCCCTCCGATCCCGCGGTCGCGAACAGCTCCGTGCCGGAGAGCGCGACGACGCCGACCGCGGTGTGCCCGGCGGCGGGCGTGAACGCGAGCGGACCGGCGGCGAGGTTCCGTGCGTCGAGCACGGCGACGAAGCCATCGCCGCCCGCGAACACGCGCGTGCCGTCGGCGCTCACGGCGAACGCACGGACGTGGCCCTCCTTGGTCAGATCGCTCCAGCGATCGACGACCGCGACCGGCGCGGCCGCGTCGCGCCGCTCGATCTGCGGCGTGCCGTAGTTGTGCCCGGCGGTGAAGAGCGCCCCGCCGAAGCCGAACGACAGCGCGTGCAGGTCCCACAGCGTGGTCTCGAGCTTCGGCGACGCCGCGCCGCTCGCCCGATCGACCACGCGAAGGTCGGTCCCGGCGCCCGTCGCGACCTGGCCGCCGTCGACCGCGACCGCGACGAGCGGCGCGGCGATCACCGGCGTGGTCTTCATCGGTTTCGCGTCGGACAGGCGCCACTCGGAGACCGCGCCCGACGCGTCCGCGCCGATCACCGCCCCGTCGGCGCTCACCGCGAGCGCGTTCGAGACCGGCCGCCCGGTCTCGCCGGTGTCGAAGCTGGTGCCGTAGCTCGGCGAGCTCGCCACCTTCCACTGCTTCACGCTACCGTCCTCGGAGCCGAGCACGACGGTCGTCCCGGTCACGACGATCGAGGTGACCGCACCGTGCTGGTTGCCTGTCGCCCACGCCTGGGCGAGCGCACCGCCGCCGGCGATGCAGACCTCGATCGCCGACCGCGTCGCCGGCGGCGGCTGCTCCGGCGCGTCGACCAGCGGGTCGATGGTGGTGGTCTTGCCGTCGGTGCCGCAGGCGGCGAGCAGAGTGAACAAGGCGAAGCGCAGTGTGGGTCCCGTCACGAGGTCCTCCCGGTAATGGCGGGTCGAACCTGTCACCGAGCCCCGCTCTGGACAATCGGTATTGTCGGCACGGTATTGTATGGCTGACACGAACAATGCTCCCCGATCTCGAGTCTCTCCGTTGCTTCGAAGCGGCGGCCACGCACCTGTCGTTCCGCGTCGGCGCCCGCGCGATCGGCCTCTCCCCGGCCGCCTTCGGCAATCGCATCAAGCGCCTCGAGGACCAGCTCGCCGCTCCGCTGTTCGCACG
>JAEUJX010000238.1 GCA_016794545.1 Myxococcales bacterium
TACTCTCCGGGTCCTTGCTCAGCGTCAGCAGCTTCTCGAGCACGCGCTTGCGCTCGCCCGCGGGACCGCGCTTGACGATCTCGACGGTCCCCGCGAGCGCCTCGGTGACCGCCTTGGGCTCGGCTCCCGCGATGCGCGCCCCCAGCGAGGCTTCGCCGGTGCGCGCCCACAGGACGAGCAGCGGTGCCGAGATCCAGGTCTTCGCGACCTGCGCGTGATCCAGCATCTCGGAGACCAGCGGCGCCGCGGAGGCGACGTCGCCCATGTCCTCGGGCCGCGTGACGAGGTCGTGGATGTAGGGAGGGAGCAGCTTCTGCAGCCACGGCTTGTCGATGAGACCGAGCGATGCCTTCACCGCCGCGCTGGGGTTCTTCACGTACGCACGCGGCAAGTTCTCCGAGTACGCGTAGAACCCGGAGTCGTGGGTGGCCATGACCTCCTTGGCCACGCAATCGAGCTGCGCGTTGCGCGACGCGATGTCGGTCTGCGTCTTCACGAGCAGAGCCTTCACATGATCCGAGAGCGCCAGCCGCGGCTCGTTCTCGTGAACCTGGATGAGCGCGCACACGGCGTCGGTCTTGTCGGCGAGCGACAGCCGTGGATCGTTGACGGTCTCGATGTGCTTGGAGGTGCTCTTGCCGCAGGCGGCACAGACGACAAACCCGAGGAACAGCCACTTCATGTGGCCCGCGAGTATGGCACCTGACGCAGGGTCACTTTCACCAGGTGCAACCGGCGAGTCGCAACCCGGCGCGTGCACTTCGGGACTCCGCGCACGCGATTCCGTCCACTTAGGATCGGCACGCGTTCTGCTCTGCGCGTCGGCATGCAGAATCGAGGGCTCCTGCTCGCGAGCGCGTTCGTGCTCGCGGGCTGCACCGCGTCCACTACAGACCTGGAGCTTGTCGCTCCGTTCGCATCGGACGCCATTCCGATCGGCGATGCGATCGAGCTCGCCGCCGCTACCACCGACCCCGACGTCGCATCCGTCCGCTTCGAGATCGACGGCCAGCCGATCGCGACCTGCGATCCGGCACTGCCCGACGAGGACTGCAAGCGCGACGACGTCTGGCGCTGGACCACCGTGTTCGCCTCCCCCGGCGAACGCGAGCTCGTCGCGATCGCGCTCGATGCCAGCGGAGAGGAGCTCGATCGCACGACCCAGCAGCTGCGCGTCGTCCTGTCGCTGCCCGACGATGCGCTCGCGCGGGAGGACCTCGTCGACGGCGTGTCGCCGAACCAGCTCGAGGCGGCGGGGCGCGGCCTGCTCGATCCGGACCGAGCGCTCCACAACATCTTCGGCGGCATCAGCTGGCGCGTCGCGAACCAGCGCGTGCGCCTCGCGAACGGCACCGCTCCGACCGGCTCGGTCGCCTCGGTGCGTACGTGCATGAACCGCTACGGCGCGTCGATCCGCAAGTGGGCCGATCACTACCAGATCTCGCGCGCGTCCGTCGCGGCCACCGCGCTCACGGAGTCGAACTGCACGAACCCGGCGGGCTCCTCCGACGGCCTGTCGTCGGGTCCGATGCAGGTGACCGCGTCGACGTGCTCGGCCCTGATGGGCCTGTCGCGCGCCACGTGCCGCTCGCGCATGCACACGAGCCCGGACTTCTCGTTCCAGGTCGGCGCGAAGTACATGGGCTCGAGCTACCAGCGCAACCAGCACCACCGCGACCCGCCGAAGATCGCCGCGGCGTACAACGCCGGCTCGCTGCGCCGCTCGTCGGCGAACCGCTGGCACATGGTGTCGACGGGCAACCACATCGATCGCTTCGTCAACTGGTACAACGCCTACCGCTCCTGGGAGTAGCCGGCCTACAGACAGATCGGCGGCGTGGCGGGGCACGAGCTGTTCGCGTTCCGCCACCGCGACACGTTGCAACCGTTCGCGATCGCCGTGAACGTGTTGTTGCCGAGGAGTGACGGGCCGGCGAGGTCCGAGAACCATCCGCTCACGATGCCGCCGCGCGCCGAATTCGCGAACGTCGAGCTCGTGATGAACGCGTCGTCGGGCCTCCAGTTGCGGATGATCAGCGCCGCGTCGTTGTCACCCTCGCCGCACCCGAAGCCCGCGGTGCCGGAGTCGCCGCCCGCGTACTCGATGCGCACGAAGCTCATCACGTTGCCGGTCGCCGCGCCGCCGTGCCACTCGAGCCCGGTCCAGTCGCCCGCGGCCGGCGTCGCGGCCGACGACGTCAGCACGATCGGCGCCGCTGCGGTCCCCTGCGCGACGAGCCGCACCGCGAAGATGTTCGCGGGGAGAGCGCCGTTCGACGAGCCGAGGGCGAACGTGGTCCCGGCGTTCATCCGGATCGTGACGCCCGGCTCGATCGTCAGCGTGCTCGCCCCGCCGGCCGCCACCGACGTCATCGGCGACATCGAGAACGAACCGTCCAGGTGATACGGCACGCCGCGCGCGCGGAACGCGAGGTCGGGATCGAGCAGGCTGGCCGCGTTCGCGACGCGGATCTCGCCGCTGTACGTCCCCGCCGGGACCGTCGACACCGCCGCACCGTCGACGGTGATCGGCACGGCCCCGCCGCCGGTGATCGTCAGGTTCGCCGAGTCCGCCGAGAACGCGCCGCGCGTCTGGACGTTCACGCCGTAGCCCATCGAATTCTCGATCGTCACGTTGACCAGGCGCAGCTGGCGCGTCAGGCCCGTGTTGCCACCGGGCCCGGCGCCGATGATCGTGCCGCCGCCCTGCTGCGCCGTCGCCGGATCCGCACCACCGGTCAGCCGCACGTGCTCGAGATCGAGCGTGCCGGTGGGAAACGCACGCAGCGAGCCCCACGGCATCGCGGCGGCCTGCCGCTCGAACGTGATGCCGCGCACCGCATCGCCGCGCGCGACGACCGCCGCCGCCGCCGCGCCCGGCGTCTGCCCGACGGTGATGATCGCGCCCGGGGCGATCCGCACGACCGCGCACGGCTCGATGGTCAGCGTCGCACCGCGCACGTTGATGCTCGTCGTCACGACGTGCGGGCTGGCCGCCGCGGTCCACGTCTCGTCGGCCAGCACGTTCGCGCCGTGCATCGTGCCCGCACCAAGCGGCGGACAGGCCGGCGCATCGACGGCGACGTCGGCGAGCGGCGCATCGGGCAGCTTGCCCGGACCGTCGTCACCACACGCGACCAGCACGACCAACACCACGACCCCACGAGTCCCCATGGCTCGATGCTACGCTCGGCCGCGATGTCCGTGTGGAGAGAGTTGGGACGATTCCTCGAGCGCAGCACGCCGCTCCTCGAAGAGGCCGTGCGTTCCCTCCAGGAGACGCGGGAGCTGCTCGCCGGCCTCAGGCCCACGGTCGAAGCGCTGCCGGAGCTCGTGCGCGAGACTCACGGCCTCGTCGTCGACGTGCGGGCGCTCGTGCGCGAGCTCTCGCCGCTGCTGATCGACACGGTCGGCGGCCGCCGCGCTTAGCGAACCTCGCGCAGCGGCGCGGGGAGCGAGCCGGTGTTCAGCACGTTGACCAGCTCGTCGCGTTCGGCCTCCTGCACGCGCACGTCGGTGCCGCCCATCGAGATCGCGACGCGCCCCCCGGTGATCGTGCCGTTGATGATCGGCGCGCTGCGGATCTGGCCGTCGAGCACGATCGCGAGCTTGCGTCCCACGTTGCGCGCCGTCGCGTCGGCGAGCTTCCGCGCGCCGGCGCGATTGAAGTCGACCAGCACGAGCGGCCGGTTCGTCCCCGGATCGGTCGCCCCCTCCGCGTTCGCGACGTCTGCGCCGGTGAGCTCCGGGAAGCGATGGAGGTAGTACGAGCGCCACGACGTCTTGCCGTCCTGGCCCGGCGGCAGCTGCTCGTAGGCGATCACGCGATGGTCAGGGACCTGGTAGCGCGGGTCGCGCTTCGCGAGCTCGGCGAAGTACGTCTCGAGCGCCGCGCGTGCCGGCGCGACGAAGTAGTAGTCGACGGCGAGCGATCCGCCGGACTCGACGCGCCACTGATCGATCTCGGCGACGAGGCCGAGCTCCTTCGCGCGCGGGTCCTTCGCAGCGAGCGCATAGGCGTCGCGCATGAGCTCGGAGTCGTGGTCGACGACCTGGAGCTCGAGCGTCGCGCGGCGAGCGATCACCGTGCGCACGCGCTCCTCGCCCGGATCGACCTCGATGACGATCTGCTGGCCGCGCGCCGTGACGCTCGGGGCCTTCACCTTCAGCGCCGCGAGGCGCTCGCGGATGATCGTCACCGCGACATCGAGCGCGGCGGCCTTGACCGCGGCGCCGGCCGACTTCGACAGCCGGAAGCAGACGTCCGCGCAGGCGCGCAGCTCGATCTGATCCCGGTACAGCTCTGCCACCAGCGCCTCGACCTTGGGCTTGTTCGCCGGCTCCCCCACCTCGACGACGACGCCGGCCGGCTCCACGCGCACGGCTGCTTCGATCAGCTTGCTGTCCAGCGCCGCCTCGAGATCGCCGCGGAGCACGCCGTGGCGATCGTCGATCGCCTGCTCGAGGTCGACCTCGTAGACCAGCCGCAGCCGCTGCGCCGAGCCCGCCAGCGGCTCCCGGGGCGGCTCGCTCGCGCCCTGCGACCGGCAACCGACGAGGAGCAGCGCGAACCAGACCAGGACCGGCGCCAATCGCATCGCGCGCGAGTGTACAGTCCGTGGTGCGGACGGACGAGGAGATCCTCACGCGCCACGGCGGCAGCATCCGCGCCGAGAGCAAGCCGAACGAAGGCGCGACGTTCTTCGTCCGTCTCCCGTGAGCTACTTCGCGGCGCCGCTCTTGCCCCAGGTGCCCCAGCCGATCGCGGCGCCGATCAGCGCGACGATGCCGGCGCCGCCCGCGATGATCGCGAGACCCGCGTAGATCTCGGCGGGGATCGCGGCGACCCCGGTCGGGCCGCCGCGCTCCGCGGCCATCGTGCCGAACAGCGCGAGGAACAGGTAGATCGCGAGGAAGAAGAAGCCGAACAGGCCGATCGCGGTGCCGAGGAACGTCACGCCGAGGATGCGGCGCGTGGCCGAGGCGCCGGCGGCGAGGCCCGCGAACAGCGAGCACACCGCGAGGAGGCCCATCATCGCCGCGGTCGAGCCGCCGCCGAACGCCGCGCCGAGGATCGTGCCGACGACGCCGACGCCGAACCCGGTGAGCGCCGTGTAGAGGAACCAGCCTCCGGACCCGGCCTCGACGTGGCCGAACAGCTTCTCGGCGACGAACGCACCGGCGATGCCGCCCGCCGCGCTCGCGCCCGCGGTGAGGCCGATCGCCTTCATGCCTTCGGGGACGAGCATCACGGAGGCGCTCTGTCCCGAAGCCACGACGCCGACGAGGATCAGCGAGACGAGCAGGAGGCCGCCGCCGATCGCGGGCTCGAGGATGGTCGAGCCCTTGCTCGCGCGCGCGGCGACCATCCCGCCGAGGAAGCCGCCGGCCGCGAGGATCAGGTAGCCGAGGTACTCGCTGTTGATCCCGAAGCGGGCCGCCAGGAGGATGGCGCCCCACGTACCGCCTGCGATGAGGAAGTAGCTCAGGATGACCGAGGCGAACGAGAAGCTCATGGGTCCACGATAACGCGCAACCGGCGCTGAAATCCCTGCTCGTGACCTCACCTCATCAGATACCGTGGAGGAGGTCGTGCGCTGGGATCGGTCCAATCCGCTGTCGTGGAGCATCCCGGATCGCTGCTACGCGATCGCGCTCCTGATGATCGCCTCGACGGTGATCCTCGGCGCGTCCTGCCTCGCCGGTGGTTGGCCGTTCCTCGCCTACCCCGCCGAGCGCTATCCGCTCCTGCTCCCGGCGCAAGGCATCGCGCTCGCGTGCTGGAGCGCGCTCGCCGTCGGCGCCCGCCTGAGGCGCGGCCGCGAGGGCAGCGGCCGCGGGTTGGCGATCGCGACCACCGCGCTCTACGCGATCACGCTCGCCGCGTTCACGCTCGTCACCGGCCCGTTCGCGAGCCCCGGCTGGATCTCGTACCTCGGCGGCGCGGTGGTCGGCTACGTGATGTTCCCGCGCTGGGTCGTGCTCGCGGGGATGATCCTCTACGTCGTGCTCGTCGCCGCGGGCGCGCTGTCGCACAGCACGGCGCTCGCCCCGGCGGAGCTCTACGAGGGGCTCGATGGTCCGATGGTGCTGCGCCGCTGCGTCGCCTCGCTCGCGCTGTTCGCGCTCACGTTCTCCGTGATCGCCTGGATCGCCGACCGCTGGCGCGACCGCGAGGCGCGCTACCAGAAGCTCGCGTCGATCGACTCGCTCACCGGCCTCGTGAACCGCCGCCGCTTCTTCAAGCAGGCGACCCAGGAGCTCGCCCGCGCTCGCCGCTACGGCTCGCCGGTCGCGATCGTCCTCGTCGATCTCGATCACTTCAAGCGCATCAACGACGAGCACGGCCACCCGGTCGGCGACCAGGCGCTCGCGCACGCGGCAGGCGTCCTCGCCCGCGAGGTCCGCGACCTCGACATCGTCGCGCGCTACGGCGGCGAGGAGTTCGCGATGCTCCTGCCGATGACCACCGCGACCGGCGCGAAGGAGGTCGCGGAGCGCTGCACGCAGAAGCTCGCCGCGACGCCGCTCGCGATCGACGGCCGCGCGCCGATCCGGATCACCGCGAGCATGGGGCTCACGTGCGCCGAGCAGTCGTCGACCGACACGCTGGAGGCGCTCCTCACCGCGGCCGACGCGGCGCTGTACCGGGCGAAGGAAGGCGGGCGCAACCGGGTCGAGGTCGCGCCGGCACCGCCGCAGGCTATGCTGCCGTCGTGAACGTCGTCCGGCAGCTGCTCGCGGCGAATCCCGTCGTGCTCGCGCCGATGGAGGCCGTCACGGATGCGGCGTTCCGCCGCGTGTGCCGCGGCCTCGGCGCGTCGCTCTGCATGACCGAGTTCATCGGCGCGGAGCAGATCCTCGCGGACTCGGTGATCGCGCGGCGGCGCGCGGCTCTGGCCGACGACGATCGCCCGACCGCGATCCAGATCTACGGCGCGAACCCCGACCTGCTCGTCGCCGCGGCGCGGAGCGCCGAGGCCGCGCGGCCGGCGTTCATCGACCTCAACTGCGGCTGCTGGATCCCCGCGATCGCCCGGCGCGGCGCGGGCGCGGGCTGGCTGCGCGATCCGGCGGCGATGGTCGAGATGGCGCGGCGGATCGCGGCCGCGGTCGCGCTCCCCGTCACGGTCAAGACGCGCATCGGCTGGGGCCCCGAGTCGGAGATGCCGATCGCAGACCTCGCGCCCCGGCTCGAGGACGCGGGCGTCGCCGCGCTCACGATCCACTGCCGGACCGCGGCGATGGGCCACCGCGGCCCCGCGGACTGGAGCTGGGCGCGTAGGGCGCAGGAGCGCGTGACCATCCCGGTGATCGTCAATGGCGACGTCACCACGGCCGATGACGTCGCGCGCGCGCTGGCGGAGACCGGTTGCGCGGGCGTGATGATCGGCCGCGCGGCGATCGCGCACCCGTGGATCTTTCGCGAAGCGCGGGCGCGGCTCGCCGGGCGCGAGGTCGTGCCGCCGACGGATGCGGAGCGCGTCGCGATGTTCCGGGTGCTGACCGAGGCGTGCGTCGCGACGCGCGGCGAGCGGGCCGGCGTGGCTGCGGCGAAGCGCCACATCGCGGTGCTGGGGCCCCGTGTCGATCGCACGCAGGTCTTGCGCGCCCGGGTGCTCACCGAGTCGCTGGATGCCCTCCAGGTGCTATATGTCTGACCGCGATGTCTCTCCCCGACCGCGGCAAGTTGTTCGAGTACGCGCAGAAGCCGAAGCCCAGCTCACCTGACTTCCACGGTGACTGCACCATCGACGGCACGGCGTACGAGCTCCGTGGCTGGCATCGCGACGGGCAGCTCGCGCTCGGCCTCGCACCGCCCAAAGGTGACTCGAACAAGATCAAGCCGGACGTGTTCCGCGGCGCGCTCGACCCGGCACCGCCGAAGCCCCCGCGCGGCAAGAAGGACAAGGCGCCGCCGGTCGACGAGGAGCCGGTGCCCGCATGGTCGGGGATGATCGTCAGCGACGAGGCGGCGTATCTGGTCCGCGCCTTCGAGAAGCAAGGCAAGAGCGGCACGTACTTCACGCTCGCGTTCGAGAAGACCGAGAAGCCGGCGAAGGAAGACGAGTGGGAGACCTCGGACGCCACCGACGAGGCATGAGCCGCACGGCGTGCTAGCGTGCCGCATGTCCGACGAACCGCTGCGCGCCATGCTCTCCCGCGCGGTCGATCAGCTCCGCGCTGCGACCGAGCTCACGATGCACGAGGTGGTCGGCCTGCGCGCCCTCCCCGACGAGGCGCGGTCGCCCGAGGTCTGCTACGCGCTCGGGATCATCGAGGGCGCCGCGACGGCGCGCCACGCCACGCCGCGCGAGCTGCTCGAGGACTTCGATCTGCTGACCACGCCCAGGCGCTCGTGATCGATCCGACCAGGCCGGCGGCCGCGCGCGCGGAGGGACTGTCCGGACACCTGGTCGCGCACGCGGACACCTGACCGGCCGCCGCCGCGGAAGTGCGCGAATCGAGCCGGGCCGGGCGCGGCACGGGGCCTGCTCGACGGGTCGCCCATGCGCCACCTTCGCTCCACGCTGTCCGCGTTTCTGTTCGCCGCGCTCGTCACCGGTGCAGCGGCCCGGGCCGAGCCCGCTCCTCCGACGCCGCCGTCGATCACGACGTTCGTCGAGGCCGAGTACCCCGCCGCCGCCCAGGAAGCCGGGCGCGAGGCGTCGGTCGAGCTCGAGATCACGATCGGTGCCGATGGCAAGGTCATCGACGCACGCGTCGTCACGCCCGTCGGGGACGGCTTCGACGAGGCCGCGCTCGCCGCGGTCGAGCAGTTCGTGTTCGCCCCGGCGACCAAGGACGGTCAGCCGATCGCCGCCCGCATCCGCTATCGCTACACGTTCACGCCGAAGCCGAAGGTCGTCGCGCCGGCGCCGGTCATCACCGGGCGCATCGAGGGCACGATCCTGTCGCGCGTCGACGGCAGCGCCATGAGCAGCGTCATGGTCGTGGTCACCGGCGCCGACGGCAGCGTCTACCGCGTCACCACCGACGAGTCGGGCACGTTCTCCGTCGACGACCTGCCGGCCGGCAAGTACCGCATCGCGATCGACGCGCTCGATCACGCCGCGTTCGCGCAGGACGAGGACGTGATCGCCGGCGAGGCCGCCGCGGTCACCTATCGCCTGAGCCCGGCGACCACCCGCGAGGACACGGGCACGTATGGCGCGAAGGCGACGATCGAGGCGCCGGTCCGCGAGATCACGCGCCGCACCCTCGAGGGCGACGAGCTGACGAAGATCGCCGGTACGCGCGGCGATCCGCTCCGCGCGGTCGAGCTGCTCCCCGGCGTCGCCCGTCCGCCGAGCGGTGTGGGCATGCTGATCGTCCGCGGCAGCTCGCCCGAGGACAGCCAGGTGTTCCTCGACGGTGCGCCGGTCCGGCAGCTCTATCACATGGGCGGCCTGACGAGCTTCGTCAACGGCGCGCTGCTGAAGAAGGTCGACCTGTTCCCGGGCAACTTCTCGGCGCGCTACGGCCGCAAGATCGGCGGCATCATCGAGGCCGAGCTGCGCGACCCGCGCACGGATCGGTTTCACGCCGGCCTGGACCTCAACATGATCGACGTCTCGGCGATCGCCGAGGGCCCGCTCAGCGACCGGTGGTCGTTCGCGCTCGGCGGCCGCCGCAGCCACATCGACGCGTGGATCGGCTCGCTGCTCCGCGCGACCGACACCCCCGTCGCCGCGACGCCGGTCTACACCGACTGGCAGGCGATGGCCGTGTACAAGGCCGACGCCAACAACAAGCTCCGCGTGATCGGCTACGGCAGCACGGACCGGCTCGATGTCGTGATCGCGAATCCGAGCGGCGCCTCGACGAACCGCGATCGCGTCGGCGTCGACGGCACGTTCCACCGCCTGCGCGTGGACTGGACGCGCACCTGGCCCAAGCTCGAGCAGGTCATCTCGGTGACCGGCGGCACGAACCGCTTCGCGGTCAACGCGCTCGAGCTCGTCGAGGGCGGCGTCGACAACCTCGAGGTGTTCGGCCGCGCCGACTGGCGCGCGACGCTGTCGAAGATGGTGCAGCTGTCGTGGGGTCTCGACATCCAGCACGCGCAGGGCGACCTCTGGTACGAGGGCCCGCACGTCCCGCAGGGCGAGGGCAACCCGAACAAGATGTTCACGCGCGACCGCTTCGACACGCAGGTCGTCGACGAGAAGGGCGCGGTGTGGTTCCGCCCGGCCGCGTACGCGGAGACCACCGTCACCCCGGTGAAGGCGCTCGCGTTGACCGCCGGCGTGCGCAGCGACTACTTCTCCGATGTCTCGAAGTGGACGGTCGATCCGCGCTTCTCCGCCCGCTACGTCCTCGGCGCCACGACCCTGAAGGGCGGCATCGGCCACTTCTCGCAGCCGCCGAAGGAGGAGGAGACGATGAAGGGGTTCGGCAACCCGAACCTGACCGTGCAGCAGGCGATGCACTACAGCCTCGGCGCCGAGCACCAGCTGAACGAGCGCGTGTCGTTCGGGCTCGAGGGCTACTACAAGAGCCTCGATCAGATGATCGTCGAGGCGCCGTCGCAGATGAAGGAGAACACGGGCCACGGCCGGATCTACGGCGCCGAGCTCGCGGCGCGCTGGCAGCCGGGCGGCGCGTTCTCCGGCTTCCTGTCGTACACGCTGTCGCGCAGCGAGCGGAACGACGGAGACGCGTGGCGCCTGTTCGACTACGACCAGACGCACATCCTCACGGCCTCGAGCTCGTACAAGCTCGGCGGCGGCTGGGAGGTCGGCGGCACGTTCCGCCTCGTCAGCGGCAACCCGGAGACGCCGGTGACCGGCAGCGTCTACGACGCGGACATCGACGCGTATCGCCCGCTCTACGGCGCGGTGAACAGCGCGCGCTCGACGACGTTCCACCGGCTCGATCTGCGCGTCGAGAAGCAGTTCCGCGTCGGCGGCTATCCCGTCGCCGGCTACCTCGACCTGCAGAACGCCTACAACCGCGCGAACCGCGAGTCCACCGACTACAGCTTCGACTACACGCAGCGCAGCGACATCCCCGGCCTCCCACTGATCCCGAGCCTCGGCATCAAGGGCGAGATCTGAACCTCGAATCGATGAAGGAGACCACGACCATGACCAAGCTCGTCCCCCTGCTCCTGCTCGCGGCCACCGCGTGCACGTCCTCCCTCGACCCCGCCACCCTGATCGCCCGCGACCGCGTGCTCGGGGCGAAGGTGACCGTCGACACCGACCCGTCGCGCGCCTGGCCCGCCCCCGGCGAGGCCGCCACCATCACCTGGCTCACCGCCTCGCCCGGCGACGCCCCCGACTTCTCGTGGACGCTCGCGGCGTGCCCGGCCGCGACGACGACCGGCCTGCCGATCTGCGACGGCGACGTGTTCGCGCACTCCCAGGCGAACGGGCCGGTCCCGGCGCTGGCGATGACCGTGCCCGCCGACATGGAGGCGCGCTCGATCGTCGTCCTCGGCGCGATCTGCGCCAGCGGCTCGCCGGTGATCGATCCGCAGACGTTCGAGGCCTCGTGCGACGACGGCTCGCACGCCGACCTCGTCTCGCAGCACGTGTTCCTCGCCCACGATGGCGCGACGAACCACCACCCGGATCTCGCCGGCGCGCCGTTCGTGCTCGACGGTGCGGCCTGGGAGGCCGGTGACTGCCCCGAGATCGCGGCCGGCACCGAGGACATCGTCCTCGGCGCCGAGCTCGCCGCCGCCGCGCGCGAGACGTTCACCTTCGAGGGCGCGCCCTGGCGCGAGGAGCTCCAGCTGTCGCCGTTCGCGAACGCGGGCGAGCTCGACCAGCGCTACGCGTACATCGAGGCCGATGACGAGCGCCCGTCCTCGCTCGTCGCGGTCGAGTGGACCGCGCCCGGCGCCGACGAGGTTCCGGCCGAGGGTCTCCGCGTGACGTTCCACTTCGTCATCCGCGACATGCGCGGCGGCGTCGATGCCGCGACTCGCACGCTGTGCGTCCGGTGATGTACCTTGGGTGCCGGTGAGTAGCGCGCTCTGGCTCGTCGCGGCGCTGGGTGTCGGGCTCCTCGTGCTCGCCATCCAGTACGCGATCGCGGCGCGACGACTGCGCGCCCTCACCGCGGCCGTGAAGTCCCTCGCCGCCGGCGAGGATCCGGTGGACAGCTCGGAGCACGGCGAGGTGTTCCGGGTCGCGCGCGAGCTCGCCGATGCCCGCCGCGCCGACCAGGCGACGGCCGCCGAGAGAGAGGCGCTGCTCCGAGCTGCACTCGAAGCCGCGCCTTCGGCGATCGTGATGTTCTCCGACGTCGGCCGCATCTCGCTCGCGAACGCGGCGGCCCGCGAGCTGTTCTTCGAGGATCGCGACCCGGTGGGCGAGAACTTCGTGGCGATGCTGGGCCGCGCCCCCGATGCCCTCCGCCGCTCCCTCCTCAGCGACGGCGACGAGTTGTTCTCCGTCGACGACGCGGACGGCGAGCGTCAGACCTACAACCTCGCGAAGCGGCGGTTCGTGGTCGGCGGCGAGGCGATGGTGCTCGTGCTCGTGAAGAACCTGTCGCGCGAGCTCCACCGCCAGGAGGCGGACGCGTGGAAGCGGATGATCCGCCTGTTCGTCCACGAGCTGAACAACTCGCTCGCCCCGATCTCGAGCCTCGTCCACACCGGCAAGCTCGTCACCGAGGGCTCGCCGCTCGCGCCGAAGCTCGACCGGATCTTCTCGACGATCACCGAGCGCACGGAGCACCTGCGCGTGTTCCTCGAGGGCTACGCGCAGTTCTCGAGGCTACCGTCGCCGCGCAAGGTCGAGGTCGCATGGCGCCCGTTCGTCGAGCGCCTGCTCGCGCTCTATCCGGCCGCGCGCCTCGAGGGCGAGCTCCCCGCCGAGCCCGGCTTCTTCGATCCCGCGCAGCTCGAGCAGGTCGCGATCAACCTCCTGAAGAACGCCTCGGAGTGCGGCGGCCCGCCCGACGGCATCACGCTGTCCGTCACGTCGCTCGGCGCGCGCGGCGTCCGCATGACCATCGCGGATCGTGGGCCCGGCATGAGCGCCGAGGTGATGGCGAGCGCGCTCGTGCCGTTCTACTCGACGAAGGAGCGCGGCTCGGGCCTCGGCCTGACCCTGTGCCGCGAGATCGTGGAGGCGCACGGCGGTGCCCTGCGGCTCGAGAACCGCGACGGCGGCGGCCTCGCCGTGCACGCGCGCCTGCTCCACAAGAGCGCGCTGCCCGACGCCGACGTCGGCAAGCTGACCCTGACGCGCAGTTAGGCCGGACGCGTCCGGACAGCTGGCCGGTCTCCCCGGACACCTGGTCGGCCCGCGCCCCGGAACCGGCCACGGATCGCCGACTTGCGCCGGCACGGCCGCTGCACATGGGTCCCGCCGAACCCCAACAAGGAAGCGGACAATGGACCTCCAGGCTCGACTGACGGACTTTGCAATGAACGGCGCGGAGTGGGTGATGTGGCTGCTCGTCGCCCTCTCGATCATCGGCTTCGCGATCGCGACCGAGCGCGCGATCGCCCTCGTTCGCACCCGCGAGCAGGTCGGCGCGATGGGCATGGACATGATGCGCCTCCTCAGGCGCGGAGACGTCGATGCGGCGAAGGCGCGGCTCGCGCGCTCGCCGTCGTTCGAGGCCAAGATCGTCGGCGCGGGGCTGACCGAGACCAACCCGCAGGCCGCGGAGGAGAAGATGACCGGTGCCGCGCAGCTCGCGAAGCTGCAGATGGAGCGCCGCCTCTCCTTTCTGGGCACGCTGGGAGCCAACGCGCCGTTCGTCGGACTGCTCGGAACGGTGATCGGCATCATCCGCGCGTTCCAGATGCTCGACCAGAGCGGCGGTCAGGTCAGCTCCGGGCTCATGTCGGAGGTCGGCCACGCGCTCGTCGCGACCGCGATCGGCATCCTCGTCGCCCTGCCCGCGGTCGCGTTCTTCAACGCGTTCCAGCGCGTGATCAAGGCGCGCCTCGCCCGCGCCGACGCGCTCGGCCGCGAGGTCCTCGCGCAGCTCCACACCCCCGCCTGATCCACGCACGCACCTCCCAGGAGAGACCGCCATGGCCGCCAACGCCCTCGACGACGACGACATCATCACCGGCATCAACGTCACCCCGCTGGTCGACATCACGCTCGTGCTCCTCGTGATCCTCATGATCACGGCGAGCTACATCGCCTCGAAGACCATCCCGCTCGAGCTGCCGCGCAGCGCGACGGGCGAGACCACCCCGACCGTGCTCGCGGTCTCGATCAAGCCGACCGGCGAGCTCTACCTCGACGCGAAGCCGATCGACGAGCCCGGCCTGCGCGGCAAGATCATCGAGGCGCGCGCGCAGAACAAGGAGCCGCAGGCGATCATCGCCGCCGACGGCAAGACCCCGCACGCCCGCGTGGTCCACGTGATCGACGTGCTGCGGCAGGAGCAGGTCACGAAGTTCGCCATCAACGTCGAGCCCGAAGGCGAGCGCCGTTGAGATGTGGAACGAGTCCAGCTCCTCCATGTTCCTCGGCGTGGTCGCGGCGAGCATCCTCGCGCACGTCACGGTGCTCGCGGTGCTGCCGCCCGCCGAGGCGGCGACGCACGAGACGCCGAAGCGGCCCGTGTTCGTCTCGATCGACGCGCCGAAGCCGGCGCCTCCGCCTCCGCCCGTGCCCGAGCCGGCTCCCGTGCCCGTCGCCCAGGAGACCGTCGCGGCCCGGCC
>JAEUJX010000260.1 GCA_016794545.1 Myxococcales bacterium
GCCAACCACCCCGCCGCGGCGAACCCCGCCGCCGACACGAAGGCCGCCGCCGCCAAGCGAGCCGCCGAGGAGAAGGCCGCCGCCGACACGAAGGCTTCGGATCTCAAGGCCGCCGCCGAGAAGAAGGCCGCCGAGGCCAAGGCCGCCGCCGAGAAGGCCGCCGATCTCAAGACGGCCGCCGAGAAGAAGGCGGTCGAGGCCAGGGCCGCCGCCGACAAGGCCGCTGCCGACAAGAAGACCGCCGAGGACAAGAAGGCCGCCGCCGACAAGGCCGCTGCCGACAAGACCGCCGAGGACAAGAAGGCCGCTGCCGACAAGGCCGCCGCCGACAAGGCCGCCGCCGACAAGGCCGCTGCCGACAAGGCCGCCGCCCCCGACGACAAGGCCGCTGCCGACAAGGCCGCCGAGGACAAGAAGGCCGCCGCCGACAAGGCCGCCGCCCCCGACGGCAAGGCCACCGCCGACACCGCCGCGACGAAGCCAGCCAACCCGTTCGCGGTGAAGTCGTTCGACACGAGCGACGAGAGCCCGAAGGCCGAAAAGGCCGAAAAGGTCGGAACGAAGACCGTGATGCTCGGGTCGCTCTCGCACCAGGATCTCGCGAAGTCTCCGGACGCACCGAGCGCGCCCGTCGTGGCCGCCGCGGCGGCGACCGCGGCCAAGCCGGGGATCTCGACGGCGGAGACGCTCGCGACGCCGACGCTGCTCGGCACGCTGCCCGGCGTGGCGCCCGCGCCGGCGGCGAGTGACCGGACCGCGCCGGAGGGCTCGATCCCCGGGGAGCTGCCGGCCGCACCGTCGGGGATCGTCGGATTGCCGGCGATGCCGCCGGGCGCATCGGGGTTCAACGACGACTTCAACACCAACGCGGGTGCGGCGAGCTACGGCTCGATCGGGGATGCGTCCGCGGCGGCGTCCGCGGCGATGCCCGCGCAGCCGGCGACCGCCGTCGACACGCCGGTCGAGGTCGCCGACAGCGGGGCCGTGCCGCTGCCGCCGAAGCTGCCGCCGTCGGCGGACGTGGTCTCGCTCCCGCGGCCGCGGTCGCCGACCGCGCCCGGGGACAAGTCGCGCGATGCGCACGCCGACTGGTTCGGGGCGTCGGACACCCACGAGGCGATCGACGACGGTCACTACCTCGAGGACGACCCGGCGCGTCTCCGCAGGAAGCGGAAGATCGTCGTCGGCGTGATCGGTGGCGTCGCGCTGATGCTCGTCGTCGTGATCGCGATGGCGATGGGCGGCGGCGGGAGCAAGAAGGACGAGGAGCAACAGACCAAGGATCGCGAGGCGCAGGGGCCGTCGACGACCGCGGCCGATCCGTCCACCAGCGCCGCCCAGGGCGCGGTGCCCGAGACCGCGACCAACACCGAGGCGACGAGCGGCTCCGCGACGACGCCGACCACGGCGATGCCGAACACCACGAACCCGGCGGCCGACGAGGCCGCGAAGGCCGAGGCCGCGAAGCAGGAGGCGGCGAGGCTCGAGGCGGAGAAGGCCGACGCCGCGAAGGCCGAGGCCGCGCGCCTCGAGCAGGAGAAGGCCGACGCCGCGAAGACCGAGCACGCGCGCCTGGATGCCGCGAAGACCGAGCAGGCGCGCCTGGCGCAGGAGAAGGCCGACGCCTCGAAGACCGAGCAGGCGCGCCTGGCGCAGGAGAAGGCCGACGCCGAGGCGGCGAAGCAGGCCAAGGCCGCCGCCGCGAAGCAGGCCGCCAACGACGCCGAGGCGGCGAAGCAGGCCAAGGCCGCCGCCGCGAAGCAGGCCGCCGACGACGCCGCGGCGAAGAAGGCCGAGGCCGCGCGCGCGAAGCAGGCCAAGCTCGACGAGCAGAAGGCGGCCGCGGCGGCCGCGAAGCAGGCCAAGCTCGACGAGCAGAAGGCGGCCGCGGAGAAGGCCCGGCAGGAGCGGCTGGCCAGGGCGGAGGCCGCGAAGGCGGAGGCCGCGAGGAACCCGACGGCGAAGAAGGATCCGCCGAAGAAGGATCCACCGAAGAAGGACCCGCCGAAGAAGAAGGACAAGCAGGTGGCGGCCGTCACTGGCAACCCGGTGGATCCGTATGCGGCGCCGAAGGCGGATCCCGCCGCGGCGTACAAGACCGGCTTCCAGCAGTACGTGCGCGGCGACACGAGCGGCGCGCTCGCCACGTTCAAGGGCGCCCAGCAGCAGAACCCGAGCTACGCGCCGACCTACCGTGGGCTCGGGCTCGTCTACGAGAAGATGGGCAACAAGACCGCGGCCAAGCTGGCGTTCAAGCGCTATCTGCAGCTCTCGCCGAACGCGAGCGATGCGGAGCAGATCAAGGACCGCATGGAGAAGCTCGGGTCATGAAGAAGAGCGCGATCGTTGCGGCGATTCTCGTGGTGACGACGACGACGGCGTTCGCCGATCCGCACAAGATCCTCGTGCTGCAGAGCGAAGGGAAGGCAGACGGCGCGGTGCGCGCGAAGGTCGACGGTGCCGTGCTCAGGCTCGCGAAGGGGCTGTCGCAGGCGGAGGTCTCGCCCGGCGACACCACGCTCTCCGACGCGGCCGCGGCCGTGGGCTGCAAGCCCGACACCGCGGCGTGCCGCGACGAGATCATGGGCATGCTCGGCGTCGACGAGCTCGTGTACACGACGCTGACGCCGAAGCCGGGCGGCACCGAGGTCGAGGTGCACCGCTCGATCAAGGGCGGCAGCACGACCGACGCGAAGCAGGTCGTGTCGGGCGCGCAGGCCGACAAGCTCGACAACATCGCCGTGCTGTTCGGTGGCGCGAAGCCAGCCACGACGCTCCAGCCGCCGGGCACGCGACCGGACATCGCACCGAAGCCCGACGTTCCCCCGAAGCCCGATCCGGTGGTGACCGCGGATCCGGGCCCGCGGCCCGATCCGATCGCGGCCGATCCGAAGGCCACGGCCCCGAAGACCGCCGAGCCCGTGACGACCGCGGACGCGACGCCGCCCGTCGTGGGGACGCAGCCCACGCCGACGCCGGCCGGGCCGCAGGACATTGGACCGAGCCGCGGCCGGCAGCGCCTCGTGCTCGCCGGCATGATCGGCGGTGGCGCGCTCGTGCTCATCGGCTTCATGTGCTGGGGCTCGGCGAGCGACATCCAGTCGCAGATCGACGAGGCTCCGACGCAGACCAAGCCCCAGCTCGACGCGCTCGCCGACCTCGAGGCCCGCGGTGACTCCTACGCCGCATGGGGCAACGTCCTGTTCCTGAGCGGCGTGGTGCTCGGTGGTGTGAGCACCTACTTCTTCATCAAGGACCGCCGTGCGCGCCGTCACGCGACGACCGCCCGGATCACGCCTACCATCTTCGATCACGGGGCCGGCATCGCCCTGACGTTTGGAGCAGCGCCATGAAGCTCGTGATCGCCTGGCTCACCGTACTCGTCCTCACCGCGATCTCCGCGGGAAGCTGCTCGATCAACCACAAGAGCGGCGAGTTCCAGTGCGACAAGCCGTCGGACTGCGAGAACGGACGCGTCTGCACCGGCGGCTTCTGCGTGGTGCCCGGCGGCATCGTCGACGCGGCGAAGTCCGACGGACCGCTGACCGACGGACCACCGATCGACACGCCGATGAATACGTGCCCGGCGCAGTGCACGAGCTGCACCCAGAACCCCAAGACCTGCAAGATCGACTGCGCGGTGACCAGCTGCAACAGCCAGGTCGTGTGCCCGCCGGGCTGGAACTGCGAGGTCGCGTGCTCGGTGGCGAACAGCTGCCGTTCGGGCGTGACCTGCCCGCCGACCGGCAACAGCTGCAACATCTCGTGCACCGGCACGGGCTCGTGCCGCACGCTCGCGTGTGGCACCGGCAAGTGCGACATCAACTGCTCGGGCTCGCAGTCGTGTCGCGGCAT
>JAEUJX010000272.1 GCA_016794545.1 Myxococcales bacterium
TGCCGGAGCAGCCCGGAGGCATCGGCGCCCCAAGGATCAGCGGCGGACGCTTCGTGCACGCGGTGGTCAGCGCAACAACGAGGGCCAGTGCCGGAACGCGTCCCATGGCCACCTCCAGTGCGGTTCGAACGTCAGGCTGACGGTCCTGGTTTCGAGGTCGACGTGCGTCAGCGGCAGCACGTAGTCGGCGCCGATGTGCTTCGCGATCAGCTCGCGCGCGTCGGCGATCTTCGTGCGCGAGAAGATGTCGCCGCTCTTCACCGGTAATGCGAGGCGTCGCGCGTACGGCGCGGAGATCGTGCCGATGCGATAGATGTCGCCCTCGGTGATCGGGATCTCGATGCGCAGCGTCGCGCCGTCGCGCACGACCTCGTGCGAGCCCACGCGCACCTGCGCGTACCCGCGATCCCAGTACTCGGCGGAGATCCGAAGCTCGTCGATCTGCAGCGCCGCCTCGTCGTAGATGCCGCCGCGCTTGTAGCCGGTCATCGCCTTGACGAGCACGGCCTCGGGCAGCGCGCGGCGGCCGGGGAACGCGAGCGCGCCGACCGTCACCTTCGGGCCCGGGTCGACCGCGACGCACAGGCCGATTCCGACGGGCCGCGTACGCTTGCCGACCGTGACCCTCGCATCGAGCCGGCCCTCGCGCACGTAGAGCGTGCGCAGCGCTTCGGCCACGCGATCGATCCGCCGCGGCTCGAACGGCGCGCCACGGAGCAGCGCGAACCGACGCACGCTGTCCTGGTCGGCCGCGTGCAGCTCGACGTCGTACACGCGCGGGCTCGGCGCCACGACGAACGCGACCTCGTCGCCGCGCGCCTCGAGCGCGACGTCGTCGAGCATGCCGAGCGCCCACAGCCGGCGAACGTCCTCTTTGAGCGGCGCGTCGCCGAACGTCTGACCGGCGCGGGTGTTCACCGCCGCCGCGAGCGTGGTAGCCAGCTCGCCCTCGACGCCCTCGACACGCACCGCGCGGATCACCGCGGATGAATCCGGCCACGCCGCTAGCGCATCGAACGCGCTCGCGCCAGCGCGCTCGTCCGTGAGCGGGGCCCACCCTGCCCCACACGCGGCCGTCGGGCGTGGCGCACCCGTGTGCGCACATCCCGCGGCCGCGACCAGGACAAGGACCGCCCTCACCGCGGGCGGGAGCTGCATCCCGTGTGCCTTGGTTTCCGGCGAGGAACGGGCGGTTTTTTGTCTCGCCGCGGCCACAGTGTTGCGGTCGTTTCACGGTAGAACCCGCCCACCATGATCAAGCGTCCCAAGATCGCCATCGTTGGCGCCGGCGGTAACGTCGGTGCTGCTGTCGCCCAGTGGGCTGCCGTTAAGGAGCTCGGTGACCTCGTCCTGATCGACATCAAGGCGGGACCGGCCGAGGGCCGCGCGCTCGACCTCACGCAGTGCGGCCCCTGGGAGGGCTTCAACAACACCTCGTTCACCGCCAGCGACAAGGCCGAGGCGATGGCCGGCGCCGATGTCGTCGTGATGACGGCCGGCGTTCCGCGCAAGCCGGGTCAGTCGCGCGAGGAGCTGATCAACATCAACGCCGGCATCGTGAAGGGCATCTGCGGCGACGTGAAGAAGCACGCGCCCGACGCGATCCTCATCGTCGTGTCGAACCCGCTCGACGCGATGGTGTTCGTCGCGAAGCAGGTCACCGGCTTCCCGCGCGAGCGCGTGATCGGCTCGGCCGGCGTGCTCGACAGCGCGCGCTTCCGCACGTACCTCGCGCTCGCCGCCGGCGTGTCGGTCGAGGACGTCCAGGCGATCGTGCTCGGCGCTCACACGGACAAGGACATGGTGCCCGTCACGTCGACCGCGATGATCGGCAACGTCCCCGCCACGAAGTTCCTCTCGGCCGAGAAGCTGAACGAGGTCGTCGAGAACACCAAGAAGGGTGGCGCGACGCTCACCGGCCTCATCGGCACGAGCGCGTGGCTCGCGCCCGGCGCCGGCACCTGCCTCATGGTCGAGGCGATCGTGCGCAACCAGGGTCGCGTCCTGCCGTGCTCCGTCGAGCTCCAGGGCGAGTTCGGCGTGAAGGGTGCGTTCGTCGGCGTTCCGGTCAAGCTCACCGCGAAGGGCGCCGAGGCCGTCTACGAGTTCGAGCTCTCGGCCTCGGAGAAGGAGGCGTTCGGCAAGAGCGTCGCCGCGAACACCGAGCTGATGAACATCGCGCGCGGCTTCCTCGGCTAGATCACCGGCCGTCCGGTGTCCGGCCGGATCTCGGACTCGCGTCCGGGACCCGGCCACCTGCCCTCGCCCAACTGCGCGTGATCAAACGCGCGCACGATGGTCTCGCCGTTGCTCGTTGCGCGCGCCATGCAGCGCAACCTCCTCGGTGTCCCTCTCGTCCCTCTCGTCCTCCTCGTCCTCCTCCCGATCTCGAACGCGGCATCGGCGAATCCGCCGCCGCCGGTCGTCGGAGGCACACGTGTCGCGCCCGGGGCGTGGCCGGACGTCGTCGCGGTGCTCGGGCCCCACGGCTCGTGCACCGGGACCCTGATCGCACCCGATGTCGTGCTCACCGCCGGGCACTGCGCCGACATCGCGCCCACGCACATCATCGCGAACACGGTGGATTACGCCGTCCCGTATGCGGGCGACCGGATCGCGGTCAAGTGGACGCGCGCGTACCCGCGGTGGGCCGAGCAGTACGACGTCGCAGTGCTCATGCTCGAGCACGTCGCGCTCCCCAGGCCCCGCGCGATCGCGACCGGCTGCCTCGCGAACCGCGCGCTCCGCGACGCCCGACCGCTCACGGTGGTCGGCTTCGGCCTGACCTCGCCGCTCGCGGACGACGACAACACCGCGCTCCACGAGGCCAGCGTCCCCGTCCTCGATCCGACGTGCGCGTCGGACCTCGGCTGCGCCCCCGAGGTCCAGCCCTACGGCGAGTTCTCGGCCGGCGGCCGCGGCACCGACAGCTGTTTCGGCGACTCCGGCGGCCCGGCGTTCATCTCCACCTCGGTCGTCGACGGTCCCCGCGCCGAGGACCCCGTGGGTCCGGTGCTGGTCGGCGTGGTCTCGCGCGGGCTCGCGCTGCCGGGCATCCCCTGCGGCAACGGCGGCATCTACGTCCGCGCGGACAAGGTGACGGCGTGGATCGAGCGGATCACGAAGCGCAAGCTGACCCGCGTCGGGTGCGGCGGCCCGGCCGACGATCCGGAGATCGCCGAGGCAGAGGACGAAGCCGACGGCTCCGGAGGCTGCGATGCCGGAGGGGCCAGATCGGGTACGACGGCGTTGCTCGGGCTCGCGCTCCTGGCGGCGATCAGGCGGCTGCGGACGTGATCTCCGGCAACGACTCACGGCACCTGCACGTGCAGCAGGTGCTGGTAGGTACACACGTCGCCCGATGCACAGCCGATGCAGGGCGATGGCCGCGGTGTGCCCGTTGGTCCCCGCGATCGTGGCCGCCGCAGCGCTCCTACCGACGGTAATGTGGTGATACAACCGGCGGCCATGAGCACGAAGATCAAGGTGAAGAACCCCGTCGTCGAGATGGACGGCGACGAGATGACCCGCATCATCTGGCACTTCATCAAGGAGAAGCTGATCCTCCCGTACCTCGAGATCGACCTGAAGTACTTCGATCTCGGCATCGAGAGCCGCGACAAGACGCGCGATCAGGTGACCGTCGACTCGGCGAACGCGACCAAGCAGTACGGCGTCGCCGTGAAGTGCGCGACGATCACGCCGGACGAGGCGCGCGTGAAGGAGTTCAACCTGACCGAGATGTGGAAGTCCCCGAACGGGACGATCCGCAACATCATCGGCGGCACGATCTTCCGCGAGCCGATCATCTGCTCGAACGTGCCGCGCCTCGTGCCAGGCTGGACCAAGCCGATCGTCGTCGGCCGCCACGCGTTCGGCGATCAGTACAAGGCGACCGACTTCGTGGTGCCGGGCGCCGGCACCCTGACGATGACGTACACGCCGAAGGACGGCGGGAAGCCGGTCGAGTACAAGGTGTTCGACTTCCCGGGCGGCGGCGTGGCGCTCGGCATGTACAACCTCGACGAGTCGATCATCGGGTTCGCGCGCAGCTGCTTCAACTACGGGCTCAACCGGAAGTGGCCGGTGTACCTGTCGACGAAGAACACGATCCTGAAGAAGTACGACGGCCGGTTCAAGGATCTGTTCCAGAAGGTGTTCGACGAGGAGTTCGCCGACAAGTTCAAGGCGGCGGGCACCGTGTACGAGCACCGCCTGATCGACGACATGGTCGCGTCGGCGATGAAGTGGGACGGCGGGTTCGTGTGGGCCTGCAAGAACTACGACGGCGACGTCCAGTCGGACTCGGTCGCGCAGGGCTTCGGCTCGCTCGGCCTCATGACGTCGGTGCTGCTCACGCCGGACGGCAAGACCGTCGAGGCCGAGGCCGCGCACGGCACGGTGACGCGCCACTACCGCGAGCACCAGAAGGGCAAGCCGACGTCGACCAACCCGATCGCGTCGATCTTCGCGTGGACGCAGGGGCTCAAGTACCGCGGTCAGTTCGACGACACGCCCGAGGTCGTCAAGTTCGCCGACGCGCTCGAGCGCGTCTGCGTCGAGACCGTCGAGAGCGGGAAGATGACCAAGGACCTCGCGATCCTGATCGATCCGAAGGCGCCGTGGCTAACGACGCAGGACTTCCTCGACGCCCTCGACGCCGGTCTCAAGGCGAAGATGGCGAGCTGGTAACGGTCCGCGTCGCCGAGCGAGCGGCGACGCGGTGGATTCACACCGCCGCTCGGGCGCGGCGACGCGGTGGGTTCACACCGCCGCTCGGGCGCGGCGACGCGGCGGGTTCACACCGCCGCGCGGGCGCGGCGACGCGGCGGGTTCACACCGCCGCGCGGGCGCGCCGGCGGCGCAGTCCGAGCGGCCCGACGATAGCCGCGAGCGCGAGCGACGACGCGCCGCCGGCCGAGCAGCCGGCGCCGTCCGCAGGCTCGCCCGAGAAGTTCTCGGACCCGACCTCGCCGGTGCAGTCGTCCGTGGTGAACGAGCGGTGCGTCGTGGCCTCGATCCACGGCATCAGCTTGTCGGTGCGGACGTAGATGCCCGCGCCGCCGCACGGCTGCTCGGCTCCGGCGAGGCCGCGCGACACCGAGGCGATCAGCACGGGGCCGCCCGCGGTGTCCAGGTAGACCGGGCCGCCCGAGTCGCCGAAGCAGCTGTCGGAGCCGCCGCCGCCGGCGACGAACTCGCCGTCGGGCGATGCGGCGTCGCGGCAGCCGTTGCCGCCCGAGCAGTCGGGATCGAGCACGGGTGCCATCGCCTCGCGCAGCGACGTGTTCGTGCCACCGCCGTCGGTCTGCGTCAGTCCGAAGCCGACGAGGCGGACCATGGTGTCGGCCGAGAAGCTCGCGTACGTGCACTTGCTCGCGACCGTGCGCGGCGCGACGTCCTCGATCGGCTCGTCGAGCACGACGACCGCGACATCGTACGACGTCCGATAGTCCGGGAACGCCGTCAGCTTCGCGACGCGCCGGCGCTGGCCGCCCGACGCGTTGTAGTTCGTCGTGTCGACGACGACCTCGTTCGCCGCGATGCCGGCGCAGTGACCGGCGGTCAGCACGACGTCCGGTGCGATCAGGGTGCCCGAGCACGCGCCCTTCGGGCCGAGCACCGCGACGGCGTCGGGCCACTTGCCCGGCGGCACCATCGACCCACCGACGACGGGCTCGGAGATCGTGCCGAGCTCGGGCTCGGTCGATCCGCCCGCGCCCGGCGACGCCGAGGCGAGCGCGGGGGCAGCGGTGAGCGCCAGCAGCACGGCGAGGCGAGGCATGGGGCTCTGCTACAGCAACGAGCGTTCCCTCGGAGGCTCTCGCAGCTCGGCCCGCAACTCGGCGATGCGGCGTGGTCCGCCCCGTGCCCTGGAGCGCACTGCGCGCCACCGCGGCGCGCACGTGCGGCCTCGCGAAGAGACGAGCGAGCACCGCGCGGACGAGCCAAGACGGAAGGTGTCGTCGAGATGGCGGCCCTCGACGCGGGCACGGCGCCGACGATGGATTCGCCAGCGCCGGTCGCGCACGCGTCGATGCGCCCGTCCGCGGGGTCCTGCTCCTCTGCCGACTTCTGGGACAGTTCTCAGTTCAGCCAGAGCAGATAGCGCAGCTTCTTGTCGAACGTGTCGCTGCCGCGCTCGAGCTCGTCCCGCATCGCCCGCAGACGCTGGACCAGCCGAGACGGCGTCATCGACGTCTTGTAGCCGTTGCCGAGCACGCCGCGCAGCACCCGCTCGACGTTCTGCGGGGACTCCGACAGGTCCCCGAAGTCGATCACGATGTCCTTCGGCTCGGTCAGCATCGCGCCGAGATCGATGTACGCGTCGGGCACGAGCTTCGCCATGCCCTCGTTCGCGAGCCCGGCCATGCCGCGCAGCGGGATGCCCTCCTCGCTCCTCAGGAGAGTGCGGACGTCGCGCAGCACGCCGGCCCACGTCGCGTAGATGGTCTTGTCCATCGGCAGCGGGACCGGATGGCTCATCTGCTCGGGGTTCGGGACCCACTCGCGGTCGTCGTCCTTCTCCGCGAGGTAGAGCGCGCGGCAGGCTTCGGCGTGATAGATGCCCGCGAGGATCAGGCGGTGGGCGCGAGAGACGCGCTCCTTGTCGACGAGCTTGATCGTGATCGTCGCCGGCTTGTCCTTGCTGAAGATGTTCCAGGCGAACAGCTTGTCGAGCTCGCTCCACTGGTAGCCGAGCACGAGCTCGACGGCGGCGCGCTGGAACGACACCATCGCGAGCGCCCACGCCACGTCGCCGGCGTCGAACCGGAACGTCGGGCGCCGCCGGGGATCGCCCTCGGGCAGCTGCTCGCCCGTCGCGTCGACCTCGATCTGGAACAGCAGGCGATCGCGCTCGTCGACCTCGCCGTTCCGGTTCCAGTCGCGCTCCCAGCAGGCGAGACACAGCTCGAGTGCGAAGTCCTTGTCGGCCGACGCGGTG
>JAEUJX010000282.1 GCA_016794545.1 Myxococcales bacterium
TTGCCCTCGGACAGCTTCGCGAGCGCCTCGCGCCGCGCCTCGGGGGACTCGGTCGCGCCCTGCAGCATCCCGACGAGCGACCGCTGCTTGCGGATCATCCGGAACGCCCAGATCAGCACGCCGGCGAGGATCGCCGTCAGCACGCCGACGATGATCATCAGCACCGTGCTGCCGGTCTGGACCGCGAACGCCCAGACGAGCGCGGTGATCACGCCGATGATGATCAGGTTCTTGCGCTTGATGCCGCCCACGGGCGGCGTCGCGGGGCCCGCATCGGCCGTGTCACTGCTCTCGTTCTCGGTCGCCACGGGGCGTCGTATACCATCATTGGGTGCGGGTGCTCGCGATCGTCCTCGTGCTCGTCCTGGCCGCCTGCGGACCGAAGCCCGCCGCCTGCCCGGTCATGCCCGAAGTGCCCCAGGGCCCGGCCTTCCTCTGGAAGGTCCACAAGGCCGGCGGCCCGACGCTGTGGCTGTTCGGCACCGTGCACGACCTCGGCCTCGACAGCGTCCCGCCGCAGGCGCTCGCCGCGCTCGACGGGGCCGCGCGCTTCGCCTCGGAGCTCGGCGAGGAGGACGCGGACCAGGATGCGATCCGCGAGCTGCTGCGCCAGAAGTCCGGCCCCGGCATCGATCAGACGCTGCCCCCCGACGACTGGTACGACCTGCGCGACGCGCTGTCCGGCCGGATCAAGGAGGACGCGCTCCGCCGCGCGCGCCCGTGGTACGCGCTGATCCTGCTGAGCCAGCAGATGTCGCCGAAGGCGAAGGTCTCGATGGACGTCGACCTCGGCAAGCGCGCGAAGGCGAAGCAGCTCTCGATCGACGCGCTCGAGTCCTGGCAGGAGCAGATGACCGCGCTCGACCGGGTGGTCACCGTTGCCGATCTGTCCGAGGCGATCCGCGCGCGCAGCCGCATGCGTTGCGAGCCCGCGCGCCTGCGCGCCGCGTACCGCACCGGGGACCTCGAGCTCATGACCTCGCTGCTCGTCGTCGAGCGCACCGCCGAGCCGCTGCTCTACGCGCGCAACCGGGCCTGGCAGCCCAGGCTCGAGGGCTACCTCGCCGACCGGGGCGCGTTCGTCGCGGTCGGCCTCGCTCACATGCTCACCGACCAGGGCCTGCCCGCGAGGCTCGCGGCCGCGGGCTACACGGTCGAACGCGTGCCCTGACCCGACCGGTCGATCGTCGTGCGCCGGTCGCGGGTGCCATCCGTTGGTGCGCCATGCGCATCCTCTGCCTGCTCGCCGTCCTCGTCCTCGCCGCCCCTGCCCGGGCCAATGGCCTCGAGCCTGCCGACGCCACCGAGGCGCTTCGCGGGCGCCTCCGCACCGAGTGGCAGAGCCTCGTCGACGCCCGGCACCACGGGGCGTGGACGCTCGCGTATCGCGGGGTGCGCTACACCGGCGATCGCGTGGTGGTCCTCGGAGGCTGGACGTACTTCCTCGCCGGCGAGCGGGCGCGCTGCCGGATCCAGGGCGCCGAGTACCTGACGTGCGGTACGGGCGACGCCGAGGACCTCCGCGGGCGGCGAACACCGGTGTGGTCGGCGGCGCCGGCCGTGCCGTCGACCGTCGCGTCCCTGCGCCGCGCGCACCGCGCGCTGTGGGGCAAGACGCTCGCGATCGAGCTCGACCCGCAGGGCGTCGGTCGCGCGACGATCGAGACCGTCGTGAGCACGCCGGCCGCCGCGACCCGCACGTCGCGGCGCTACCGCGCGGTGGTCACCGTGACGGCGCAGGGCTTCGCGGTCGGAGCCCCGCAGCTCGTCGAGGAGTACGAGGAGACCTGTCACGGCGTGAACGGGTGCCACGCGACGCACTGGACGTGTACGCGCGCGCGCTGAGACGTGGCTATACTCGGGCGAGGTGCTCGCTCGTCTCGATCTCGAACGGTTCTCGATCCGCGCGGCGTCGCTCGGGGATGCGGCCGAGATCGCGCGCGTGCAGACGCACAGCTGGCGCGAGAGCTACCGCGGGATCCTGCCGGACCACATCCTCGACACGATGGACACCGCGCGGCGCGCGGCGATGCGCCGCGAGATCCTGCTCGATGCCGACGCGCTGAACCTCGTCGCCTACGACACGACGCACCGCGAGCTCGTCGGGTTCTGCAACGCCGGGCCGAGCCGCCGCCAGGGCTCGCGCGTCGGCGAGCTCTACGAGATCTACATCGTCGAGCGCGCGAAGCGGTACGGCCTCGGCCGCGAGCTGTTCGATGCGACGGCGGCGTGGTGCCGCTCGCGCGGGATGGAGTCGCTGATCATCTGGGTGCTCGAGGCCAACGCACACGCGCGCCGCTTCTACGAAGCGATGGGCGGCCGCGAGGGAACGCGCGTGCACTCGAGCGTGCGCGGCTTCCCCGTCGTCGAGCTGAGCTACGTCTGGGATCGGCTCTGACGCCCTACGGCTCGCGCGTCTTGCAGACCCACGTCGCGGCGAGGCCCCTGCCGTCGGTCGCGTAGATCGCCGCCTTGCCCAGATCGACCACCAGGTCGTAGCTACTCGCCACCGGGGCCATCCCCGTGGACGCCAGCTCGGGGAGCGCGCCGGTCTTGTCGAGCATGCCCACCACGACGTCGCCGTCGGCGCCGATGTAGCTCACCCAGAACGCCGAGCCGTCGAACGCGATGCGCGGCGCCCTGCCCATCGGCGCGAGCACGCGCTCGTTCGCGATCACCTCGTGGCCATCGGCCTCGAGGCGGCCGATCATGATGCTCGCGTCGCGCTCGTAGACCATCCAGCCGCCGCGCGACGCGAAGTCGAGCGCGATGCGCCCGTCCTGGCACGGGTACGGCTGCATCGACTCGGTCTGGCCCGCGACGCCGCGGATGTGGCACTCGGTCGCCGTCGACCACGCGACCACCGCGTCGGTCCCGTACGGCACGGACGTCATGCTGGTCGGAGCGCTCGTCGAGACCACCGTGGAGCCGCGCTCGGCCCACGCGGTGTCGAACGCGGTGACGACCAGGCCGGTCGCGCCGCCGGTCACCGTCACGCGCGACCCGCGCGTGTGCATCACGGTCGTATCGCCGACGAGCGCGCCGTCCGCGACCGCGAGCTCGCGGAAGGCGCCGAGGTCATCGCGGATCGCGGTGATGTGCGTGCGATCGCCGGCGACGAGCCCGACGACGAACCGGTCGTCGACGCGCGATGCGGCGAGCGAGGTGAACGCGAGATCGCTGCGGATCTTCTGACCGGCCGGATCGCCGATCACGTTGCCGCGGCCATCGAGGAGGACGCCACGCAGCATGCCGCCGTCGCTCGGGACCGCGAACAGCGCCATGCCGCCGGGGTAGGGCACCGCGCGGATCGCGTTGTCCTTCGCATCGAGCCGGACCGACGGGAACGTCTGCGCACCGCAGACCTGCGGGGAGTAGCGCTCCACCGTCACCGTCTCCGTCGCGTCCCGGGGATCGACGCCTTCGGTCTCGGGATCCTGCGGGCCGGACAGGTTGTCGCCGCACGCGGCGCTCACGACCAGAGGAAGAGCGAGAAGTACGCGCATCCTTCCACTATCGTCATTCGGCTGTCCGGACGGAAGTGTTCTGACGTAAAAAGCCGTATTATTGCCAACACATACCTACACACTTATGTAGGACCCGGATTCAGAACGCGGAACCGACGGCGAAGCCCACACTTACGTGGCCGATGCGGGAGTGGATCGGGGGCGCTCCCGGCTTCCGGAGCCGGAAGAAGTCCCAGCCCTGATCGAGGAACAGCGCGCCCGTCACCTTCGGGCCCTGGTTCAGGAAGAACAGCGGCGACCACAGGAAGCCCAGCGCGCGTACGCGGCCCGAGAGCTGGAGGCCGCCGGCGACGCCGAAGCCGTAGCCACGATAGCCCTCGAGCGCGCCGTTCGCCGCGACGATGCTCGGTCCGCCGCGCACGTACGCGGAGAGCCGCGCGTCGAGCGGCAGGATGTACTTGCCATCGATCCCGTAGTGCTCGAGGTCGGCGCTGCCCGTCGCGGGCTCGCCGCCGACGATGCCGCGCCACGCGCCGTCGCGGTCCTGCTGGAGGTCGCCGAGGATCCACGGCTCGATCGCGACGTTGCCGAGCCGCACGCCCGCCATCACGCGGATGTGCATCGGCTGGCCGATCACGCCGGCGAGCTCGTCGCGCGAGAGCCCGACACCGATCGACTCGCCGATGTAGACCCCGGTGTCCGCGTGCGCGGCCGCCGACGCGAGCACGGCCAGCGCGCCGGCGGCGCGGAGCATCAGTGCCCGAGGAACGACTCGGTCGCCGGCTCGCGCGACGCCGCACGCTCGGTCGCCGAGACCTGCTCGCCGCGGCGCTCGTCGAGCAGCCAGCTCTTCGCCGCATCGCCGAGGCGGCCGACGGCGTAGCTCTTCGCGAGCCGCAGCGCGACCGCGCCCATACCGGCGACGATCATGCCGCCGAGGCTGTGCTCGCCCTTGTCCGCGCGCGGCATCACGAGCGCGACCAGCGCGCCGAGCGCGAACGCGGCGCCGACCACCGGGAGCGGGTGCTCGGTGACCACGCCCTCCACGCGCGCCATCATCGAGCGGACCGCGGTCTCGCCATCGTCGAGATCGTGGATGGTCTCCATGACGTCCCTAGCGGCGGAACAGGCGCATGCCGATGTAGCCGGCGCCGAACGCGATGCCGACCGCCTTCAGCGGGTTGGACTTGATGTAGCCGGTGACCTGGTCGAGGACGGCGTTGCCCTTCGAGAACGCCTCGTCCTTGACCTCGATCGCGCGGTTCTTGATCGCGGCCGCGCGCTGCTCGCCCCTGTCGACGAGGCCCTTGACCTGCTCCTTGATCGAATCGATCCGCTCGTCGAGCTTCTCGCCGATCTTGTCCTGCGACTGATCCATGCTGCCGGTGCCGTTGCGGTTGTTCATCGGTGTTCTCCTCCCGCGATCCACGAGCATGGGCCGTGCCTCCCACCTCCTCGCGGGATCGCCGCGTGGACGCTGATGTGAGCGGTTTCCTCCGTGCGCGCTGGAGTCGGCGTGCGGGAGTCACCGTGCGAGGTGCTCGCCGTGCGCGTGCGCACGCGAGCGCACGCGCACGCTGACGGTCGAGCCTCACCCGTGGCTCACGCTGAGCACGTGCCCGGGCGCCCACCGTGGCGAAGGCGCACGGTGTCGAGCACGGTTCAACGGCGCTTGTGGAGGATCTCGCCGGCCACCGCATCGCGCGCTCCGCGCGGCGTGATGGGCGTGATGCGGCCGACGGGAGAGTTGGCGATCGTCGGCCCGATCTCGGGCGTCCAGCGCGGCTTGCGGACGACCGGGACCATCTCGGTCACGCCGAACTCGAGCGCCTCGGGATCGACGACGACGACCTCGTCCGAGGGCACCGCCTGGCCGATGAAGCCGTGCGGCTTCACGCGCACCGGCTTGGTCTTCTTCGGCAGCTCCTCCACGCCGGTCAGCTCGTACGAGGCGTACGCGGAGCTCTGCTCGGCGGCGATCGCGCGCGTGAGCTGCCGGACCTCGATCGCACAGGGACGGAAGGCCGGATCCTTCTCGAGCATCTCGTGCACGAGATCGCAGAGCTCCGCCGGCGCATCGCACAGCTGGGACAGCGGCACCGCCTCGCCGGTCAGGTGCTGGCAGACGACCTCGGCGAGCGTGCGGCCGTCGAACGGCGGGTTGCCGGCGAGCGCCTCGTACGCGATCACGCCGAGCGAGTACACGTCGCACGCGGCGGTGATGTTCTTGCCCGTCGCCTGCTCGGGCGACATGTAGATCGGCGTCCCCGGCGTCAGCCCGTCGAGGGTGAGCCGGCCCATCGGACCGAGCCGAGCGACGCCCCAGTCGATGAGGCGCAGCGGGAAGCTCGGGTCGGTCGGCGTGAGCAGCAGGTTGTCGGGCTTGAGATCGCGGTGAACGATGCCGCGCACGTGAACCCCGGCGAGCACGTCCGCGACCTCGGAGAGCAGCTTCGCCACCTCGGCCGCGGGCATCCGCGGCGAGAAGTGGAGCCGGTTCGCGAGCGTCTCGCCCTCGACGAGCTCCATCGCGATCCACGGCCGATGGTCCGCGAGCGTGTTGCACTCGAACACGCGCACGAGACCACCGTGACGAACGTCCTCGAGGATCGCCGCCTCCTGCACCATACGCGTGGCCATGCCCGGCTGCCGGAGCAGCTCGGGGTGCATCACCTTCAGCGCCGCTCGACGAGGCAGCACGGTGTGTACGGCCTCGTAGACGATGCCCATGCCGCCGCGCCCGATCTCCCTGACGATCCGGTAGGACCCGACGACGACGCCGGGACCGAGCTGGACCAGAGGATCGGAGGTCATGCGGCGGGTGTGCTGCACTAACCGCGCCGATGACTTCGTGAGCCAAGTTATCGTCGGG
>JAEUJX010000290.1 GCA_016794545.1 Myxococcales bacterium
AGCACGGCGAACCGATCGCGGGCGGCGTCGTGCTCGATCGCGACGGTCGCGGCGCCGGCATCGGACGACGACGGCAGCCGCACGGATCCGCCCGCGCCGAACGCGGTGTTCGCGTTCCCGGTCGCCGTCCAGCCGACGAGCTCCGTGAACACGCCCGTGTCCTGACGGATCGCACCGACCAGCTCGGTCGCGCCGACCTGCCAGACGTCGCCGGCGCGCGCCTCGACCGCGCCGATGAAGCGGTCACCGAACAGGTCGCGATACCCGGTCCCGAAGGTCGTCACGCGTTGCCCCGCGGCCGTCGCGCGCATCACCCAGTGCGGAAAGTGCGAGGTCGCGACCAGGGTCCCATCGGCGAGCGTCTTCACCTTCGCGACGACGGCGTCGCCGCCACCGCCGACCTGGAGCTCCCACGACGTCGTCACCCGCGAGAACGCTTCGTGCCCGTCGGCCTTCCCGCCGCCGCCAGCGGCGGGCTCCTGCTCGAGGTCGGTGCAGGCGCCAGCGAGGACGAGCGCGAGAGCGGGCCAGTGCTTCATGGTCGGACCACGACAGCAAGGTCCAGGCCGGTCTCTCCACCTGTTGGATCAGCAAGTTGCACTGGCCAGCGGAGCAGCCAGGAAAGTGGTTCGACCACTCAGGCGGGGTGTCCGGCGTGCAGCTGGAGCTGCGCGACCGTCGAGTTCAGGCGGTGCGCCGAGCCGGCCGCCGAGGCGATGCAGAACAGGTGCATGACGAGCCCGGGCAGGATCAGCGCGTAGCCCGCGGTCACGACGAGGAACCACAGGAGCGCCGCGACGGGGCGGCCGGCGTAGAGCTGGCCGGCGCCGGGCACGAACAGCGAGAGCAAGGCGGCGAGGCCGGGGCTCGCGGGGCGGCCGCCGCGCAGCGCGAGCGGCAGCGGGTGGCTCGCGCGAACGAGCGCGCGTGAGGGGGCGGGATCCTCGCGGCGCGGCGTGAGCTTCTGGCGGTCGGGGATCTCGTAGAAGATCGTGCCGTCGTCGGCGATCTCCATCGAGATGCGGTCCTTCGCGACGAGGTTGTCGAGCACCTTCTCGGCGTCCTCGATCGAGCACATCGCGTAGTAGGCGAGCACGGGGGCCGTGATCCTGGCGTCGGTGGTGTACGCGAGCTCGAGCAGGCGGTGCTCGATCACGCCCGGGTTCTCGGTTCGCTCGTAGCTCATCGCGTTCCTTTCCGGCCGAGGGTCTTCCACATGGCCTGGGTGATCGGCTGCTTCTTCTTGGTGATGCCCTCCCACGGGTCCGCCTCGAGCTGGGCGAGGCGCTTCGGCACGGTGCGCGTGGTGAACGACGCCGGGTCGACGCCGGCCGCGAGCTCCTCCCAGGTGATCGGGACGGCGACCGGCGCGCCGTCGCGGGCGCGCGGCGAGTACGGGGCGATGAAGGTCGCGTTCCGTCCGTTGCGGAGGTAGTCGAGGAAGATCTTCCCCTTCCGCGCGCGCTTCGCCATGTTCGTGGTGAAGCGGTCCGGCGCGTCGCGCTCCATCGCCGCCGCGACGAGCTGGCTGAACCGCTTGAAGTCGTCCCAGCCGAGCTTCGCCGAGCGCTGGATCGGCACGACGACGTGGAGGCCCTTGCCGCCGGTGGTCTTCACCCACGACGCGAGGCCCAGCTCGGCGAGCCGGCCGCGCAGCTCGATCGCGGCGAGCGCGACCTGGTCCCAGGCGAGGTGCTCGTCGGGGTCGAGATCGAGCACCATCAGGTCGGGCTGCTCGGGCTTGTCGGCGTGGCTGCCCCAGGTGTGGATCTCGAGCGTGCCGAGCTGCGCGAGCGCGACGAGGCCGGGCATGTCTTCGATCCGCATGTAGTCGACAATCTCGCCATCATCCTCCTCGAGGGGGACCCGCTTGATCGGGGAGGGTGACCCGGCGAGCACGTGCTTCTGGTAGAAGCACGGCTTCGTGCGGCCCTCGGGGCAGCGCACGAGGGTGAGCGGCCGATCCTTCACGTGCGGCAGCATCCACTCGGCGACGACGGCGAGGTACGCGATCAGCTGGCCCTTCGTGATGCCCTGCTCGGGGTAGAGGACCCTGTCGAGGTTCGTCAGCGTGAAGCCGAGCGGCAGCTGGCCGACCAGTGACATCAGCTCGTTCTGGTTCGCCGCCGGCGCGTGCTTCACCGGCTGCGCGCGATTCGACTTCCAGACGGCGCCCGGGCTCGCCGTGATCTCCTCGACGGTGCGCCCGCTGATCACGCTCTCGGGCCGCGCCTCGACGATGCTGGTCTCGTCGTTCGCGGCGTCGTCCTTGCCCTTGAACAGGAGCCACTCCTCGGACGTCCCGTTCGGCCGCGTGCGCACGAGGTGCCAGCGACCGGAGAGCTTCTCGCCGTGGAGCTGGAACGTCAGCCGGCCCTTCTTCACGCCCTCGCGCGGATCGTCCGCGGACTCCCACGTGCCTCGGTCCCAGACGACGACCGTGCCGCCGCCGTACTGTCCGGCGGGGATGATGCCCTCGAAGTCGGCGTAGTCGAGTGGGTGGTCCTCGGTGCGCACCGCGAGCCGGCGCTCCCTGGGCGACAGGCTCGGGCCCTTGGGGACCGACCACGAGAGCAGCACGCCGTCGAGCTCGAGCCGGAAGTCGTAGTGCAGCCTGCGCGCGGCGTGCTTCTGGATGACAAACGAGTTTCCCCGAGACCCGCGCGCGCGCTCACCGCTCGGCTCGCCGGTGACGCCGAAGTCACGCATCGAGCGGTACTTGGCGAGCTTCTTCGCCGCGGTGCGTGCAGCCATGGAGGGAGCACTTGCATCGGGCGCGCCACATGCACCTCACGCGGGCATGGGACGCTCATCGCGCTCGCGGACGGATCAGCTCTGCCAGCTCGTCGGGCGGCAGGGCGTTCAAGACCTGCGATCTCCGGATCCTCGCGCGGCGAGCCATGGCGACGGCGTACTGCACCATCGACAGCCCGCGCACCGAGTGCGCGTCGCTCGACAGGACGAACGAGAGGCCGCGGGCGGCGGCCTTCCGCGCGTTGATCGGATCGAGATCGAGGCGGTGCGGGTCGCCGTTGATCTCGATCGCGCACTGCTTCGACTCCGCGGCGGCGTCGAGCACGTCCTCGATCCGGACCTTGATCGGGTCGCGGCGGAGCACGAGGCGGCCGAGCGCGTGGCCCCAGATCTTGAAGAACGGCTGGCGCATCGCCGTGACCAGGCGGTTCGTCATGCCGTCCTCGTCGAGCTGGAACCGCTGGTGGATGCTCGCGATGATCACGTCGAGATCGCCGATGATGTCGGCCGGCACGTCGATGGCGCCGTCGGCGAGGATGTCCGCCTCGGTGCCGCGGAACACGCGCGCCTCCGGCGCCTCGAGCGCGGCGATCTCGGCGTGCTGCGCGCGCAGGCCGTCGAGCGTGAGGCCACTCGCGTAGCTCGCGGCGGCCGAGTGATCGGTGATCGTGATCGCGTCGAACCCGAGCTCCGCCGCGCCGCGCACCATCTCGGCGACGGTGTTCTTGCCGTCGGAGTAGGTGGTGTGGCAGTGCGTCGCCGTCGTGAGGTCGCCGAGGGTGACGAGGTCGTCGAACCTGTCGCCGGCGAGCGCCAGGCGCAGCTCGTCCGTCCCGTCGCGCAGCTCGGGCGGGATGAACGGCAGACCGAGCGCCGTGTAGACGTGCGGCTCGTCGGCGGCCTCGAGGATGTCGAGCGACATGCCGCGCTCCGCGGCG
>JAEUJX010000311.1 GCA_016794545.1 Myxococcales bacterium
CGGCGTCGGAGCGGCCGGTTTCCACGCGGGTGCCGCGGGCGTGGCCGCCGGTGCTGTCTGGGCGCCGGACGGTGCGGTCCGCGCGCCGGACGGTGCGGTCTGCGCACCGGCCGGTGCCGTCTGCGCTCCGGGCGCCGTCGCCGGCATCCGCGCGAGCGTCGCCGAGCGGCGCATCGCGAACACCGCGAGCTGCGACTGCGGGTGCGCCGTCGCGAACCGATCGTACTCGGTGCGCGCACGCGCGTACTGGCCCGCGCGATCGAGCGCGCTCGCGAGCTGGAACCGCGCGTCGTCCTGCTCGACGTCGGCGGCGAGCGCGGCGGACAGCAGCGTGACCGCCCGGTCGAGCTGGTTGCCCTTCGCGTACGCGACGCCGAGGTAGTAGCGCATCATCGACGCGCGGGCGCCGGCGGGCTCGCTGACCAGCGCGGCCTCGAGGGGCGCGATGACCTCGGCGTGGCGCCCGGCGCGGAACGAGGCGGCGGCCGCCTTGAGCGCCGCGTCGACCTCCATCACCTGCGTCTCGTGAGCACGGGCGGCGAGCACCGCGCGCTCGGTCCGCGACAGCGGGAGGTCGCCGAGCGCGGCGAGCTTGCCGGCGGCCTCGGAGCGCTTGCCCGCGTCGAGCAGCTGGTAGACCTCCCAGGCCCGCGCATCGGCGGCGGCCCGAGCGGTGGCCTTGGCGTCGGCCTCGTCGGCGCGCCGGGTGGCCTGGTCGCGCTCCCGCTGGGCGGCATCGCGGGCCTCGACCAGCTCGGTGGAGCGCGACCGGTAGAGGAGGTAGAAGCCGGCGCCGACGAGGAGCGTGAAGATCAGATAGGCGACGAACGAGTTCAGGTTCGCCCACTTCGAGCGCCGCCGCTGCTCGGCGACCAGGGCCCCGATCGAGTCGGCGAGCTGGGTGACCTGGTGCTGGGTCTTGCGCCCCTGCGCCGCCTGATCGTCCAGGCGGCGGCGCAGCGCCTCGAGCAGCGCCCAGCCCTCGGCGTCGGCGGCCGACGCGGACGCCGGCTCGGCCGGGACGTCCGGCTCGGGCGTGGGGAGGGGGGCGGCGCTCACGGGTCGTGTTTCGCCCCGACGGCCCTCGAAATCAAGTCGGTTCGACAGGTTGAGGGACCCGTTTTCGCCGGGTATAGTGCCCCCGCTCGGGCTCTGCACGGAACGCAGGCTACCGGGCGCGAGGACCACCGGAGTTTCATGACCCTGCTCTACGACTGGCTGAGGAAGGCCGCGAAAGCCCAGGGCAACAACAAGGCTGTCGTCTATCGCGACAACTACCTGTCGTGGCGCGGCCTGCTCCATCGAGTGGACCGCCGCGCGCAGGAGTTCAAGAGCATGGGGATCAAGGAGGGCGCGTGGGTCGGGCTGATGCTCGGTAACGTGCCCGACTTCGTGATCCTCGCGCTCGCGCTGTCCAAGCTCGACGCCGCGATCGTCCCGATCGATCCGACCACCGGCGGCCGCGAGCTCGAGCTGATCCTCGCGGCGGCGCCGCTCCGGGCGCTGGTCACCCGGCCGCGCGGCAGCGAGGGCTCGATCTCCGCGAACGGCACCTCGGCGCCCGTGCCCCCGTCGACCTTGCCGCGCGCGCGCGTCGCCCGCCCGACCGCGCCGCCGCCGCGCGATCAGCTGCCGAACACCGTCCCGGCCACCGACGCGGCCGAGGTGCGCCGCCGCCTCCAGGGCACGCTGCTCACGTGCAGCGTGTACAAGCGTAGCCCGCCCGCGCACGGCGTGGATCCGATCGCGGTGCTGTTCACCGCGGACTCGCTCGGCGATCCGAAGGGCGTGCTCCGCACGGACAAGAACACGATCGCCGCCGTCGACCACGCGGTCGCCGCGCTCGGCATGAGCGACAAGACCCGCGTGCTCGTCGCGGTGCCTCTGTTCCACGCATATGGCTGGGACCTCGGCTTCCTGCCCACACTCAAGCTCGGCTCGACGATGTTCCTCGAAGAGGAGATCTCGGCGCGCCGCATCGGCAAGCTGCTCCGCGAGCACGACGTCGACGTGCTGCCCGGCACGCCGTCGATGTACGCCGAGCTGTCGAAGCTGCCGACGGCGAAGAAGCTCGAGGTCAAGTCGCCGCGGTTCCTCGCCGCCGGGAGCCGGCTCGACCAGCTCGTTGCCGACGAGTTCAAGGACAAGTACGGCGTCTCGATCCTGTCGTGCTACCACTCGACCGAGGCCGCGACGGTCACGCTCGAGGACTCGGGGAAGTACCCCACGACGGTCGGCAAGCCGATCGACGGCGTCGAGGTCAAGATCACCGCGCCCGACGGATCCTCGAAGCCCGGCACCTCCGCCAAGGAGGGCCTGATCTGGGTGAAGAGCAAGACGCTCTCGCCGAAGTCGATCGGCCCGTTCGACGAGGACAAGGAGCCCGCGTCGCGCGCGAGCGGCATGGTGACGATCGGATCGATCGACAAGACCGGCTGGCTGCGCACGGGTGACCTCGGCAAGCTCGACAAGAACGGCCGGCTCCAGCTCACGGGCCGCGAGGATGACGTCGTGAAGGTCGACGGCAAGCGCGTCGCGCTCGGCGAGGTCGAGGGCTGCCTCGAGGCCTTCGCCAAGATCAAGGCCGCGCAGGCGACGGTGGTCACCGATCCGATGGCCGGGTCGATGGTCGTCGCCCGCGTCGTGACGAAGCAGAAGTGTGCCGCCGAGGAGATCATCGATCACTGCGCGCGCAACCTCGCTCCGTACAAGGTCCCGCGCCGGATCGAGTTCGTCGAGACGATCTGACGCGCGGCCGATCAGTTGATGATCAGCAGCTCGCCGGCGTCGTGGCCACAGAAGCGCGCGTTGAGATCGTACTTCGCGCTGCACACCGGGCAGATGCGGGCGATGACGCCGCTCGGCTCGCTGGTCTTCGCGCGGCTGCGCGGCCGCGTCGCGTTGTAGACCGGGAACGGCACGAGCTCGGTGCCGTCGTGCGGGCAGCTGCGCAGGCCCGGCTCGTACGCGCGGCGGCACGCCATGCACACGAGGCCCGCGCTGCGGCCGAGCGAGCGCGCGGCGCCGAGGTTGCCGCCGCCGAGCATCTCCTCGGGCGGGACTAGCCGGCGCGCGTCGCGCGTACAGTACGTCATGCCGTGGTACTCGGTGCGGCACGTCGGGCACACCATCGCGGACGACGTCGCGACGGCGAGGCCGGCGCCGCCGCCGCCGCGCGACACGGCCGGCTTCGCGCGAGGCCGCGGCGCGGCGGGTGCGGTGGCGGACATCGGGACGAGCGCGGGCTCGGGCACGGCCTCGGCCGGCGCCGCCTTCGCGCGCCGGCGCAGCACCACGACCATCGCGACGAGCCCGAGGATCACGAGCGCGAGGAGCCCGACCACCACGACCAGCAAGGCCTGCGACGAGATCGCCGCGGCGATGGTCGATGAAGAGAATCCGGACATCGACGAGCCCTGTCCTGAAAAGCTAGCAACCGGGGTCAGATCGGTCAACGCGGAAATCAGCGCCCACCGTCGGAGCGCCCCGGTGATCGGTGGGGTATGACCCGACCCATGCCGGACCTGGTGATCGGCGGACGACGCAGCGGCGTGCCACGCCCGTGGCGCGCCGGTGTGATCGCGGTCGCGATGCTCGGCGTGGCGATCGTCGTCGGGTACTTCATCTACCGGCGATCGGTCACCTACGACATGCCTGGCGGCGAGGTGTCGGGAGCGATCACCTCCGTCCAGACCGCGCCCGGTGCACCGCCCGCGCTCCGCTACGGGACTTCCTCGCTGACCTGGGTAGGTGGCTTACCAGTCTTGCGGCTGACCGGAGAGGCGCACGACCTGGGAGCCGCACACGGTAGGCTTCTCGCACCGTGGCTCGCGCCGGTCGTCGCGGCGGCGATGCCCTCGATCGAGCACACGGTCGGCGACAGCGGCGTGTTCGGCGGGACGACGCACGGGATGCGCCTCGCGTGGCGCTGGCGGTTCATCGATGACGGCCTCAACGACCAGGACCGGCGCATGGTCGCCGGAATGACGCGCGGCGCCGAGGCGAGCGGTGTGGACCTGTCGTTCACCGACCTCGTGCGCGCCCAGGCCGTGCTCGATGTCGGCGCGCCGTCCCCGCGCACGGACGAGGCGGAGCAGAAGTCACTCGCACAGAGCCTGACCGTGCTCGCGCAGCAGGCGCAGGCGCCGGCGCGGGTGTGGATCGGTCGGACCTTCTCCGTCCCTGGCCTCGATGATGGCGGCGACGCCGCGATCCCGGTCGTGACGATCGCGAAGCCGGAGGGCCGCATCGCGTGGGCGGGCGTCGGCTGGCCCGGGCAGCTCGGCGTGGTGACGGGCATCAACGCGCAGGGGATCGCACTGATGGTCGACCCGGTCCGCACGAGCGACGTCCGCCCGACGCGGACCGCGCGACCGATCGCGCTGCTCGCGCGCACCGTGCTCGAGCAGGCGAAGACGCTCGACGAGGCGGTGAAGCTGATCGAGACCACCCCGACGCTCGGCGCCGCGGTGATCGTCGTCGTCGATGGCACGAGCGGCACGTGGGTGCTGGTCGAGCGCACGCCGAGCAAGGCGATCATCGAGAGGAACCCGAAGTCCCCCGCGATCGGCGACGTGCTCACCACGAACGCGCTCGCGAGCGACCCCGAGAACGATCGCGCGCGCCGCATGCTCGCGACGCAGGCACGCGTCGAGCGCGCCGCGAAGCTCGTGCGGAATCCGCTGCCCGACGTGGCGTCGGTGGCCGCGGTGCTGCGCGACACGCGCGGCGTCGACGAGTCCGTCCGGCCGATCGGACACCGCGGCGTGATCGACGACGGCCGCGCGATCCACTCCGTGATCCTCGATCCCGCATCGCTCGAGCTGTGGGTCACCGACGTCCGCTCCGGCGGCCGCATGCGCGCGTTCGATCTGCGGCACGAGCTGCGCGGCGAAGGCGACCGCCCCGCCCCGCCGGCGGACATCCCCGCGGATCCGGCGGCGGAGCCCGATCGACTGCCGAACCTCGTCGCGGCGCGCGCGGATCTGAGGAGCGCGCGCGGCCTGCTCGACCGGGGCGATCACGACGGCGCGAGCGAGGCCTGCGCGCGCGCGCGCGTTCGCGCTCCCGCGCTCCCCGAGGCCCTCGAGCTCGAGGCGATGATCGCGCAGGCCAAGGGCGACCTGCCCCGCGCGCGCGCCGCGTTCGAGGCCTGGCTCGAGGCCGGCCCCGACGATCCGAAGGGCGAGGAGCGCGCACGCGCCGTGCTCGCGCGTTAGCCGCCGCGCTCGTCGAGGCGGCGGGTGATCAGCGCAGGACGAGCGCGAGCACCGCACCCACCGTCGCGCCGAGCGCGAGCAGACCGACGACCCACCACACCCACTTGTTCGAGGCCTTCGCGGCCGGCGGATGCGCGACGGCGCCACCGTGCTGATGGATCTGCGAGACCGAGGCCTGCGGGTACTGCACCGGCGCCTGATGGCCGGCGCCGCTGCCGCTCATCGAGCCCATCGGATCGAAGTGCGGGTTCGGGGCCTGGCCCATCGGTGGCCCACCCATCGCTCCCGAGCCGTACGGTTGCATCGGCTGCTGCGGGGCGCCACCCATCATCGGCTGCTGCATGTGCTGCGGCATGTGGCCGCTCGTGTTGGGTGCGCCCATCGGCGCCGCGCCCATCCCCGGCAGGTTCGGCGAGCCCAGCGGCGGCGACGCGCTCGGAGGCATCGGCGGCGGCGGCAGGTTCGGCATGTCACCACGCCGCGTCTCGAGCAGCTCGGGACCCGCGAGACGGCCCGAGCTCGACGACGCGCCGAGCGCCTGGAGCTCGTTGCTCGAGTGGGTGACCACCTCGGTCAGCGCGAACGACAGGGCGGACACGTCGGCGTACCGGTTGTTCT
>JAEUJX010000778.1 GCA_016794545.1 Myxococcales bacterium
CTGCGCGACATCATCGTGTTCCCGCACATGGTCGTCCCGCTGTTCGTCGGCCGCGACAAGTCGCTGTCGGCGCTCGAGGAGGCGATGGCCGGCGACAAGCAGCTGTTGCTCGCGGCGCAGCGCCGCGCGAAGACCGACGACCCGAACGACGACGACATCTTCGAGATCGGCACCGTCGGTCACATCATCCAGCTGCTGCGGTTCCCGAAGGGTCCCGTCAAGGTCCTCGTCGAGGGCCGCGCGCGCGCACGCATCAAGAGCTTCGCGCAGACCGAACCGTTCCTCGTGTGCGACGTCGAGGACGTCGAGGAGCCCGACGAGGCCGGCGGCGAGGTCGCGGCGCTGATGCGCTCGGTGCAGGACGTGTTCGAGGACTACGTGAAGCTCAACACGCGCATCCCGCCCGAGATGCTCGTGAGCGTCCGCACGATCGAGGAGCCGGGCCGGCTCGCGGACACGATCGTCGCGCACGTCGCGCTGAAGCTGAAGGACAAGCAAGACCTGCTCGAGACGCCGTCACCGTCGAAGCGCCTCGAGCGGCTCGGCGAGCTGATGCAGGGCGAGATCGAGATCCGCCAGGTCGAGAAGAAGCTGCGCTCTCGCGTCAAGAAGCAGATGGAGAAGCAGCAGAAGGAGTTCTACCTCAACGAGCAGATGCAGGCGATCCAGAAGGAGCTCGGTGGGGAGCGCGACGAGTTCAAGAACGAGCTGAACGAGCTCGAGCAGAAGATCAAGTCGAAGAAGATGAGCAAGGAGGCGAAGGATCGCTGCCTCAAGGAGCTCAAGAAGCTGAAGCAGATGTCGCCGATGTCGGCCGAGGCGACCGTCGTCCGCAACTATCTCGACTGGGTCGTCGCCCTCCCGTGGGAGGACAAGACCGACGACAACCACGACATCAACAACGCCGAGGCGATCCTCGACGCCGAGCACTACGGCCTGAAGAAGGTCAAGGAGCGCATCCTCGAGTACCTCGCGGTGCAAGCGCTCGTGCCGCGCCAGCGCGGACCGATCCTCTGCCTCGTCGGACCGCCGGGCGTCGGCAAGACGTCGCTCGCGCGCTCGATCGCCCACGCGACGCAGCGCAAGTTCGTGCGGCAGTCCCTCGGCGGCGTGCGCGACGAGGCCGAGATCCGCGGCCACCGCCGCACGTACATCGGTGCCCTGCCCGGCAAGGTGATCCAGTCGCTGAAGAAGGTCGGCTCGCAGAACCCGGTGTTCCTGCTCGACGAGATCGACAAGATGTCGATGGACTTCCGCGGCGACCCGGCGAGCGCGCTGCTCGAGGTGCTCGACCCCGAGCAGAACAACACGTTCAACGACCACTATCTCGACCTCGATTACGACCTGTCCGACGTCATGTTCGTGACCACCGCGAACCAGCAGCACGCGATCCCGCTGCCGCTGCAAGATCGCCTCGAGATCATCGAGCTGCCCGGGTACACCGAGTGGGAGAAGCTCGCGATCGCGCGCCAGTACCTGATCCCGAAGCAGGCCGAGGCGAACGGCGTGAAGGACCTGGCCGTGACGTGGACCGACGAGGCGGTGACCGCGATCATCCACCGCTACACGAAGGAGGCCGGCGTCCGGAACCTCGAGCGCGAGATCGCGACGGTGTGCCGCAAGATCGCGAAGGAGTACCTGGCCGCGAAGCGCGAGATCACCGCGTTCGAGGTCACGCCCGACAAGCTGGCGGGCTGGCTCGGCGTCGAGAAGTATCGCGAGGCGCGCCGCGAGAAGGAGGACGAGATCGGGCTGGCGAACGGCCTCGCCGTGACGATGTTCGGCGGCGACCTCCTCACCAGCGAGGTCACCATCGTCCCCGGCAAGGGCAAGCTGACGCTCACCGGCAAGCTCGGCGAGGTCATGCAGGAGTCCGCGCAGGCCGCGATGAGCTACCTGCGCTCGCGCGCCGGCACGTTCGGGCTGTCGAACGACTTCCAGAACAAGATCGACGTGCACGTGCACTTCCCGGAGGGCGCCATCCCGAAGGACGGTCCGTCCGCGGGCATCACGATGGCGACCGCGATGGCGAGCGCGTTGCTGCGCATCCCGGTCCGCCAGACCGTCGCGATGACCGGCGAGGTCACGCTCCGCGGCCGCGTGCTGCCGATCGGCGGCCTCAAGGAGAAGATCCTCGCGGCGCACCGCGCCGGCGTGGAGACCGTGCTGATCCCCGAGGAGAACCGGAAGGACATCAAGGACGTCCCGGAGAGCGTGCTCGAGCAGCTCGCCGTGATCCCGGTGAAGCACATGGACGAGGTGCTGCGCCACGCGCTCGCGCACCCGCAGCCGGAGGAGTTCCTCCGCGAGCCGTCGAGCGTCGTCGACTGGCGCATCGTCGAGACGATGCCGCCGTCCGATCCGCGCGACGCGCACTGACCTACTTCAGGTCGGCCTGCCAGAGATCGCCGGCCGACGTCGCGCGCCCGACGAGGATCTCGTCGCCGGCGTACGTCGCGCCGGTCAGCGTGTCGCTGCCGACATCGAACGTGCGCAGCACCTTGCCGGTCGCGACGTCGAGCTCGGTGAGCTTGCCGTCGCGCCGCACCGCGAGCAGCTTCGCGCCGTCGGGGGACCAGCGCAGGTCGCGATACGGATAGGCCGCGAGGTCGGGGGACGCCTTGCGGGTCTTGCCGGTCTTCTGATCGAGCAGCATGACGAACCGCTCGAGGTGGTTCCCGTTCTTCGCGTCGGTCAGGTACGCGAGCACGTCGGCGGTCGGAGACTGTGCGGGCATGAGGCTGCCGGCGGGGAGCACCCAGGCCGGCGCGCCGCCGGTGACGCGCACGGACGCGATGCGATCGACCTCGCCGTCGCGGCTCTCGAAGAACACCGTGCGGTTGTCGCGCGAGAACGTCGCGTTGCGCTCGGTGTTCATGGCCGCGCCGGGGACGATCAGCTGGGGCTTCGCCGTGCCGTCGAGCGGGCCCACGTACAACCCGACGCCGAGCACGCCGGCGAGCAGCCGGCCGTCGTGCGAGACGGCGGTGAGCCGATCGAGCTCGTGGCCGCCGAACGCGACCGTCCGCGCGTTCTCGCCGCCACGCGACATCCGCCAGACCTCGCCCGTGCCGGAGCGGTACGAGATGAACACCAGCTCGTTGGTGCCAGGGATCGCGAGCGGGAAGCCGTCCTGCCACTTGTTGCGCGCGACGTCGACGAACTTCGTGCCACCCGCGGGCGTCTGCTCCATCGCCGCGATGGTCATGTACTCCGTGCAGTCGGACCACACGAGGCGCTTGCCCTGCAGCACGAGCTTCTTGCGCGCGTCGATCGAGGTCGCGACGACGGCCGGCGGCTTGCCGTCGAGCGGCACGCTCCAGATCTCCAGCGCCTGCGTGATCGTGTAGCGCGCGACGAGCACGGCATCGCCCGACGGCGAGAGGGTCAGCACCTCGTCCATCGGGTTCTCGTCGCTCGCGGGCAGCAGCCACGTCGAGGTCGTCGCACCGGGAGCGTAGATCGCGAGGCCGTCGGCGGTCGCGGAACCGGTCCTCGTCAGCACGACGACGCGGCCATCGGGCAGCTCGACGAGCGCCATCGGATACGCGCCCTCCGGCAGGTCGAGGACGCGCTCGGCCTTCCCGGTCGCGATGTTCATCCGTCCGACGCGCTTCCGCGCGCCGGCCCACACGTGCGTTCCGTCGGGTGACCACGCGGGGCGCAGGCCACCGTTCGCGAGCTTCTTGGCGCCGGAGAGATCGGCGACGTCGGCGACCACCAGCGCCATCGCCTCCTCGGTCCGGCGCAGCCACGCGAGCTTCGTGCCGTCGGGCGACACCGCCGGGGCGAGGTCCCAGCCGCGGGTCTGCGTCAGCTCGCGGGACTGGCGGGTCTTCGGATCGTAGGCGAACAGGTGGTCGTCGGGCCCGACGATCTGGTCGTAGTAGATCGTGCCGTCGGGCGCGATGCTCGGATAGGCATCGCACGCGTCGGTCATCGTGAGCCGGCGCGCATCGGACAGCTCCAGCACGGCCGGCCTGACCACGGGCGTCACGGCCGGCGGGGCGGGCGGCGGCTCGTCGTGATCGCCGCCCATCGCGACGAACGCCGCGATCGTCGCGCCGGCGGCGAGGACGACCGCGCCCCCGAACACGAGGGGCTTCTTCGAGCGCGGCGGTGCGAGCGCCGCGATCAGCGCGTCCATCGACGGCCAGCGGTCGGCGGGATCGATCGACAGCCCGCGTCGCAGGGCGGCGTACTGCTGCTTCGAGATCCGGCTCGCGTCGACCTCGGGCGGCTCGCCCTTCGGCGCGCTCATGTCGATGTACGGGCGCGCGCCGAACAGCGCCTCCCACAGCGCGACGCAGAAGCTGAACTGATCCGCCGCGGCCGTCAGATCCATCCGCTCCCACTGCTCGGGCGCCATGTACGCGGGCGTGCCGGCGATCGCCGAGCGCGTCTGGTCGCCTCCGACGGTCGGGGTGATCGGCCCCTGCGCGAGCTCGCCGATCCGCGCGAGCCCGAGGTCGCTGACCCGCACGACGCCGCTCCTGTCGACCAGCGCGTTGCTCGGCTTCACGTCGCGGTGCACGAGGCCGGCCGCGTGGATCGCGGCGAGTCCCCGCGCGGCCTGGAGGAACAGCGCGATGATCTCGGCGGGCGGTGGCCTGGTCCGCGCGAGGTAAGCGCCCAGGGTCTCCCCCTCGACGAGCTGCATCACGAGGAACGGCGAGCCGTCGACGCCGGCGTCGTACACCGACAGCACGTTGCCGTGCGTCACCTTCGCGAGCGCCTGGGCCTCGCGGCGCACGGCCGTCCCGAGGGCCTCCGGCGAGCGCGCGTGGTCCATCAGGATCTTCACCGCGACCTTGCGATCGAGCTCCGGGTCGTGCGCCTCGACGACGATGCCCATCCCGCCGCGCCCGAGCACGCGGTCGATCTTGTAGCGTCCGATCTGCGCGCGGCCGACCGCGAGCTCGGCGTCCGACAGCGGGCGTGTCGGCGTCGCGTCGGGGGTGTCGCGAGGAGTGGGGCCGTCGGTCACGAGCGTGGGCGGAGGATGCGATAGAGCTTGAGGCGGTTCGTCATCGTGCTGCGCGACACGCCGAGGATCTTCGCGGCGCGCGTCTGATTGCCGACGGCCTGCTCGAGCGCGTCGACGTACTGCGCGCGTTCGGCTCGCTGCTCGGGCGTCAGCGTCGCGAGGAACGCATCGGTGACGTCGCCCTCGGCCTCGGCGGCGGGCGGCGGCTCGTCGGTCGCGCGCGGCGAGAACGCGAGGTGACGCACGCCGATCGTCCCGCCGCGCGACAGGAGGAGGGCGCGCTCGATCACCGCCTTCAGCTCGCGCACGTTGCCGGGCCAGTCGTGGCGCTCGAGCGCCTCGATCGCGTCGATCGCGAGCGGCCGCGGCGGCCGGCCCGCGGCGGCGCACGCCTGCTCGAGGAACCTCGCCGCGAGGCCCGCGATCCGGTGCCGGCGCTCGCGCAGCGGCGGCAGGGTGAGCGTGATGCCGTCGAGGCGGAAGTACAGGTCGTGACGGAACCGCTTCGCCGCCACCTCCGCCGGCAGATCGCGATTCGTCGCCGCGATGAACCGCACGTCGATCTTGATCGGCCGGATCGAACCGATGCGCAGCACCTCGCGGGACTCGATCGCGCGCAGCAGCTTCGCCTGCGTCGAGAGCGGCAGCTCGCCGATCTCGTCGAGGAACACCGTGCCGCCCTGCGCGGACTCGAGCAGGCCGACCTTCGTGGCGAGCGCGCCGGTGAACGCCCCCTTCTCGTGCCCGAACAGCTCGCTCTCGATCAGCGGCTCGGCGAGCGCCGCGCAGTTGACGCGCGCGAGCTCGCCGCGGCGGCCCGACAGGACGTGCAGCGTCTCGGCGAGCACGTCCTTGCCGGCGCCGGTCTCGCCGAGGACGAGCACGCTGGTCGGCGTCTTCGCGACGTCGCGCACGAAGCCGGGCACCCCGTCGATCGTCGGATCTTCGACCCGCAGCCGCTCCGTCCCGGTGCGCCGCGAGCTGCCGGCCTCGCTGGCCTTGCCGGCGGCGATGAGGAACGAGAACGGCCCGATGTGAAACCCGTCGCCGACGGCGAGCTCGATCGGATCGCCGCCGCGCACCACCTCGCGCCCGGAGATGCGCACGCCGTTCGTGGAGCCGAGGTCCTGGATGGTGAGGGGCGGGCCGACGCGGAGCACGGCGTGCTGACGCGACAGCACGGAGTCGTCGATCACGATGTCGCACGACCGATCGCGGCCGATCCGCAGCTCGGCCTGGTCGAGGGCGTGCGTCGCGAAGTAGCCCTTGCCCGCGACGAGCACGTAGTCGCCCGCGCTCGCCGCGCGTGGCGCATCTCGATCGGGAACGGTGTCACCCACCAGCTCCACGGTAACCGATCGATCCGCGCTCCGCGAGCGACGGCCCGCGCGTACGCAGATCGCGTACGCAACCGCCGCACGCGGGCCCCAACCGCGCGAAACGCAGCCGGCGGGACGCGGTACGGCCCTTGCCAGATGACCGGCCCATGCGGATCACCATCACCCTCGGCGCGCTGTGCGCGCTTCTCACCTACACCGCGCCCGCCGAAGCGGCGCCCGCGTGGTGCAAGGGCGGCGAAAACAAGCCCACCTACAACAAGAAGGACCTGTTCTCCGAGACCGACCCGTTCTCTGCGCTGCGGGGCCTCGTCGGCGCCACCTGCTACGCCGATGACGACCTGGCCGGGCTCGAGAAACAGATCGCGGCGACGCGCGCGGCCTGGGGGAAGAAGCTCGGCCTCACCGAGGCCGACTGGGTGGACGTCAACGAGTACACCCACCTGCCGAACCACCTGCGGCCCGACACGCTCGAGCTGAAGGACCGGCAGAAGCCGTGGTCCAGCCTGAGCGCGCTCGAGCAGCTGGCGACCATGCAGCGCGCGGACACCGGCGACGTCGACATCGCGTATGTCGCCGACGCGTTCGGGGGCAAGCTGTCGCAGCTCGGCCGCCTCGGGTTCGTCGCCGATTGCATCGCGACGAACAAGTCGGACCCCGCCGTCGTGTACGCGATGTGCGCGATGGACGCCGCCGCGCTCGACGTGACGAAGATCTTCGACGAGATCCGGGCGGACAGCACGTACGGTGCGCCGGAGAAGATGGCGGCCCGCGTGTTCGCCTACGAGGTGATGGGGCAGAAGCTGCCGAAGCTCCTCGCCGACATCAAGGCGCTGCGCGCGAAGGATCCGGCGTACGACACGATGTTCAAGCTCGGCGAGCAGGCGCACGCCACGTGGGGCAAGACCGACGCGCGGTGGGTCCAGCTGGTCTCCGAGCTCGACGACGCGCGCGTCTCCGGTTCGCGCAGGTCGAGCGCGGGCTGCGGGGCGAAGACCTGGGACGCCTGGAAGACGATCCTCTCGACGTTCCCGGCGAAGAAGCTCGCCACGATCCGCCCCGAGCCCGGCAAGCAGTTCGTGCAGCAGCTCGCGGTCCTGATGACCGCCGAACCCGACACCTACCTCGTGTCGTTCGCGTTCGCGCACTGCGCGCAGCTCGAGGGCACGGCCGGCGACGACTGGCTCGTCGACGCGCTCGCCTACGCCATGATCCGCTGGCCCGGCTTCCGCGGTCCGCGCACGGCGACGCAGACCGCGATCCTGACGGCCGGCCTGTCGCTCGACAAGCGCGGCGCCGAGCTCGAGTTTCCGGAGGTCAAGCGGCACTGGATGGGGTCACCGACCGCGACCGGCGGCGGGGTCGCGACCGGGACGATCGCGAAGATCGAGCAGGAGGGCGAGGACGCGCGCGTGACGTTCACGCGAGTCAAGGTCACGCAGACGCGCTGCACGAAGGGTCACTATACGAACCGCATCGTGCGGATCTGGCCCGACGGGAACATCCAGTACTACTACCAGTGCGACGCCGAGATCACCGAGACCGTCGACGTCGAGGAGTACCCCCCGACGAAGGTGAAGAAGAAGTACGCCGCCGGCCTCAAGCCCGGCCTCGTCGTGCGGATCAGCGAGGGCATCGCGGAGGTCGCGTTCCCGAAGGGCAAGACGGTGCCCGTGCTCGTCACCGGCGTGGAGGTCAAATGATGAGCTCCACGGGCCTGCTCGCCGCCGTCGCTCTCACCGGCTGCTCGCTGATCCCCGGAACCGGCGGCACCGCTCGCGCGGACACGCCGCCGCCCGCGGGCGAGACCAGCGCCTGGACGATGGACAAGCCGATCCTGCTCCCCGTCCCCGACTCGATCGCCGATCCGTGGGCGGCGGTGAAGGGCGACAAGCCCGTCACCATCCCCGACACGGTCATGCCCACGCGCCGGTTCGAGGCGCGCGAGAAGAAGCTCGACTGCACCGCCGCGCGAGACCACTGCATCCCCGCGATCGCCTGGATGTGGGTCGACGGTAGCCGGCCCGTGGGCCTCGCACGCCTCGTGGTCTACACCCCCGACGGACCGACGAACCCGAACTGCTGCATGATCCCTGGCGTGGCCACCGGGTCCTCGTACCTCGCGTACCGCACGGTGCCCGCGACGAAGGCGAACCTCACGCCCGGCGCGATGGCGTTCGCGTTCGACAAGCCCTACCCGACCGAGGTCACCCAGATCTGGCACGACTGGCACTACGGCAAGGTCGAGCGCGTCGACTGGGAGCTCGGCTTCGTGTTCTTCGAGGGCAACGGCGAGCCGAGGATGCTCACGGCGACGCGCGTCGCCGTGCTGAGCTACGACGGGAAGCAGCTGAAGATCCTCGGCGACAAGAAGCGCGACCAGCTCGCGGTGTCGCCGAAGGACGTCATCCTGCCGTAGTCATCGCGTCGAGGCTCGGCGGCTCGCCGGGCACGATCACGAAGTAGCGCGTCGCGACCGCGCGGATCACGATGCGCGGGACCGGGTACGGCGTGCCGGTGTACGTCGCGAGCAGGCTGCCGTGGACGTCCCGGACCTCGTGGACCGGCGTGTAGGTCGCGAGGCCGACGATCTCGGCGTGGTAGTGCGCGTCGCTCGGGTAGTGCTGCGTCGTCGTACACAGCCCGTCGACGCCGGCCGCGGCCGCCGTCTGCTTCGCGCGCGACTCGAACATCGCGTCGAGGCGGGCCATGCCCTCCGCGAGATGGCGCCGCACCTCGGGGTCGTAGTCGATCTGGTACATGTCACCGCGGATCGGACCCGGCTCGTCGGCGAGCGACAGCCCGAGGTGCGAGCAGCGGCCGGCGATCCAGCGGCCGCGAAACGCGTCGAGGTTCTGCACGATCGTGCCGGCCAGCGTCGTCACGGCCGGGCGCTCGGAGACCCACGCGTCGTACGCCGGGCGCGCGGCCCGCGCGGCGTCCTCGGCGGCCCGGCGGATCAACGCACCGTGCGCCTCGATCTCGAGCGCGGCCCGCGCGCGCGCATCGGCGGTGCCCGCGATCATCGCCGCGATCTGCTGGTTCTCCGTCGCGCCGGGGACCGCCTCGGCGAGGACGTCGGCGAACCGCTGCGCCTCGTACATGTCCCCGAGCGTCGCGTTGCGCGTCGCCTCGGCGATGCACGCGGCGGCGAGCTGCTCGACCGCCGTGGCCCGGATCGCGGCGAGCTTCGCCCGCCACGGCGCGATCCGCTCCGGCTCCTCGGGGAGCTGCGCCGCCGCGCGGTCGAGCGCCTCGGTCGCGCGGGCGACGTGCTGGAGCACCTCGGGCCACAGCGAGATCGCCGCGTGGGGCGAGTCCGCGCCGGGCTCGGCCTCGTCACGGGCGCGGTCGTGCCACTGCCGCGCCTCGTCGAGCGTGGCCGAGAACTGCGCGAGCGCGGCGAGCCGCGCCTTCCAGGTCTGGACGCGACGGATCAGCAGCGGCGTCGCGCGCGCGACCTCGGCGAGGGCCGGGTGATCGGGTGCGATCGCGCGCAGCTCGCCGGCGAGCTCCTCGCCGCGCCGGGCGAACCGCACCAGCTCGCGCGCCGTGCCGTCGATCGCGTCGGTCACGTGGTAGCTCGCGGACTCGGGCGTCCCCGACGCGAGGTCGACCTCGGTCTCGAACCGCGCCTGCGTGTCCTGGTAGGTCGCGCGGTACTCGGCGTAGACCCGGAGCAGCTCGCGCACGATCACCTCGGCCCTTGCGCTCCCCGCCAGATCCGGGGACACCGCCGGCACCGCCTCGGCCTCGGCGCAGGCGCGGACCACGCCCTCGCCGAGCGCCCCGATCCGCGCGAGCGCGGCCTTCGCGCGGTCGGCGAGCCGCACGGCGCGGGCGTGGTGGGCGTACCAGGCGAGCCGGGGCAGCCACGCGGCGACTCGCGGAGCATGGTCGATGACGCGCTGCAGAGTCGCCTGCTCGATCCCGCGCTCGACCTGCTCGATCAGCGGCACGAGCACGCGCTCCACCGCCTCGATCTCCTCGAGCGCGAGGTGAGCACCGAGCTCCTCCTCGCTGCGGGCGAACGCCGCTGCGGCCTCGGCGTGGAGCGTCCGGGTCGCCGGCAGCTCGCGCGGAAGCTTGTCGATCGCCTCGCGCAGCGCCTCGCGGCGACGGCGCACGGAGTCCTCGTCGCCGTCGTCGATCGATCGCCCGATCGCCTCGACCTCCAGGCGCGCCTCCGCGAGCGGATGGTGGAACCGGTGCGCGAGCATCATCAGCCCGAGCTCGGACGCGACGCGCGGCGCGAGCGCACGGTACCGGGCGATCGCGACCGCGACCTCCGGGACGGCCGCGAACCGCGCATCCTCGAGTGGCGCGGCGAGCGTGCGCACCGCATCCCACGCCTGCTCGGCCTTCTCGGGATCCTCGCGGTCGAGCCACCGCGCGAGCGCCTCGAGCGCCTCGGGGAGCTTGAGCGTGTTGTATCCCACCTCGGCCTCGCGCCCGAGGAGCGCGGAGGCCTCGTTGACAATGGCTGGATCGATCTGCATGCGCGAGCGCACGCGCAACATCGAGGCCACGCGGACCGCGCGCTAACGCCGCGGTCCCTCATCGCGTGCGCGCGCGATCGCAGCCGAACTGCGTACGCGCTGCGTACGCACCTACTTCATCATCGACTTCTGCGACACGTACTCGCCGCAGGCGTCCATCACGTCGATCGTCGATGCGCTGGTCTGGCTCAGGTTCGCGGTCAGGTAGTTGATGCAGTCCGGCTTGGCGTCGCCGCACACGATCGTCGTGCCGCCGATCGGGTGCTCGAGGCAACACTTCACGATCGACTCCTGGATCGGGAGCATCTCCTTGGCCTTGTCGTCGAAGCAGGCCTGATAGGTCGAGTACGCCTTCGCCTCGTCCTCGCCACAGCCGACCGAGGCGAGGCAGAGCATGGAGAACAGAGCCACCGCGAGCTTCATGGCCGCGACAGTACACCGGGCCTGCGGAGAACAGGGCGAGCTACCCGGGACCTTTCCGAAGGGCCGCCGGATCGTCCTGGACAGCCAGGACATGCACTGCTATGCATATGCACGATGGTGCATACGCAAGACGTGTTCGAGGCGCTCGCCGATCCGACCCGCAGGCGGATCGTCGAGGAGCTGCGGCGCGGGGAGCGCCAGGTCAACGACATCGTCGAGTCGATGGACATCCATCAGTCCGGCGTGTCGAGACACCTGCGCATCCTGACCGAGGCCGGCTTCGTGCAGGTCCGGCCCGACGGGCCGCGGCGGATGTACTCGCTCCGTCCCGAGCCGTTCCGCGCGCTCGAGACCTGGCTGGCCGGCTACCGCGCGCTGTGGGAGCGCCGGCTCGATCGCCTCGGAGAGGCCCTCGAGAACCAACGCAAGAAAGGCAGGAACTGATGGCGAAGGCGAAGGCGAAGGCGAAGGATCGGATCGTGCTCGAGCGCAGCTACCGGGCGACGCTCGACGAGATGTGGCAGATGTGGACGACGAAGGAGGGCATCGAGGCCTTCTGGGGCCCCGACGGCTTCCGCGTCGAGGTCCACGCGCTCGACGTCCGCGCGGGCGGCGGGATGGACTACTCGATGATCGCGGTGTCTCCCGAGATGATCGCGTTCATGAAGAGCCAGAGCGCGCCCACCGCGACGCGCCACCACATCCGGTTCACCGTGGTGCAGCGCCACGAGCGCCTCGTGTGGACCAGCTCGATCGACTTCGCCGGGGTCCCGGCCTACGATGTCGCGACCTCGGTCGATCTCTCCGCGACGGGCGACACGGTCAAGCTCGTCATCACGCTCGATCCGATGCACGACGAGCTGTGGACCGGCCGCATGAAGCAGGGCTGGGAGCTGGAGCTCGGGAAGCTGGACCGCGCGCTCACGGCGCGGGCGCCAGGAGCTTCTCGACCTCGGTCCTGAGCGTCTCCGGCGGCGCGGACCTCTCCCACAGCAGCTGACCGTCGCGCCCGTAGACCTTGAGGTGCGGCAGCGTCGCGGCGCCGATGTACTTCTTCGACGCCGGCGAGTCGTCATCGACGACGTTGACCTTCCGGACGGCCAGGTCGTTCGGGTACTTCCGGGCGAGCGCCGCGAGATCGCGATCGACCTCGCCGCACGGCTTGCACCACGTCGCCCAGAAGTCGAACACGGTGATCTTGCCCGGGACGGGCTCGAGCGGCACCGCGCTGCCGTCGTTCGTGATGTCGACCTTGTCGAGCCCGGTCCAGTCGGCGGCCGCGTGCTCGTCGTCGTGGCCGTGGTCGTCGTCGTGGCCGTGCGCGTCGTCGTGGCCATGCTCGTCGCCGTGCCCGTGGTCGTGATCGTGGTCGTCCTCGTCCTCGTGGTGGTCGTCGCCGCCGCCGAACAGGCTGACCTGGCCACCGAAGCTGAGACCGAGGTACGGCGACATGTCGAGCTGGCCGCCCTGGACCTTCACGTAGACCGGGATCTTGAGCTGGGCCCCGAGGTGCCAGTCATCGGTGATGCGGAACATCGCCTCCGCGCCCACGAGCAGGTCGGTGCGGCCGATGTTGCCCTCGTCGGTGCGGATGATGCCGTTCCACTTCTCCGCGGTCTCGTGCTGGACCTCGACGGTGGTGCGGAACCGCCATCGCGTCGTCCCCAGGGCCGACGAGGCGCCCGCCCCCGCCGCGTAGCGATCGCCCGCGTAGTAACCGTGGTCGTTCTCGTACAGCGACTGGAGCGTCAGGCCGAACACCTCGGCACGCACGGGTCCGAAGATCCGCGCGACCTCGAGGCCGAGCAGCGGCTGGAACGTTCCGGTGCCGAACTGCGAGTGCTCGTGCGCGATCCCGCGGTCGCCGAGCTCGAACGGATCCTCCTCGGTGCGTCCGAGCGGCAGGGACACGCCGAGGCGCGCGCCGAGCGTGAACCCGCCGGCCGGCAGAGACATCCGCGCGAACAGCCACGGATCGCCCGAGCCGACGAGCGTCTCGTTGTGGTGGTGGATGAACGGGTTCTCGATCTGCACTTCCTCGCCGCCGCCCGCGTCGAGATAGCGGATCGCGGTGTCGAACACGCGCAGCGGCAGGACGAGGCCGGCCGACAGCCACGGCAAGACGCCGAGCTCGGCGGTGAGTCGCGTCTCGTTCGTGAGGATGTCTTGATCGTGGATCACCGTCCCCGGCCCCATGCCGACGATCGTCTCCATCGCGTCGTGCTGCGCGACGGCGGTGCTCCCGATCGAGCTCAGATCGAACGTGAGGCGGCCGACCTGGATGTCCGTGGTTGCTGTCCCCCCGACCGGGAGGTTCGGATTGCTTCAGCCCGCTCAACCACCGGCGAGCACGCTCGGGATGTCCCAGAGCATCGCCGGTACCAGGAGGAGGAGAGGACGGAGCTTCACGAGAGCGCTCGGCGGCAGGCCGACGCAGCGTGACACGAGAACCGCGCCCTGGGAACCGCGTCAGCGCCGATCGACCTTCTCGAGGTCGGCCCAGTTCGGCCCGGTCTCGACGCCGACGACGAGCGGCACGGTCTGGAGGTCGAACACGCTTCGCATCGCGTCCGCGGCGACGCGCGCGGTCTCCGCCTCCTCGCCGACCGGCACCTCGAACAGGACCTCGTCGAGGATCTCGTGGACCGGCACCGCGCCGAGCCCGGCGGCGCGGAGCGCGCGATCGGCCTCGAGCAGCGCGCGCCGCGAGACATCGGAGACCGAGCCCTCGTGCGTCGCGCGGCGCGCGAGGCGCTCCGCGTACGAGCGATCGTGCGGATCGAGCGACTCGAGGCCGCCGATCGGCCAGCGGCGACCCGCGATCGTCGTGATGTAGCCGCGCTCCTTCGCCAGCCGGAGCTGCTCGTCCTGGAACGCCCGGACCAGTGCGTAGCGGCGATCGAAGCGCGCGATGTACTCCTTCGCCTCGGCCGCCGGGACGCCGAGCTGGAGCGCGAGCGCGCTCGCGCCC
>JAEUJX010000391.1 GCA_016794545.1 Myxococcales bacterium
CTACCCGCTACCGCCGCCGCGCGTCGCGCGCAGCGTTTACGCACTCGCAGCGAACTCCTCCGACTGAGGAGCCGGATGCGGGAGACCCGCACGTCCGGATCTGTGGGAGCCCCGGGTGGCAACACCCGAGGCCACCCGACCTGCGCCAGGCGAAGCCTGGGAGAGGAGAACGAAAGCGAAGAACGGAGACCTCTCATCGTGCCCCAACCCGGAGCGAACCGCGTCCGGCAACGGCGAGCGACCAGCCGGTACCGAGTGTTGCGTGGCGCAGGGGGTAACCCTGGCTGCGAAGCGCACACAGGGAGCGAACGTGCCGTGCGATCGAGCCTCGAAACGAAGCTGATCGCGAGGGCCGTCGTCGTTTTCTGCGCGGCGGCAGCACCGAGGCCCCGAAGTCGCGATGGGGCGGAGGTCTCGCCGGGGTCGCGAGCACGGCAACGACGCATGGGGGCGCACGGGAACCTGGGAGGTCGTGCGTTTCCGCTGAAACATCCGGGAGGCGACCGGCGATCAACACCAGGCCCGACGCCGCGACGACGCACTCGAGCAGGACGGTCGCGTTCGGTCAGGTGGGTGCGCTGGTCGCCGATGGCGGCAGCATCCTCAGCCGCGCGGCGATCATCGCGCGCGAGCACGGCATCCCGGCCGTCATGGGCACGATCTCGGGCACGGCCACGCTGCGGACTGGCGATGTGGTCACCGTCGACGGGAACACCGGCCGCGTCGAGCGAGCTCGACCGGATCACGGTCGTGCGGGGCGGTCACTCGGCGACCCCCGCGCTCTCTCCGGCCGTCGCCCCGCGTGACCGCAGGCGAGTCCCGCACTACTTGGTCGTGACCCAACCGACGTCGGTTCCGGCCTCCTCGGCCGCGCGCAGCTCGCCGGCGAGCTCGGTCGCGTTCTTCGCGACGTAGCCCGCGAGCCAGGTCTCGATGGTGTCGTCGTCCACCAGGCTTCCGAGGGACCGTACGTCGGACGAGATCACCTCCTCGCACGGAGGATTCGCCGAGCCGAGCTTCTTCGTCGCGAGCTGCTTCCCGGTCCGCCGATCGTGCACCTTCATCACGAGCTGATAGCGGTACCGCGGGACGTCCTTCGTCTCCTTCGTGGTCGGGTTGATGTACTTGCAGGTCCCGACCTTGGTGGCGCCGCGATCGAGGAACGCGACCAGATCCACCTCGCGGAGCTTCACGCTGGCGCCCGCGTGATGTCCCTCCGAGGACACCAGGGAGATGTTCGCATTCTTGAACTTGCCGCGGTCTCGCTTGAAGACCAGCGGCCCCTTCGCGACCTGTGCGAGCAGATCGTAGACGTTCCCGGCCTGCAGCTGCAGCGCCCCTTTGGCGGGGGTGGAGGTCGTCTCTGCCTTCCACGCAACCTCGAGCGGCTTGCGACCCGAGTCGATCCAGTCCTTGGACTGGCCGGTCTCCAGATCCCCGAGCGCCTCCAGGTAGTCGAGCGTCACCGTCGCCTTGCCGCCCTCGAAGGTCACCTGCTCGGGGGTCGCGTGATCGAGGTGGAGTGTCTTGCACGTGTCGCAGTTGATCTGGATCGAGAGGGTCCGGCCGTCCTTGCTCAAATACAGCCCGTCGCGCGAGTACTCGCTGTCGCCGACCTGGCGCCCGCAGTGCTGGACGTCGATGTCGTCTCGGCCGGGGAGCGCGCGATACAGCGCGCAATCCATGCGGGTCGCGTCGGGATCGCGCGGGCCCGCGTGCTCCATCTCGATGCTGAACGGCTTGGGCGCCGTGCTCTCCGGGGCGCTGCCCGCGGGAGTCGCGGCCCCGGCCGACCCCACCGGGGCCGGGGCCGAGGCCGAGGCCGACGTCGGCGACGGGGCCTCGCCCGCCTCCTTGCTACCGCATCCACTCAGAGCGACCAGAACGACGATGGCAGGGCGCACCTCGGTAGCTTATCGCAGTCGAGGCACCGGCTCTCTCAGCGACACCGGCGGCCGGGCTCGCGGGTGGCGTGCGCGATGCAACGTGGTGTTCGGCAGGAGGTTGCCATGGCCGAATTTGCCGAAGAATTTGCGCACGGCGGCGAACACCTCGCGAACGACGATCGGCAGGCGAAGCTGACCCTCGGCTTGCTGGCGCTGATCGCACCGTTCGTGGCGTGGCTCGTCATCGTGTCGGTCCGCGCCATGTGACGAGGCGGCGAGCCCGCCAGGTCCGTGCACCCGGCCTACAGCCCGGTGCCTCGCAGCTGGACGTCGAACGGGTTCTCGGTCGTGTCGTTGCTCGGGATCACGAGATCGCAGCGGAACGCGCCCTGGGCCGCGACCGTGAAGCTCACGGTGAACGTCGTCGACATGCCGGCCGGGATCGTGGTGAGCCCCGGCTGGGTGATCGTGCCCGAGCAGTTGGTCGTCGTCGGACCACCGATCGCGATCGTCCCGACCGTGAGGTCGGCGGTGCCCTCGTTGGCGATCGTGTAGATCCGCGGGACCGACATCCCGGTCGTCACGTACTGGTAGGCATCCATGAACATGTCGTCGAGGAGCTCCGTGCTCGTGCCCTGCAGCACCTTGATCTCCGGCTCCGCGGCACGCGTGAGCGGCTCGCTGCACGAGGCCGTGCCGGTGCAGCCGAGTGTCATCGACGTCGCGCTCGCGCGGCTGAGGGTACAGGTCTGGTTCGGGTTCCCGAGGATCGTCAACCCCGACGCGCTCGCCGTGTTCGACGCGGTGAGGATGAACTGCGTGTTGGTGTTCACGCCGAGCGAAGGCACGAACACGCGCGCGTCGGTGTCGAGGGAGAAGTCGTTGGCCCCGCACCCGCCGCCGCCGAGCCACCTGCCGTCCATGCCATCGAAGTTGCCGAGCGCGAACGAGCCGACCCCGTAGAACGTCAGCGAGAACACGGGCTCGTCGGGATCGTTACTCGGGATCACGAGCTCGCAGTCGAACGGTCCCCATCCGTTCGGCTGGACGACCACGCTGAACGACGTGAGCGCCGCGGGCGCGAGGGTCGTCGTCGCCGGCTGCGAGATCGAGACGAACGTGCAGTTGCTGGTCGCTCCCGCGGCGATCGTGCCGAGCACGAGCGGCGCGGTCCCGGAGTTGCCGATGATCACACTGCGCGTGGTGTTCACGGTCGTGATCCGGGCGCCCAGGCTCGAGAACCCCGGCGTGACGTGCGCACCGCCCGACGTGACCGAGATCTCGGGCGCGGTCGCCGCCACGCCCATGAGGGTGACCGGAGCGGACGTGACTCCGTGATAGGTCGCCGCGATCGACGTCGAACCGACGCCCTGTCCCGTCGCGAGACCGGCACTGTCGATCGTCGCGACACTCGGATCGGAGCTCGACCACGTGGCCACACTCGTGATCTCGAACAAGACGTCACCGAAGTCCACGAACGACTGGAACTGCGCGATCTGGCCCTGCGTCAGCGGCGCCGGTGTGCTCGGCGTGACGCTGACCGATTGCGGCGCCGGGACGGTCACGCGGGCCGTTCCGACGAACACCGGGGTGATCTGCGCGAACAGCTCCGCCAGCCCGGGACTCGCGGATTGCGGGATCGAGCAGGCGCCGCTCTGATCGCAGGAGATCCGGTCCGGCGGCGTCGCGGACCACGTCGCGACGATCGACGCGTCACAGGTCGTGCCGACGTCGCAGACGGTCGAGTCGGTGAGCGTCGCGCTCGCCGTGCATTGAAACGTCGTGGTGGGAGATGGGGTCGCTTCGTCGCACGTGACGGCCACCGCGGTGACGGCGGCCGGAGTGACGGTGAGGATGGTCGTGTCCTGGACACCATCGAGCGACGCGACGATCGTACACGCGCCGATCGCGGTGTTGCCGACGGTCGTCGCCAGTCCCGCCGAGTCGACCGTGCAGATCGTCGGGTTGTTGCTCGACCAGATCACCTGCGTCGTGATGTCGACCGCCGGACCTCCGCTGGAATAGCCGCCCATCGCGGCGAGCTGCACGGTCAGGCCATCGGGGAGGCTGGGGTTGTCGGGTGTGATCGCGATCGTCTGGAGCACCGCGTTGGTGACGGTGAGCTGGGCGGTCCCGGTGACGCCACCCGCCGTCGCCGCGATCGTCGTCGCACCAGGCGCGACCCCCGTCGCGAGCCCCGCGGCCGAGACCGTCGCGAACCCCGGCATCGTCGACGACCACGTGACGCTGCCCGTGAGGTCCATGCTCGTGCCGTCGGTGAACGTGCCCGTCGCCGCGTACTGCCGGACGATCCCGACCGGGACGCTGTCGGTCGCCGGGGTCACCGCGATCCCGGTGACGACGGCATCGGTGACCTGGAGCTGCAGGCCGCCCGAAACTCCTTCGAACGACGCGGTGACGGTGACCGCGCCCGGGCTTGCTCCGGTCACGAGACCGCGATCCCCGGGAGCGTTGGAGACGGTCGCGATGGCCGCGTTGCTCGTCGACCAGGCCGCTTGTTCGGTCACGTCGGTCGTCGTCGCGTCGTCGTAGACCGCGGTGGCCGTGACCTGCTGGTCGATGCCGTCGGGCAGGGTGAGCACGGGCGCCGTCAGGTTCACGGCGACCAGCATGCGTACGCGTGGATCGACGACGCGGACCTGACAGTAGCCGTCGATCCCGGGGTGGACGGCTCTGGCAGAGACCATGGTCTCCCCCACGCTCAGCGCCGTGACCACGCCGTTGTAGTCGACGGTGGCGACCTCGGGCTTCAGTCCGTCGCGCCACTCGAGCCCGGCGTTGACGAAGTCGGCGGTCGAGCCATTCGAGTAGGTGGCGATCGCGGTCAGCTGTGCGGTCTGACCGACGGCAAGCTCGACCTGGGACGGCATGCAAGCGATCGACACGAGAGACGGCGCGTCTCCACACGACGCGACAAAGACCATCGCGATCGCCAGCACGCGAACACACCACCGCGAGACCACACCTCGGCAACTCCGCACGTCCACCATGTCCACGACGTCCACCATGTCCACCGGTGTATCACGCGGCGATCTTCGACGCGTGTAGGCTTGGAGCATGGCTCGGACGTCGGCGACGCATCCCATCGAGGTGAACTTTCTGCCGAAGGAGACCGGCCTCGACCTCGGGCTCACGTTCGCACCCGGAAAGAAGGGACCGTCGCAATCCGGTGCTCCCTGGGACCGCGACCTCGATGCCGACCTCGAGGCGATCCGGACGCGCTGGCAGGTGACGACGCTCGTGACGCTGATGGAGACGCACGAGCTGGCGCTGGTGAAGATCCCGACGCTGCTCGAGGCCGTGACACGGCGAGGACTGGCGTCGATCCACTTCCCGATCCCGGACGTCGGCGTGCCGCGGTCGCTCGACGAGCTGGACGCGTTGCTCGTGGACATCGATGCGCGGCTCGCGAACCGGGAGCGCGTGGCGATCCACTGCCTCGGTGGAATCGGACGCACCGGCACGGTCGCGACGTGCTTGCTGCTGCGTCGCGGGTTCCCGCTCGCGGAGGCGATGCGCATCGTCCAGGTGACCCGATGCGGCGGCTTTCCCGAGGGCAGCGAGCAGGGCCCGTTCGTCAAGCGCTACGCGGCGCGCGTGATGGCGGCGGCGACACCGACGGCGACGGCGACGGCGACCGCGAGCCAGGGCCGCCGCGTCGGCATCGGGCGCCCGTGGGTGTGGTTCGGACCGGCGGCGCGCGAGCCGCCGGCCGGTGGCCGCGGCCGCGACGAGGTCTCGGCGCTCCTCGGTGCGATCGAGCAACAGGTGAAGACCGCGCCCGCCGCGTGCTTCGCCGTGGCGGCGGATGGCTCCGCGACGCTGACGGTGACGCAGGGCAGCTTTCACGCCGGCCGCTTCGAGACGCCGACGCTCGGCGAGCTGCGCGCGCGGGTCGCGGCGAAGGCGTCGGCGGGGCGCGGCTCGGTGCGGCTGTCCGTCCTGCTCGGCGACGCGCCGGAGACCGATGTCGGCTCGCTGCAGGCGACCGCCCCCGCGGGTGTGCTGTTCCAGGCCGCGTCGCAGTTCAACTGTCTCGAGGCTCCCGGCGCGTCCGTCGTGCCGGTGGCTGACTACACGGGCGACAACACGCAAGGACCGAGGGCGTCGGTGTCCGCGTTTCCCGGCACGTTCCTTCGCCACTACTTCGCGCCGCGCGCGAGCGGCGAGCGGTTCACGCAGACCGACCGCGACGGCATCAACTTGCTCGAGGACGCGTTACCCGCGCACGTCGGCCGGGTCGAGAGCGGGTACCTCACGACGGACAACCTCCCCGACGTCGCTGCCGCGGCCGATGCGCTGGAGCGGGGCTTCGACCTCATCCGCGTCGGCGTACACGACGACGTCGAGGTCGCGCTGGGCGCCGGCTGGGGCGGCGTCGTTCCCGGCGCTCCGCACCATCGCATCGCGCAGGTGTTCACCTCGACGGTCGCGCTCGGCTACAGCTCCGGCCAGGGAGGGCGCGGCTCCGAGATCGTCGTGCGTCAGCTGCTGCGCGCGGCCTACCTCGGCACGCTGCTGGCCGCGGTCGAGCTCGGCACCCACACGGTCGTGCTCACGCTGATCGGCGGCGGCGTGTTCGCCAATCCGCAGCGCGCGATCTGGGACGCGATCCACTGGGCGGTCGGAGAGGTGGCCCGGTACGAGGTGGACCTCGACGTCCTGGTGAACACCCGGCTCGGCAGCATCGATGACGTCGACCAGGAGCGAGTGCTCGCCAGCGGCGGTCAGATCATCCCGATGCTCCGGCGTGCTCGGTGACGGTGGGCGGCGCATGGTCCCGGTTGGTCGCTACCAGGAGACCTCGACGTGCTCGGCGAACCCGAGGAGACCATCGACCACGAGCGTGTCCCCCGCGAGCTCGATGGTCCCCGACAGGCGCCCGTACCCCTTGTGAACGAGGAAGTAGCGCGGGCCGAACTCCGGTCCGCCCACCTCCCGGGCGCTCGGCGTCAGCACGAGAGAGACGCCGTCGCCCTCGAAGGTCCACGGCTGCATCGGATCCGCAGCGTCGTACGACCACGTGACGCGACCGAGCTTGTAGGGGACGTCGCCGTAGACGACGAGGTTCTCGGTCGCCGCTCCATCGTCGCCGAAGCCGTTCCCGAGGTTGAACGAGAGCGGCACGCCGGCGACGACGCCCGAGCCGGCGGCCCAGTGCCAGGTGGGCTTCGCCGGCCAGACGCCGCGCCCCCAGTCGATCACCGCGGCTGCGGCATCGAACGTGAACGTCTTGTCGCCAAGCGCGATCGTTCCGCTGGCGGCCATGCCCGGCACCTTCTGCTCGTAGAAGAAGCCGACCGGATCCCCGGGGAACGGCATCGCCAGCGAGAGGTACGGCAGGTCCGGACGGCGGTCGATCGCCAGCGCGCCGGTGCCCGGCGATCCGAACAGGGGATCCGCGATGTCGAAGCGTACGTCGCTGCCGTCGCCGTCGGTGGTCTGCTCCATCACGACGACGCCGTCGGCCGTGCACGTCGCCCGCCCCTCGAGGCCGGCCGAGAGCGCGACGTCCTTGTTGACCACCATGGCCTGCGTCACCTCGCCGGCCACGAAGTCGACCGCACTCACCGAGCAGACACGCAGCCAGCCCATGTCGCCGATCGTCACGTTCACGGCCTGGCGGTCGTCGAACACGGTGAAGAAGTCCCACTGCCGCAGGCGCGCCGGGTCGGCCACCCGCTCCGCGTCGTAGGTGAGGAGCTGGCGCGGCGACCACCCGGCCTCGCGCAGCCGGCCAGTCTCGGTGAGCAGCGGCCCGGGCACGGTGATCTCGTGCTGCGCGTCGGCCGTGCAGGCGGCGAGGAGGACGACGGCGAGCAGGCGCACGGCGAGCACATAGCAGGGCCTCGGTGGTGTGTTCAACCGATCGTTCACGGCGCGGTGCGATGCGTGCGCAGGTCGTCTCGCCCCTCGGCTCGCGTGCGCTCCCCGATAGCGGCCGGGCACGTTGCCGCGTATGGTCCGGCCGATGACTCCTGACTTCGCGGCGAGGCTCACCAAGGAGCTCCCTCGCATTCTCGGTGCGCTGCCCGACGACTGGGACCACCGCGCGACGACCTACGACCTGTTCCGCTTCGATTCCGACGTGGCCTTCGCCGCTCGCTTCGAGGCGGCGCTCGGCGACCTCGCCGGGCTCGACGATCCGCGTCAGATCCGCGCGCGGCTCGCCGCCGTCGGCCTTCCGTTCGACTACGCCCGGCTCGGGCAGCCGCTGTCGACGGTGCTGGAGCTGTACGTGCAGTCGCGCACGAACGCCGCGCGCGTGTTCTCCTTCGCATCGGTGACCAAGCCGTGGCTGTCGGTGATCGAGTCACCGAAGCGCACGCTCCCCGTCCGGATCTACGCGCGAGGGTCGCTGCGCGGTCCGCGGAAGGACGTCGAGATCCACGAGCAGTGGAGTGGGGAGCTGCCGGCGCGCAGGCCCGACGTGCTCACCGTGCTCGTCACCGACGAGCCGTTCACCGGTGACGTTCGGGCCAGTGCGGCCGATGCGATCTGCTACCCGGTGCCGAACGGCGGCATGCTCCTGATCCGCGACGAGGCGCGCATCGATCCCTACGGGATCCAGCTGATCCGCAAGCGCACCGTCTCCGCGCTGCTCGCCGCCGATGCACGCTCCGAGCTGGAGCGGATCGCGGAGATCCCGCCGACCGTCTTGGCCGAGGCGACGCCCGCCGAGTGCGATGCCGCGCTCCAGACGCTGTTCCCGCAGATCCGCGAGAGCCTCTACTTCTGTACCGGCCTCGCCGCCGAGGCGGCGGCCTTCACCGCCGTCGGCGACGTGCTCGGTCCGGTCACGCTGTTCTACGCGCAGAATGGCTATGGCGGCACCGGCCAGCTGATCGCGGACCTCCTCGCGCGCGGTGGAGTGATCCAGCCGCGGCCGCTCGAAGTGATCGGTCACGACGCCGCCGGGCGGCCGGTCACGCTCGTCGATCGCGTGCTCGCGTCGCTGGCGGCTCACGACGGTGCGGCCTGCGTGTTCCTCGAGACGCCCACGAACCCCGAGCTCCAGGTGCACGACTTCCCCGCGCTGATGGCGGGACTGCGCGCGTACCAGACCCGCACGGGCAAGCAGGTGCCGGTCGTCGTCGACACGACGCTGGCTCCGCTCTATCCGATCTTCGCGAAGGACTTCGCGCAGGGCTGGCCGTTCCTCCTGGTGAAGAGCGGCTCGAAGTACTTCACGAAGGGCAAGACCACGCTCGGTGTGGTCGCGTGCGCCGGCGAACCGGTCGCGCACCAGATCGTCGCGCGTGCTCGCGAGCTCGGTCACGACGCCGACTCGTTCGCGCGCCCGCACCAGCTCGCCGAGCTGCGCGCGGGTCTCGAGGATCTGCGGCCGCGCATGGCCACGATCAGCGCGAACACCATCCGGCTGGCCCATGGGCTGCGCAGCGCGCTCCGGGCGCGTGGTCACGAGATCACGCTCTACGCGATCTCGGAGGCCCAGGTGTCCGATGGCCTCGCCACCGGCATGCTGTCGTTCTATCTGCCGCCGGCGCCGACCACGCATGCGGATCTCGTCGACGAGTTCGTCGCGTATCTGCTCGAGCACGCGCCGGCGCTGGTGAAGAGCCGCGTGAGCTACGGCCAATCCGTCGGCGACGGCAAGCCCGACTACTTCTATGTGATCAACCCCGAGGAGTCGACGCAGGGCGCGCTCTCTGCCGAGGTGAAGAACGCGCAGAAGCACGACAACGTCCAGATCTGCCGCATCTCGGTGCCCGAGCACGCGGATGTCGACGGGCTCCTCGCCGCGATGGCCGGCTTCTTCGCGCTCAAGTACTGATCCGTCGACCGGCACGCCGGTGGCGAAGGCGCGACGCAGCGTGCGCGCGCAGGGAGTGCCGGGCTGCCCGCCGAAGTAGAGCAGCGAGTCCGTGGCGTCGTCGGCCGCCGATCCACAGCGCGCCGTCGGGGGCGACGCCCACGGCGATGGGCGCGCCTGCGAAGTCCGTGGGCGCGAGCTCGAAGGTGCCACACGGACCGCGGGGGCCCCGCCTCTGCGAGCGCGGGTCTCGGACCGTCGTCTGAGACGATGAACCTCGTTGCCGTGTCGCCAGGCTGGTACCGTCGGCGGATGGGCGAAGGTGGCGGTAACGAGCACGCGCTCTCGCGCGCGCTCGGCCCGTGGCATGCGGCGGCACTCGTCGTCGGCACCATCGTCGGCACCGGCATCTTCCTCAAGAGCGCGACGATGGCGCAGCTGTGCGGCTCGGCGACGTGGGTGCTGGCCGCATGGGTGGTCGCCGGTGTGCTGTCGCTCACCGGCGCGATGACGTACGCGGAGCTCGGCGGCGCGTTCCCGGAAGCCGGGGGCGCGTACATCTTCCTGCGCGAGGCGTGGGGGCGCTACGCCGGGTTCGTCTACGGCTGGACACGGTTCTGGATCGGTGCGCCCGGCTCGATCGCCGCGTACGCCGTCGGCGCGGCGATCTTCCTGTCACGGCTCGAGCCGCTGGCAGGCATCGATCCTCGAATCACCGCCGTCGCGATCATCGTCGCCTTCACCGCCTTCAACTGCCTGAGCGTGCGGGTCGGCGGCGGCCTCCAGGTCGTGCTCACCGTGCTCAAGGTCGCCGCACTGGTCGTGCTCGCCATCGGGCTGTTCTCGTCGCCCGCAGCCGACGCCTCGCGCGTGACCGACGCCGGAGGCGGCTTTCCGGGCTGGAGCAAGTTCGGCCTCGCCGTGCTGTCGGCGCTGTGGGCGTTCGACGGCTGGAACCATCTGCCGATGGCGGCGGGCGAGGTCCGCGACGCCGGGCGCACGGTGCCGCGCGCGATCATGCGCGGCGTGCTCGCGGTGCTCGCGCTCTACCTCCTCATCAACGTGGCCTATTTTGCCGTGCTCTCGTTCGACGAGGTCGCGACCGCGAGCTCGCACGCGCATCGCGACGCGCCGCCGGTCGCGACGCGGGCCGCTGCGACGGTTCTCGGCGACCGCGCCCAGGTCGTGCTCGCCTCCGTCATGGCGCTCGCTGCCATCTCGGCGATGGCCGGCACGATGCTGACGTCGGCGCGCGTACCGTTCGCGATGGCCAAGGACGGCCTGGCGCCGGCTCGGCTCGCCGGCGTCAGCGCCCAGGCGCGCGCGCCGGTCGCCGCCGTCCTCGTGCAGGGTGCGTGGGCTGCGGTCCTCGCGTCGAGCGGCAGCTTCGATCAGCTGACGACGTACGTGGTGTTCGCGGCGTGGCTGTTCTCCGCCATGAACGCCGGCTCGTTGCTCGTGCTGCGCCGCCGCCGGCCCGACCTGGTGCGGCCGTTCCGCGTGCCCGGGTACCCGGTCGTACCCATCGTGTTCGCGGTCGCCGCGACCTTCCTGGTCGCCAACGCCCTGGTCGCCGCGCCTCGCGAGAGTCTGCTCGGGGTGGGCCTCATGGCGTTGTCTGCCCCAACTTACCTGGTGCTGCGCGGTAAGATGGTCGGCCTATGATGACCGGCACCCTCGACGAGGTGCCACGCTCGGCGGCGACGCGGGTGGCGGTGCTCACGTACGTCCTCTCGTACGACGATCTGCGGGCCGAGGCGTCGCGCTCGTTCCGCATGACCGGATCGCGGCTCGTGCTCGCACGTGCGCCGACCGCGTCAGCTCCCGAGATCAGCGGTGACAGGCTGGGCCTCGCCGACCGCTGGATGTCGGGCGAGCACGCCGTCATCGAGGTGCGCGGCGACGGGCACGTGGTGCGCGACCTCGGCAGCCGCAACGGCACCTGGGTCGACGGCAAGCGGATCACCGAGCACAAGCTCGCGTCGGGCTCGATCATCGAAGTCGGTCACTCGCTGCTCGCGTATCGCGTCGCCGACGAGCGCGAGGTCGCGGCCCTCGACGGTACGCCACCGCGGCTCGGGCCCACACGCACGTATTCCCCGGCGCTCGCGGCGCAGGTGCGCGACCTCGAGCGCATCGCGCGCTCGGGCGAACCCATACTGCTACTGGCGGAGACCGGCGCCGGCAAGGAGGTCGTCGCCGCGGCGATCCACGCCTGGTCGGGACGGAGCGGGGCGTTTGTCACGCTCGATTGCGGCGCGGTCCCCGAGAGCCTGTTCGAGTCCACGTTCTTCGGCCATCGTCGCGGTGCGTATACCGGCGCCACCGAGTCGCGCGAGGGCGAGATCGTGCGGGCCGATGGGGGGACGTTGCTCCTCGACGAGGTCGCCAACATGAGCGTGGTGGCGCAGGCCAAGCTCCTCAGGGTCATCGAGACCGGCGAGGTCGTCCCGGTCGGCGGTGCCGAGCGCCAGCGCGTCGACGTGCGATGGCTCGCCGCCACCAACCGCGACCTGTTCGTCGATCGTGGCGCGTTTCGCGAGGACTTGCTGCGCCGGCTCGCCGGTCACGTCGCGCGCATCCCGCCGCTGCGTGCTCGGCGCGAGGACCTCGGGGTGCTCACCGCCCACTTGCTCGCCGACGCCAAGGTCGCGCGCGCCTCGATCACCAGCGCCGCGGCGCGCCTGCTGTTCTCGGCCGAGCTACCCGGCAACGTGCGGCAGTTGCGGACGGTGCTGCGTGCCGCTGCGATCCTCGCCGGAGCCGAACCGATCGACGAGCGCCATCTCGGGGAGGGGCTGAACAGCGACGCCGGCGAGGCGCTGGAGCCGATCGCCGACGCCCCGCCGGGAGGTGTCACCACAGGGCGGCGCACGGCGCCCACTGCCGACGAGATCACGCGCGCGCTGACCGACACCGGCGGCAACGTGGTGCGTGCCGCGTCATCCCTCGCGATGCATCCGCGGCAGCTCTACCGCTGGATCGAGCGGCTCGGCGTCGATCTCGAACGATATCGGACCTGATGGAGCACGGACAGGTCCTCGCAGGTCGCTGGCGCGTCGATGCCCGCGTCGACGCGGGCGGCATGGGCGTCGTGTTTCGCGGCACCGACCTGCACGACGGCACTGCGGTCGCGATCAAGGCGCTGCTCGGTGGGGACGAGCGCGAACGGGCACGCTTCCAGCGCGAGGCCCGCGCGCTCGCCGAGCTCGCGCATCCGGCCGTGGTGCGATACCTCGATCACGGCGGGACCGAATCACCGTGGCTGGTGATGGAGTGGCTCGAAGGCGAGACCCTCGCGACCCGGCTGGAGCGCACCGGGCTCACGCCGCCGGAGGCGATCGCTGTCGCGCGGCGGCTCGCGCTCGGCCTCGCCGCGGCGCACCGCGCCGGCATCGTCCATCGTGACGTGAAGCCGCGCAACGTGATGTTGCCGGGCGGCGACGTCGCGCAGGCCAAGCTGATCGACTTCGGCATCGTCCACGTCGAGGGCGCAAGCGTGGAGCTCACGCGCGCCGGCGGGTTCATCGGCACACCCGCGTATGTCGCGCCCGAGCTGGCGCGCGGCCACGGCGAGACCGACGCGCGCGCCGATCTGTTCGCCCTCGGTTGCGTGCTCTACGAGTGCCTCACCGGGCGGCCGGCGTTCGCCGGTGGTCACGTGTGGGCGGTGCTCACGCGCGTGCTCCTCGAGGAGCCGCCTCCGGTGAGCGTGATCGCCGCCGTGCCCTCCGAGGTCGACGCGCTCGTGGCGCGGCTGCTCGCCAAGGACCCGGCTCGGCGCCCTGCCGGCGGCGACGCGGTGGTCGCCGCGCTCGATGCCCTCCCGCCGTTCGACGGTGTTCGCCGCGTCGTTCCGACCGCCGAGGAGGATCTGCTCAGCGCCGACGAGCTGCGCGTGGTCGCCGTGGTGCTGGTCTCGACACCCGCCAGCGCGTGGTCCGACGAGACGCTCACCGATCTCGCCGACAGCGCGGCCGGTGTCGCGGCTCCCGCGTTGCCATGGGCGGCTCTCGAGGCGATCGCGAGCGAACGCGGCGCTCGTGTCGAACGTCTGCTCGGCGGCGCAGCCGCGCTCGTGCTCGAGGGCGCCGGAGCCGCGCACGATCACGCGGCCGCCGCCGCACGCTGCGCGCTCGCCGTGCACGCGGCCGCACCGGGAACGTCGGTCGCGCTCGCCATCGGGCACGCGCGCGCTCGGGCCGGCAGTCGCGCCACGCCGGCCGGCGAGGTGATCGATCGCGCGGCGGCCTTGCTCGGCAA
>JAEUJX010000412.1 GCA_016794545.1 Myxococcales bacterium
AGCCGCCCGACGATCCGCCCGTGACCTCGGGCGGAGGCAAGGGGATGCCGAAGGCGTGCGAGGACTACGCGAAGCAGATCGAGCTGCTCGCGAAGTGCAAGCAGTTCCCCGAGCAGTCGCGCAAGGCCATGCTCGACGCCGTGAAGCAGATGCGACAGATGTACTCGAACATGCAGATCCCCGAGTCGGCGAAGCAGCAGATGACGCAGGCGTGTACGCAGGGCGCCGACGCGATCAAGCAAGCGGTCGGTGCCTACGGCTGCGGCAGCATGTGATCGGCGCTAGGCTCTGCCCATGATCCGCCTGACCCAGTACGCGCGCGGCGGCGGCTGCGCGGCCAAGCTGCGCCTGACCGAGCTGAACCACGTGCTCGCCCGCTTGCCGGGCAAGGGTGCGGCCGCGCGCCACGACATCCTCGTCGACCACGAGTTCTCCGACGACGCGGCGGTCGTCCACCACGCGGCGGGCCGCGGGCTCGTGCTGACGGCCGACGTGATCGCGCCGCTGGTCGACGAGCCGGGCGCGTTCGGCGCGATCGCGGCGACGAACTCGATGAGCGACGTGTGGGCGATGGGCGGCGAGCCCCGGTTCGCGCTGAACCTCGTGTTCTTCTCCGACGAGGTGCTGCCGATCGAGGTGCTCGACGAGATCCTCGCCGGCGCACAGAAGGCGTGCGATGCGGCGGGCGTCGCGATCGTCGGCGGCCACTCGGTGCGTGACCCCGAGGTCAAGTTCGGCCTGTCGGTCACCGGCGAGGTCCAGCCCGGCTCGCTGTGGAGCAACCGCAAGGCGAAGTCCGGCCAGGCGCTCGTGCTGTCGAAGGCGCTCGGGACCGGCGTGATGGGGCAGGCGATCAAGAAGGGCGTCGCGAGCGAGGCCGCGGCGGCCGCCGCGATCGGCTCGATGACCACGCTCAACAAGGGCGCCGCCGAGGTCGGCCACCACCATGGCGTCACCTCGGCGACCGACGTCACCGGCTTCGGCCTCCTCGGCCACCTGCGCAACATCTGCCACGGCTCCGGCGTCGGCGCGCGTGTTCACCTCGACCAGCTGCCGCTCCTGCCCGAGGCCAAGCAGCACCTCGCCGCGCAGATCTGCCCCGCCGGCAGCAAGGCGAACCGCGCCTATGTCGCGCCGCTCGTGCGCTGGTCGAGCGGCGCCGCGTTCACCGGCGAGCCGACCGACGAGAGCGACCGCGAGCTCCTCGCGTCCCTCGCCTGCGACGCGCAGACCAGCGGCGGCCTCCTGCTCTGCCTCCCGGCCGATCGCGCCGCCGCGTGCGTCACGGCCCTCCGCGATCTCGGGCTCCCCGCGGCCCAGATCGGCGAGCTCGTCGAGCGCGAGGACGCGCTGCCGCCGATCGAGCTGCGCTGACGTCAGCCCAGGTAGGGCTCGTGGCAGACGGCCTCGATGTTGTGGCCGTCCGGATCGCGCACGAACGCGCCGTAGTAGTGCTCGTGGTAGTGCGGGCGCACGCCGGGCGGACCGTTGTCGGTGCCGCCCGCGGCGATCGCGGCCTCGTAGAACGCGCGGACCTCGGCGCGGCCCTTCGCGCGGAACGCGATGTGGATCTTGTCGGTCGGCGCGCCGACGCCGGCGACCCAGAAGTCCGGCTTGCCGCCGACACCGAGCCCGGCGGCGATGTTCTGGACCTTCCTGATGACGGTGTAGCCGAGCGGCGCGAGCGCCTTCGTGTAGAACGCGAGCGAGCGCTCGAGGTCGGCGACCTGGATGCCGGTGTGATCGATCATGGGCGGACCATACTGTAGGATCTCGCGCGTGAGAGCAGCACGGGTCCTGATCGCGGCGTTGGTGTGTCTCGCTCCCGCGGCGGCGCACGCGGGGCGGACGCAGTTCGGGTGGCTGTTCGGCACCGAGGTGATGCCAGAGCGCGGCGCGGAGCTGCACACCTGGATCACCGAGGAGAACGACACGAAGGGCGTGAGCTACCACGACACGCTGTGGGGCATGCAGGCGATGATCGGCGTGACCGATCAGCTGGAGGTGCTGCTCCCTGTCGAGTTCGTGTGGCGCGACTCCGACGCGACGGGGCCGGGCTTCACGTGGAAGCGCTACGGCGTCGAGGGCCGCTACCGGTTCGTCTCCGGCGACCCGGTCGACGCGCCGCCGTTCGCGCCGCTCGTGCGGCTCGCGGTGAAGCGCGACATCACGGTGCGCGACACCACGATCATCGAGGCCAACTTCGTCGCCTCGACGACGACGCCGTCGGGGAGCGTGATGGCGCTCGTCGATCTCGGGTTCGTCGCGGCGATCGGCCCGGATGACCAGGCGTACGAGGCGCGGCCGGGCATCGGCGTCAGCTTCAAGGTCGTCGGCGATCTGCGCCTCGGTGCCGAGGTGTTCGGCCACCTCGATCTCGAGAACAAGGCGCCGCGGTGGATCGCGGCGGGCCCGAACCTCGCGTGGTCGCACGGCCGCTCGTGGGTGAGCGCGGCGATGGGCATCGGCCTCTACCAGATCAAGACCGCGCCCGCGCTGCAGTGGGGGATCATGTTCTGATGCGCGGGCTGCTCCTGCTCGCAGCGCTCGGCTCCGTCGCGCACGCCGCGCCGGGGCGCGTGACGGGCACGGTCAAGGTGACCGAGGCCGACGGCAAGCCCGCGTCGAACGCGGACGTCATCGTCTACGTCGTCGGCTTCGCGGATCCGCCCGGGGCACGGCCCGCGACGCCCGTGAAGATCGAGCAGAAGGGCCGCGCGTTCGTGCCCGACCTCGTCGCGATCACCGTCGGTGACAAGGTCAGCTTCCCGAACGTCGACCCGTTCCTGCACAACGTGTTCTCGCAGTCGGGCGCGCGCAGGTTCGACCTCGGCTCGTTCAAGAAGGGCGACACCAAGGAGAAGGAGTTCCCGCAGCCCGGCGTCGTCGACGTGTACTGCAACATCCACCCGGAGATGGCCGCGACGATCCTCGTCCTCCCCAACCGCCGTCACACGCGCACCGGCGCCGACGGGAGGTTCGTCCTCGACGGCATCCCCGAGGGCACGTGGACCGTGTTCGCGTACACGCGGCGCGCGGCGAAGCCGGTCAGCGCGAAGGTCAGCGTGAAGGCGGGCGCCGATGCCACGATCGAGCTCGCGCTCGCGCGCGGCGCCGAGCTGCCGCACCTCAACAAGTACGGCGAGAAGTACCGGCCCGAGGGCCCGGGGACCTACCGGTGAGTGGGCCGTACGTCGCATTCCGCGTGAATCGCGCATCGCAGGCGCTCCTGGCGCAGACCATCACGTTCGAGCCCGAGCGGATCGCGACCTTCACGAACCCGTTCGAGTGGCACGTCGTGTGCGACTCGAGCGACAAGGTCGTCGTGCGCGCGCTCGAGGACGGCAAGACCACCCTGCGCGTGATCGCCGTCGCCGAGCTGCGCGGGCTGACGCTGGTCAAGCGCCGCCAGCTCGACCCGAGCCTGCCGTCGATGAAGCAGTGGGCCTGGCTCGAGGAGCTCGTGTTCCCGACGCGCGAGCGCGGCTACGACCTGAAGGTGCGCCCGGCCTACGACGCCGCGCAGCTCACCGACGAGGCGCTCACGCCCGACGAGGTCTGGGCCCTGGCCGGCCAGGGCCTCGCGCCGGATCCGCCGCGTACGCCGCCGCAGCGGTCGCGTCCGCCGACCGAGCCGCCCCCGATCCCGCGCCAGCGCTCGGGAACCGCGCCGCTCCCCGGGTTGCCGCCCCTGCGCGACGCGCGTCCGCCGCGCCCGCCGACCTGGCCGCCGCCGGTGCCCGATCCCGCGACGCCGCTGTGGAGCACGCCGGGCGCGCCGCGGCCGCAGGCCCAGCGGCAGACCTATCTCGAGCTGCTGTTCGATCACGCGAACGTCCGGGTCATCGACGGCTCGGTGCGCTACGCGCCGGATGGCTCGCTGCGTCCCGTCGGGCACTACCAGCACAAGCTGGTCTGCGATCCCGCGGGGAACGTCGCGATCTTCGCGACCCCCGATCCCGATCACGACATGATCCGCCTCGCCACCTGCGTGTGGCGGGACAGCGCGCTGTGCGACCGCAGGCAGGACGGCGGCGAGCCCGACGACTTCCAGTGGATCGCGCTCGAGGACGCGCTGCGCGCCGAGCTGTCCCGGGCGCCGTAGCTCAGTCGGCGCGCGCGCCGGTGATCCGGCGGGCCTTGATCGCGGTGCCGAGCGCGAGGCCGAGCATCGCGAGCGCGCCGATCGCGAACACCGTGCGCGCGTGTGGGAACAGCTGGAGCACGCCGTCCATCTGGTGCGCCATCACGAGGCGGCCGATCGGCTTCTCGCCGAAGCCGGTGAGCGGCCGCGCGAGCACCTCGTAGGTCGCGCCGTCCGAGGCGCGCTCGGCCTCGCCATCCGCCGGTGCCGCGGCGACGAGCGATGGCGGCACGTCGCCGACGGAGGTCCCGTCGGGCGCGACGATCGAGAGCAGCGTGTCGTCGAGCCGGATCTGATCGAGCAGCGCGCGCGCCTCGACGATCTGGAAGAACTGCGTCGTCACGGCGTCGCCGACGGAGCGGACGCGCGCGAACACCATCGCGAGGCCCGCGGGTGGCTGCTTGCCGACGAGACCCGTCTTGACGAGCGCGGGATCGTCGAAGCGGACCAGCGTCGTCGTGTTGCCGCCGACCCAGGGCAGCGCCTTCAGATCCGAGCGCGGCGCGTGCGGATCGGCGCTCGTGTAGAGCAGCCGTGCCTTGTAGTCGGCGACCGCGAGGATCGACGGGTGCTCGCGGCCGCCGAAGTCGCGCGCGAGGCGCCAGTCCGCCGACACCAGGCGGTCGTGGATGTCGTCGAGGTCCTTCTCGTCGGACTCCGGGGCGCCGAGGCCGAAGTCGGCCTGGTCGTGATGACCCGAGACGTCGTTCATCACGGGGAACAGATAGACGAGGTTCGAGATCGCGTCGAACTGGTTCGCGACGAGCCGCACCGCGCGATCGGCCTGCTTCGCCGTGGCGGCGAACGACTGGCGGATGCTCGCGGCGACGCGGCTGCGCACGGCGACATCGGCGCCGACGCCCAGGGCGAGCACGCCGGCGATCGAGGCGGCGGCGATCGCGGTGCGGCGCCACGGCTTCGCGCGGTCGCGCCCGAGCTCCTCGAGCAGGTGCGTCATCGTCGGGTAGCGATCGCCGGGCTTGGCCGAGAGGCCGCGCAGCATGATCGCGCGCAGCGCGCCGGAGATCCGCGTGGTCGACGGGGCAGCGCGCACCCGGCCCTCGCAGACGTTGTCGGCGAGCTCCTCGAACGTCTTGCCCTCGAAGGGGCGCGCGCCGTAGAGCGCCTCGTAGAGCGAGACGCAGAAGTTGAACTGGTCCGTGCGCGCGTCGACGTTGCCGCCGGTGAACTGCTCCGGCGCCATGTACGCGGGCGTGCCGAGCACGGAGCCCGAGGTCGTCAGGTTGATGTCATCGATCGAGCGCGCGGCGCGATCGATCGCTGCGCCGCTCGCGGACAGGTCCTCGGACGCACGGATCGCCGCGAGTCCGAAGTCGGTGACCCGGACGCGGCCGTCCTTGCCGACGAGCACGTTGTCGGGCTTGAAGTCGCGGTGGATCAGACCCGCGTCGTGGGCGGCCGCGAGGCCGCGGCCGGCCGCGAGGTAGGCCTCGAGGATCTCGTGGACCGAGCGCTGCTGTTGCCATGCGCGCAGGCTCTCGCCGGTGACGAGCTCCATCGCGATGTAGGTGATGTCATCGGCGACGCCGACGTCGTAGACCGCGACGACGTTCGGGTGGTTGACCTGCGCCATCGACCGTGCCTCGCGGATCAGGCGGCCGGTCAACGCCGCGTCCGGGCGGTGCAGCTGCTTGAGCGCGACGGAGCGGCCGAGCTCCTTGTCCTCGGCCCGGTACACCACGCCCATCGCGCCCGCGCCGAGTCGCTCGACGATCGTGTAGCGCCCGCCCAGCGTGCGGCCCACCTGGTTCGGCGCGCGGACGCGCACCGCCTTCGTGACCGTCTCGTGGGGCGCGACGGTCGCGCCGAGCGCGTCGTCGTCGAGCGCGCCGGGGGCGACCGTCTCCGCGAGCCCCTGGTCGCTGCCCACCGTCTCCAGCATCGCGATGCTCGGACCGCGCTTCTCGGTGTCGCCGAGCGAGTCCTGGAGGACCTCGTGCGTGGCGCCGCGCGCGAGCAGCGCGATCAGGTCGCGGCACTCCTGACACTCGTCGAGGTGCTCGATCGCCAGGACCCGCGCGGGCGGCTCGAGCGCCCCCGCCATCAGGTCCTGCACGACGTTGGCGTCGAGGCACTCCATCGCCCGGCGGGCATTGTGACATGATCCACCCGTGGATCCGGTCGAGCGTCTCGCCCAGGCGAGCGGCCTCGCGGTGCCGTCGCACCCGGCGGCGCTCGCCGCGTGGGAGGCGCTCGTCGCGGGCGGCCGCCGCGCGTGGCCGATGGTCGCGTTCGACGAGGCCGCGCTCGTCGCGTACGTCGGGCCCCGCCTCGCCGGCTCCGATCTCGCGGCCGCGCTCGCCGCGGCCCCGGCGGGCGACCTCTCGATCGCCGCGATGTGCGAGGCGCAGGAGCCGACCGCGCACGCCGCGTTCGACGAGATCCTGACCGAGGTCGACGCCGCCGGCGCCGCGACCCGGGCGCCGACCGACCTCGTGCAGGACGTGAAGCAGATCCTCCGCGTGCAGCTCCTGATCGCGAAGCCCGACAAGCGGCCGGGCATCTCGGGCTACAAGGGCAAGGGCCCGCTGCGCGGCTGGGTCAGGATCACCGCGTCGCGCGAGCTGATCCGCCACCTGAAGAAGAAGAAGCGCGAGACGCCGATGGAGCCCTCGCTCGAGGACGCGCTCGTCGGCCGGTCGACCGACCCGATGCTGTCGCAGCTGAAGGCGGAGTACCGCACCGAGTTCGCGACCGCCCTGAAGGAGGCGATCGTCGCGCTGTCCGCGGAGGACCGCACGCTGCTCCGCCAGTCGATCGTCGAGCAGCTCTCGATCGACGCGATCGGCGCCGCGTTCGGCGTCCATCGCGCGACCGCCGCGCGCTGGCTGTCTCGCGCGCGCGCCGCGCTCGTCACCGAGACGCGCGCGCGACTGGCGGCGCGGCTCGCGATGCCCGTCGATCAGATCGACAGCGTGATCCGCCTCGTCCAGAGCCGGCTCGACGCGTCGATGATCCGCTACCTGCGCGAGAGCTGATCGATTACGTCCGCGGAGATGCCGTACTCGGCCAGCACGGCGGCCGTGTGCTCGCCGAGGCGCGGCGGGGGAGAGGGGTTCCTCGGCGTGCCGAGCGGCGTGCGGGTCTGCTGGATCGGGCCGACGCCCGCGCCACCGTCGATCGTGAAGAACACCTCGCGCGCCGTGTGGAGCGGGTGCGCGGCGAGCTCCGAGGGTTCGAGCACGAGCTCGACGCAGCAGTCGTGCTGGTCGAGGAGCTCCTTCCACTCGGCGCCGGTCTTCGTCGCGAAGATCGCGGCGAGCTCGGAGCGCGTCTTCGTCTGATCTCCGAGCAGCTCGGCGACCTGGGGCGGCCGGCCGATCGCCGTGTTGAGCGCGATCCAGAACTTCGGCTCGAGCGCGCCGACCGCGAGGTAGCGGCCATCCTTGGTCGCGTAGATCGAGTAGCAGGCGAGGCCGCCGTTGATCGTCTCGGTGCCGCGCGTCGGCTTCGCGCCGCAGTCCTGGTTGCCGAGCTCCGCGGCGAGCAGCGCGAGCGCGCCCTCGGTCATCGAGATGTCGAGGTGCGCCCCCTTGCCGGTCCGCACCCGGCCGACGAGCGCGCCGAGGATCGCGGTCGCGCCCCACAGCGCGCCACCGGCGAGGTCCGCGATCTGGACGCCCGGCATCCCCGGCGCGCCGCCCGCGACGCCGCCGCTCATCCCGAGCACGCCGGCGAGCGCGATGTAGCCCAGGTCGTGGCCGGCGCGGTGAACGTACGGACCGGTCTGCCCGAAGCCGCTGATCGAGCACACGACGATCTTCGGGTTCCTCGCCGACAGCTCCGCGTACGACAGGCCGAGCTTGTCCATCACGCCCGGGCGGAAGCTCTCGACGATCACGTCCGCCTGGTCGACCATCTGGAGGAACACGTCCTTCGCCGCCGGGTTCTTGAGATCGAGTGCCGCGGAGCGCTTGCCGCGGTTGACCGCGAGGAACCGGCCGGAGATGCCGCCCTTCGCCGGAGGGAACTGCCGCATGTAGTCCCCGATCTTCGGGTCCTCGATCTTCACGACGTCGGCACCCATGTCGGCGAGCACCATCGTCAGGAACGGCCCCGGCAGCAGGCGCGAGAGATCCAGGACGCGGATGCCGGTCAGCGCGTCGGCGAGGGGAGAAGCGACCATGCGCGCATCATGCCTCAGGTCGGTCCGCGGAGCGGCAGGCTCCGCTCCAGGTAGCCGAGGCACGCCGCCGTGAGCTCCTCCGTCAGCTGGGCGTCGGCGATCTTGCGCCCGGTCGGCGCCTGGTCGTCGTAGAGCAGCACCTGGTCGAGCGCGCCGTAGACGAAGCGGTGCGCGACGTCGATCACGGTCGCGAGCCGATCCGTCGCCTTCACGTGCGCGGCGAGCCCGGCGACGAGCCCCGCACAGGTCTGCTTCGACAGCTCGATCGCCCGCTCGCGGAACACCGTGTTCGTGCACATCTCCACGAGCAGCGCGCGCCGGAGCCCGCGCTGCTCGCGATAGCTGCCGACGGCGACCGCCACGAACGCGCGCACCAGCTCGTCGAGCGGCGCGCCCGAGGCCGCGAGCTCGGCCGCCGCCACCGCGGTCGCTGCTCCCTGGGCGTACAGCTCGAGCTGCAGCACGTGGAGCAGCGCGTCCTTGTCGCGGAACCGGTTGTAGAACGCGCCGACCGAGGCGTTCGCCTCGGCGACGAGATCCGCGATGGTCAGCTCGCTCCACGCGCGGCCGCGCGAGAGCAGCCTCTCGGCGGCAGCCACGATCCGCGCGTGCGTATCGCGGCTGCGATCCTGCTGAGCAGGCTTGACCCACTCGAGCTCGACACGAGCTTTCGAGCGGCGCTTCGGGCTCACTTCGGGCGAGCGATCTCGAACAGCTGCTGCAGCTTCATCGCGAGCATCGGGTCGCCGGAGACGCGGAGCTTGCCCTGGAAGTAGAGCTGCATGCCCGCGTTCGGGTCGGAGAGCATGGTCTTGAAGTCCTCGTGCGAGACCTCGACCGTGCACTGCGCCTTGCCGCTGTCGCCCTTGACGCAGGTGGGCGGGTTCGCCGTCGTGTCGACGGTCCACTCGCCGCCGCCGTCGCCCGTGATCTTGAAGCAGTAGATCGCGTTGAGCTCGCGCGCCTTGTCCGGATACTGCTTGAGTCCTTCCGGAACGAGGTTGTCGAACAGATCCTGCGCGTCCTTGGGCATCGTGGCCATGTGCGTAATTCCTCCGGGCGGAGGCGTAACACGATTTCAGTGCTGCGGGGGCAGGTCGACGGTGCCGAACGCGCAGGCCGAGACGGAGCCCTCGGTCGGAGCGAAGTTCACCGAGTCCGTGTAGTAGGTGCGGCGGAAGCTCGTATCCCAGCACTCCGACGCGATCGCTCCCGTCTGCAGGTCGCCGCCGGCCATGCGCGCGTCGGCGCGGCCCGCACCGTCGCTCTGCCAGCGCGAGCGCAGCGTGATGTGCTCCTGCGCCGCCGTGCCGCCGGCGTTGCCGTCGATGTTGAACACCATGTCGCCGCCGCCGTTCGCCGTCTCGTTGTAGGCGTAGTCCGCCATCACCGGCTCGCCCTGCTCGTTCGTCGACATGATGCCGAGGTCGAGGTGGCGTGCCGCGAGGTCGTAGCGCACGTCGACCTGGCCCTTCGCGTCGCCCGCGTCGATCGGGTTGACGCGCCTGCCGGCGTCGAAGTCGATCAGGAACTCGCCGTTGCCCTGGAGGTCACCGGGGCGCGGGTCCGCCTTGCCATCGATGATCACCTCGAACGCGCTGCCCGCCTGCGTCTTGCTGCGCCCCGACAGCTGATACGTGTAGGTGCCGTCGCCGACCGCGGTCACGTCGAGCTTGTACTCGGCAGGGTCGAGCGCGTCGCTCCACGGGCCCCACGTGTACGTGTCGCCGTTGACGCTCGTCACCGGAAACTGAACGATGGTGTGGACGAGCACGAGCACCCAGCCCGCGCCGCCGTTGAACGTGCGGGTCACGTTCCGCGTCGCGACGTACCACTCGGCGACGTCGCCGACGGCCTTGTTCGCGCTCTGCGGCAGCTTGATCTTCACCTGATCGGCGGTCGGGATCGCGCGCTTGATCTCGCTCGGCGCTTCGTCCTGCTTGATGCAGGCGATGAGGGAGGTGGCGCAGGCGGCGGCAAGCAGGCTGGTCTTGAGGGTGCTCTTCATGCCGACCGGTAAAGCAGCCGGCATACCAGGGCACTCTCGTTTCTCGTCGCGGACTTACGGTGTGGCGTTTTCCGACGGTCCCCGGACCGCTCCGGGAGCCGTGGGAGGTGACGACAGCTCGGGGAGGATCGACACCACATCTCCGTCGTGGAACACCACGACTGCGACAGGGGCGCGTTCGTCGTCCAGCCCGAGCGCGATGCCGATCGGCTCCGTGCGGGTCAGCTCGGGCAGCGGGTACACCCAGCGCAGGAGCGCGTTCGCCGAGAAGCCGACGATGTAGTCGTGCCGGAGCGTCTTGTCGAGCCGCGCCGCGAGCGCGACGTCGCCGACCGGGGACGTCGCGTGTGCGAGCACCGCGATCCCGGGCACGGCGTCCCACGCCGCCTGCCCGAGCCCGTTGTTGAGGACGCTCGCGTCGAGCAGCCGGATCTCCGGAGCGCCGGACCGTCCGCTCACCGCGGCGAACCGCGCCATCGGCACCTGCCGTGGCAGGTGGACGAGCCCGAGCAGCCGCGCGCCGTCGTGCTCGTGGATCGCGGCCGCGTCGTAGGTCTTGCCGCGGTACGTGGCGAGGAGCGGCGGTGCGTCCGCGCTCGCCGCGGTCGCCACGCCGGTCGTCAGGTCGATCGCCACCGCGCGATCGCCGCGCACCCAGCGCACGTGCTCGCCCTCCACGTACACGCGCTGGTCGCCGACCGCGTGCGAGTGCTCCTCGACCGCGCTCGCCTTGCCGTGGATCGCGACGTGCGCGGTGTCCGCGCCGCCCTCCGTGACGGTGCGCATGCAGCCGAGCAGCAGCTCGCCGGGCGGCACCTCCGGCGCCGTCGTGCAGTCCGCGATCAGGTAGATGTCGTCCCCGCCGACCGCGGGCGGGGCGAGGCGCGCGCCCGCCGGCTTGGTCCACACGAGCGCGCCGCGCTTCCAGTCGACGCCGGCGAAGCCGAGCTGCGAGCTCCCGACCACCGCGACATCGCCGAGCACGACCGGGCCCACGACGTCGAAGCGGGGCTGATCGGGGCGCGACGGCAACGTGACCTGGCGCAGCGGCGCGGTGATCGGGAGCTTCTCGAACCCGGGCCACACCCCCGCGTCGCGGACCACCGCCGCGGCGTCGCGTGCGGGTGGCGCGGGCTCGACCGGGCGCGCCTCCGTGCCGGTGTCGCGCTTGCCCTTGCACGCCGCGAGCGCGCCCGCGAGCACCAGCCAGGGCGCAGCCGTCACGTGGCGTCCTTCGCCGTCCGAGCGCTCGGGTCCCGCGAGCCGGAGGCCATCTACTGCTCTTCGGGCTTCTTCTCGCGGCGCTTCCTCGCCTGCGCCTCGCGGAACCGGTCCGCCCAGCCCTCGACGTTGACCTGCTTGACGCGCGTGATCGCGAGCGAGCCGCGCGGCACGTCCTTGGTCACGGTCGTGCCGGCGCCGACGTACGAGTCGCGCCCGACGGTGACGGGGGCCACCAGCTGCGAGTCGCTGCCGATGAACGCGCCCGCCTCGATCGTCGTCTGGTACTTGCCGACGCCATCGTAGTTGCACGTGATCGTGCCCGCGCCGATGTTCGCCTTCTGCCCGACCGACGCGTCGCCCAGGTACGCGAGGTGGTTGGCCTTGGAGCCCGCCATCATGTGCGTCTTCTTCGTCTCGACGAAGTTGCCGAGGTGCACGTCGTCGTCGATCCGCGACGCCGGGCGGCAGTGCGTGAACGGGCCCATCTGGACCTTCGCGCCGACCGTGGTCTCCGTGCAGATCGAGTACGGCTTGATGTTCGTGTCGGCGGCGACCGTGACATCGGTCAGGACGCAGCCGAGATCGATGCGCACGTTGTCGCCGACCTTCGTCTTGCCGCGCAGCGCGACGTTCGGTCCGAGCCACACGTCCTTTCCGAGCGGGCCGACCTCGGCGTCGATGAACGTGCTCGCCGGGTCGACCATCGTGACGCCGGCACGCATCCACGCCTCGTTGATCCGGCGCCGCGCCTCGACCTCGACCCCCGCGAGGTCGACGCGGTCGTTGATCCCGGCCACCTCGGTGAACGGCGCGTCGATCGACGTCGCGCCCCCGCGTGCGTACGCCTGCGCGACGAGGTCGGTCAGGTAGAGCTCGCCCTTCGCGTTGTCGGCGCGCAGCGTCGCGAGGTCCTTCTTCAGGTGCCCGAGGCGGATGGCGTAGAAGCCCGCGTTCGTGTCCTGGATCTGCTTCTGCTCGTCGGTCGCGTCGGAGTGCTCGACGATCCGCTCGAGCGTGCCGCCGCTGTCGCGGACGAGGCGGCCGTACGGCATCGGGCGCGGGGGAACCGTCGAGAGCAGCGCCATGCCGGCGGGCGAGGCCTCGGCGGCCGCCGTCAGCTCCGCGATGCGCTCGCTCGCGATCAGCGGCGCATCGCCGGTGAGGATCACGACGATCCGGTCATCGGACTCGTTCGCGATCGCGGGCAACGCGCACTGGACCGCGTGACCGGTGCCGCGCTGCTCGGTCTGCAGTGCGACATCGACGGCGCCGGCCCCGAAGCTCGCGTCGAGCGCGACCTTCACCTGCTCGTGCTTGTGGCCGAGGATCGCGACGATCCGTCCCGCGCCCGCCGCCTTCGCCGAGGTCACGACCCAGTGCAGCAGCGGCCGTCCCGCGACCCGGTGCAGCACCTTCGGAAGATCGCTCTTCATCCGCGTACCTAGACCCGCGGCCATGATCAGAACGAGAGGCTGGTGACGACTCATGTGCACGCGAACCTAACACGTGCCCCCTCCGTCGATCTCCGGCACAATATCCCCGTGGTCGTCCGGATCCTCGTCGGGTTGCTCGCGTTCGCCGGTTGCGGCGCGGAGCTGGCCGACGACGGACAGAAGCAGACGCTGACGCCTGACGCGGGCCTCACGCGAGACGCGGCGATCGATGGCTCGCCGATCGACGCCAGGCCGTGTCCCGGCGTGAAGGATCCCGGCGGCACCTGCTTCATCCTCGTCACGGGACCCGCGGTCGCCGCCGAGGCCGAGGCCGGGTGCATCGCGCGCGGCGGGCACCTCGCGACGATCAAGAACGCGCAGGAGAACGCCACCGTCACGGCGCTCGTATCGACCACGGCGAGCGCGTTCCTCGGCGCGAACGACCTCGTCGTCGAGGGCACGTTCCGGTGGCCCGACGGAGCACCGCTGACGTACACGAACTGGCGGAGCGGCGAGCCGAACAACGGCGGCACCGGCGCGACGTACCAGGAGGACTGCGTCGTGATCCAGGGCCTGCTCGGCGGCGTCTGGGACGACCGGCCGTGTGCGCCGCCGCCGGCCGGCGCCGGCACCTACGCGTACGTCTGCTCGTACTGAGCGCGGGGCAACTGGAGCGTTCTGCGGCAGCCGTCGAGCAGTTCGTGCAATCCCTGCGCAGATTGCTGATGCGACGGTGCGACCCCGTCGGGATCTCGACATGTAGGCAGACCTGCGCCCGCGAGCAGTGACCGCGAGCCTCTTCACACCTCGGCGCGGCCGGCCGATACTGGGTCCACATTGGCAGTCTCTGAGCTGGAAGCGCCGGTCTCGGACGAGAGTGGCAAGCCGATCGTCGTCTGCGTCGACGACGATCGGACGAACTTGAATGCACTCGGTCGGGTTCTCCGCGCGCGCTGCACCGTCCTGCTCGCATCGAGCGGGCTCGAAGCCCTCGAGCTCGTCCAGGCGAACCCCGACGTCGCCTGCGTCCTCGCCGACCTCCGCATGCCGGGCCTCGCCGGCCCCGAGCTCCTCGCGCGCGTCGCGCAGGTGCGGCCGCACTGCCGGCGCGCGGTCGTCACCGGCTTCCCCGAGAGCGACGACCTGATCGCCGCCATCAACGCCGGCCACCTCCACTACGTGATCACGAAGCCGTGGAAGCTGCAGGACCTGCTGCAGGTCGTCGACCAGCTGGTCCACACGTACAAGCTCGAGCGCGACAACCACCGCCTGATCAACGAGCTCCGGCTCGCGAACCAGCAGCTCCGCGATCACGAGCGCGAGCTCGAGGCGCGGCTCGAGTCGCGCGGTCACGAGATCAACGCCGCGACCGAGCAGCTGATGAAGATGTCGAGCGAGCTCGACCTCCTCACGCTGCGCGACTCGCTCACGGGCCTCTATTCGCACCGCGCGTTCCAGGAGCGCCTGCGCGAGGAGATCGCGCGCGCGCTGCGCTATGGCCAGCCGCTGTCGCTGCTGATCGCCGACATCGACGGCTTCGCGACCGTCAACTACGACCTCGGCTACCAGGTCGGCGACGAGATCCTGCGCAAGGTCGCGACGATCCTCCAGGAGGACGACTCGCCCGACCGCGTCCGCACGAGCGACGTCGTCGCGCGCTACTCCGGCGAGGAGTTCGTCTTGCTCCTGCCGGAGACGTCCAAGACGGGCGCGATGACCAAGGCGACGCGGCTCCGCGACGCCGTCGCCGCCGCCGAGATGCCCGGCGGGCGCAAGCTGTCGATGTCGATCGGCGTCGCCTCGCTGCCCGACGATGCCGCGGAGCCCGAGGGGCTCCTGACCGCCGCCGAGGCCGCGCTGCGCGGAGCCAAGCGCGGTGGCCCGGGGCGCGTGCAGTTCTTCAGCGGAGAGACCGCGTCTCCGAAGCTGTCGCGCACGACGAGCTCGACGTTCAAGGCGATCGAGGTCGATCGCTTCCGCCCGTACCAGGAGCGGATGCACGAGGTCACCGCGATCCTCACGCGCGAGCGCGCGCTGTCGTGCCTCCTCGTCGACCTCTCGCGCCTGCACAAGGTCGAGCTCGATCTCGGCGTGCAGCACCACAGCGAGATCTACGATCACGCCGCGGCCGTGCTCGACCGCCTCCGCGGCGCCGTGCTCGATCCGAGCGACCTGATCTGCCGCACCGGCGATGGCGACGGCTACATGGTGGTGATCGGCCCGCGGGACGGCAAGCGCGTCGATCTGGAGACGCTCGCGAGCACCGTGGAGCGCGCCGTCGAGGAGGCGCTCGCACCGATGGTGAAGGACGTGCTGCGCGAGCAGCCGCGAATCACGGTCGGCAGCGCGCGCGTGCTCGGCAACTCGCTGCTCCGCCCCGAGCGCCTGACCGCGCGCCTCGTCGCCGAGGCCGCGGACAACACGCGCAACCTGCGCGAGCGCAAGGCGCACCGCGATCGCTCGACGCTGCAGGACATCATCCTCGGCGAGGGCCTCTCGACTGTGTACCAGCCGATCGTCGACCTCGGGACCGGCGACATCTTCGCGTACGAGGCGCTGACGCGCGGCCCGCGCGGCTCGGCGCTCGAGTCCCCCGCGACGCTGTTCGCGATCGCGGACGAGGTCGATCTGACCGTCGAGCTCGATCGCGCGTGCTTCCGGGGCGCGCTGCGCAACGCGAAGACCCTCGAGCCCGTGCACCGGCTGTTCGTGAACCTGCTGCCGATGTCGTTCTACGACGCGGCCTTCATCGAGGGCGAGATCGGGAACCTCCTGTCCGCCGCCGGCCTGACGCCGGCGAACATCGTGTTCGAGATCACCGAGCGGCTCGCGATCGAGAACTTCGCGTCGTTCAAGCGCGCGCTCGCGGCCTACACCGCGATGGGCTTCGGCGTGGCGATCGACGACGTCGGCACGCGCCACTCGAACCTCGAGACCGTGATGTCGCTGCGCCCGCACTTCATCAAGATCTCGGACGTGCTGGTCCGCGGCATCGCGCGATCGACCGTGAAGCGCGAGATGCTGCGCTCGCTGCGCCACATCGCCGAGACGATCGACGCCGTCATGGTCGCCGAGGGGATCGAGCACGTCGAGGACGTCGTCGCGCTGCGCGATCTCGGCCTGCGCTACGGCCAGGGCTACTACATGGCGCGGCCGGCACCGCCGTTCGTCACGCTCAAGGACGAGATCCGCGCGGAGCTGCGCAGCATCGCCACCAGCACCGCGCCGGCGCCGGTCCACGCGGACGACGACGAGGACGAGGATCGCGACCTGCCGATCGCCGTCGCGAAGCCCGCGCGCTCGAGCCAGATCTTCGGCACCGGCTCGCAGAACGCGATCCCGAGGAACGCCTTCGGCCGCGCCGAGGACGAGATCACCAGTGACTTTCCGATCGGGCAGGCCTCGGCGGAGCCCCGCGTGCGCCCGCGCGCATCGGATCCGCCCACGAATCCCGACGCGGGGCTCGCCCCGTGGCAGCCGCTCACCGATGACGAGGCGACCGGCGAGGCGCTCCTGGAGAGTCTGAAGACCGAAGAGGAAAAAACGCCTGAAGGCGAGCGCGGGCCGGGGCGTCCAGGTCTAAACTGATCCGGCTCACATGGCGGGTCCAATGGATCGCAACGCGTTCCACAAGCTGCTCGCGTTCGGTATCGAACGTGGGGTCAGCGACATCCACTTCGAGGTCGGCTATCCGCCGCACTACCGCCTGCACGGCGAGCTGCTGGGAGCCATCAAGGTCCCCCCGCTGACCGCGCAGGACACCGAGTCGATCGCCCGGATGATCCTCGAGGACCGCAACATCAACGTCGACTTCACGCGCCGGTTCGCGGAGATCGACGTGTCGTACTCGCTCGCCCAGCGCGGCCGCTTCCGCGCGTCGATCTTCCGGCAGCGCGGCGCGGTCGGCATCGTGATGCGACTCATCCCGATCCAGGTCCTGTCCGTCGAGCAGCTCAACCTGCCGCCGGTGCTCGCCGAGATCGCCGATGCCCGCCGCGGCCTCGTGCTCATCACCGGCGCCACCGGCAACGGCAAGACCACGACGATGGCGGCGATGCTCCGCTACATCAACGAGACGCGGCACGCGCACATCGTCACGATCGAGGATCCGATCGAGTTCATCCACGAGCCGCAGAAGTGCATGATCATCCAGCGCGAGGTCGGCGCCGACACCGAGTCGTTCCGCGATGCGATGACGGCCGCGATGCGCCAGGACCCCGACATCATCATGGTCGGCGAGATCCGCGACCGCGAGACCGCGTCGATCTGCCTCAAGGCCGCCGAGACCGGCCACCTCGTCTTGAGCGCGCTGCACACGCCCGACGCCGTCGGCACGATCCAGCGCATCGTCGGTCTGTTCGAGACGGACGCGCAGGACGTCATCCGCGATCGCCTCGGTGACTGCCTCCAGGCGATCGTCTCGCTGCGTCTGCTCGCCAGCAAGGACGGCCGCCGCCGCCTGCCCGCGGTCGAGATCCTCCGTGTCACGCGCACCATCCGCGAGTGCGTGCGCGCCGGCCGGCTCGGCGACATCCCCGAGCTCATCCGCAAGGGTCGCGACCTCTACTCGATGCAGCTGTTCGACCAGCACCTCATCGACCTCGTCAACAGCGGTCTCATCTCGATGGAGACCGCGATCTACGCGAGCTCGAACCCCGAAGAGTTCGAGCGCGCGCTGCGCGTCGAGTAGAACGCGAACCGCCCGCGCGGCGCGTGCCGGGCGGGCGGGCGGGGGCGTCACCGCGGAGGCGATGCCGAGTCGATCAGCGGCGACGGTTCGGCGGGCCGCCGGCCTTGCCGGGGGCGGGCGCCGGAGCCGGCTGCGCGGGCTGCGCGGGACGCGGGTTGAACGTCGCGGTCGGCGGCGGAGCCGGGCGGTTGCCATCGGCGCGCGCGTCGGGGCGCGGGTTCGCGGCGCCGGTGGGGGGGCGGCCCGCGTTCGGGTTGAACGTGGTGTTCCCTCCCTGCGGCGCCGGCGGCTGGTACGTCGTCGTGCCGCCGTTGCCCCGAGGCGGCTGGTAGCGGGTGCCGCCCGTGGCTCCCGGCGCGGGCGGGTTCCAGCGCGTGCCGCCGGTGTTCGGCGGCGGGCTCCCGCCGTTGTTGGCCGGCGGCGGATTCCAGCGCGTGCCGCCGTTGCCCGGGCCCGAGGGCGGAGGCGGCGGCTGATACGTGGTGCCGCCGCTCACGCCGCCATCGCGCGCGTCGGGGCGCGGGTTGTAGGCGCCCGTGTCGGGGCGGACGCCGCTGTTGCCGGGCTGCGCGGGCGGAGGCGTGTAGCCGCCGTCGACGCGATCGCCGGGCCGCGGACCGCCGCCGCCACCGCCGGGAC
>JAEUJX010000467.1 GCA_016794545.1 Myxococcales bacterium
ACCAACACGACGGTCGAGGAGGCCGACGTCTGCAAGGCACCCGCCGCCGCGCCGCCGCCGCCCCCGCCGCCGAAGGAGGAGCCGCTCCCTCCCCCGCCCCCGCCGGCCTCCGATCCGGGCAAGGGCCTCAAGATCGGCGGCCTCGTCGTCGGCGGCGTCGGCGTGGTCAGCCTCGGGCTCGGCGTCTACTTCGGCATCCAGGCCAAGAACCACACCGACTACATCAACAACAACACCGAGCAGTGGCGCACCGACATCACCGACTACCAGGATGAGGGCCAGCGCGCCGAGTACCTCCAGATCACGTTCCTCGCCGTCGGCGGCGTCGCGGTCGCGGCCGGCACGTACATGTTCCTCAAGGGCCGCTCGAAGTCGCGCAGCGCCGAGTCGACGATCGTCCAGCCCACCGCGTCGCCCGGTGGCGCGGGTGTCCTGGTGCGCGGCTCCTTCTAAGAGACGCCGCTACAGGATCGTGTCGAGGAAGATCTGGACGTTCTCGGCGGGCAGCGTGACCCGGGCCTGACCGGTGATGTCGCCGGCCTCCTTGGTCAGCGCGTCGCTGTCCTGATCGTAGCGTGCGGTGACGACGACCTCGCCGGTCAGCTCGGTGCCGCCGACCATCGCGTTCTTCTCGGTCAGCTCGAACACGAGCTCGCCGTTGTTCCAGGTCAGCTTCTCGACGGCCAGCGGCGTGCCGACGGGTGAGCCGGTCGCATCGGCGCGCTTCACGACGAGGAAGATCGGGATGCCGGCCTTCGCGCGCGCGGCCGCCTTGGGGTGGATCTTGATCACGCCCTTCACGAAGCGCGAGGGATCGATCTTGCGATTGGGGTCCGGCGCCGGCAGCCCGAGCTGCGTGACGTCGGTCCCGCCGCCACCGCCGGTGACGTCGATCCCGAGGCCCGCGTGCGGATCGTCGCCGCCGCCCATGCTGTTCGCGGGAGGGATGCCGAGCCCCGCGTGCGGATCGTTCGCGACGCCGCCGTGCGGGTTCTTCATGCCGCCTCCGCCGGCCATCCCGGGCGGGGGCGCCGCCGGTGGCAGCGCCTGCATCGAGCCGCTCGCTCCGGGCTGCATCTGGCCCTGCGCGTTCGCGGACCACTCCTGCGCGGGCGGCAGACCGTCCGAGCTCTTCTTGCTACACGCTGCAGCGAATAACGCTGCGACGAGGAACCACCGCATGGCCGGACTCTAGCAGGGTCAGACCCAGCGCGCCGTCGTCGTGATCGTCGCGAGCACGGCGGCCCCTGGGTGGGGCTCGCCCAGCCACGCCTGGTAGCGGGCGGCGGCCGGGCCGGCGTCGGCGATCCCCGCGATCTCGTAGCGGGTCGGCGGGGCCGCCGCGAGCACGAGCGGCGTCGTGACCAGGCGGTGCCGGCGGAACACGGAGACGGCGACCTCGTCGCCGGCCTTGCGCGCCCCGGCGAGGTTCCGGATCTCGGCCTCACCGGCGGTGCGGAAGCCGTCGATCGCGATCAGCTCGTCACCGGGCGACAGGCCCGCGGCCTGGGCCGGCCCGCCGTCGAGGACGCCGGTGAGCTTGTTCCCCGAGACGGTCGCGCCGAGCCAGACCGCGCTCGCGCCGTCGGCGACCTGCGCCGGATCGGCGCTCGTCCTGAGCTCGAGGCCGACGTGCCGCAGCTCCTCGGCGAGGTCGGGATCATCGGTGCCGCGGATCACCCTGTCGAACACCTCGCCGAGCGATAGGCCGGTCGCCTCCTCGAACACCGGCTGGAGGTCATCCGGGTGCGCCTCGCCGCGCGCGCCGTACCGGGTCCACAGCAGGCGGAGCACGTCGTCGAGCGTGCGCGCTCCTTCGGTCCGCCGCCGGATCTGCAGGTCGAGCGCGAACATCGCGAGACCGCCCTTCAGGTAGTAGCTGACCGTCGTGTTCACGTTCGACTCGTCGGGCTTGTACAGCTTGATCCACGCGTCGAAGCTCGACTGCTCGAGGCTCTGCTTCGCGCGGCCAGGCGTGGCCATGAGGCGCGCCCAGTCGTCGAGCACCTTGTCGAGGAAGCTCTTCGCCGTGACGCGGCCCGACGTGCGCAGCGCGAACCGATCGTAGTGACTCGTCAGCCCCTCCATCACCCACAGGCACGGCGTGTACGCCTCGCGGCTGTAGTCGAAGTCGAGCAGCGGCTTGGGCGCGATGCGCTTGCCGTTCCACGCATGGAACAGCTCGTGGGAGAGCAGCTCGAGCAGGCCCTCGTACGCCTTGCGCGACGCCGCGAAGTGCGGGTGATACAGGTTGATCGACGACGCGCGGTGCTCGAGCCCGCCGTACGCCTCGTGCGAGAGCATCAGCACGAACGTGTAGTGCGGGAACGGGATGTCGCCGCCCATCCGCGCGATGTGATCGTCGACGATCGCGCCGAGGTCCTCGGCGAGCCGGGTCTCCGTGAACACGCCGCCCGGCGAGCGGTCGCCCCAGATCACGAGCCGCGTCGGCACCTTCGCGGGCACCGCGAGCTGCCTCGTCACCGCCCCGTGACCGGCGTGGATCGGCTGGTCGCAGAGCTCGTCGATGTTCGCCGCGGTCACCGTCGCCGGCAGCGACTCCTCCCAGCGCATCCCGGTCGCGAGCGTCCAGCCCGCGGGCGCACGGATCGCGACCTCGACCGGCGCGCCGCGCAGCGCGGCCGGGTACAGGAACGTGGCCGGGCCGTGGAGGAACGCGTGCGTCCCGTCGACGTGGTTGGTGCGGACGGTCAGGTCGTGGCCGTAGAGCGTGTACGTCACGGAGACCTCGCGCGCGCCGCCGGTCTCGATCCGCCAGGTCGACTTGTCGGTCTTGTGAACGGGCAGCGCGGCGCCGGCCTCGTTCGCCGCGCGGAGGTCGCGGACGAACCGGGCGTAGTCGCGGATCAGATAACTTCCCGGGCACCACGCGGGCATCGTGACGTCGGCGGTGTCCCCGGGCGGCGAGAACCGCAGCGTCACCTCCGCGAGGTGACGGTCGGCCGCGTCGAGGTTCACGGTGTAGCGAAGAGACGTCATGGGACGTGGGTAGCACAGCTGCTATGCTTGGCGGCATGTCCGGCGCGCGCTACGTCGTCGTCGCAGTGGCCGCGCTGATGGCGCTGCCGCTGGAGGCCGCGCCGCGTCCGAAGGGCAAGGTCGTGCGCGTCGAGCGACGCCGCGCCTCGAACGTGATCCCGCGGATCTGCGACGTCCAGGGCGACAAGACCGGCAACTGTTTCGGTGCGGAGCCCAGCATCGGCGACGTGATCACCTTGCTCGACGACTCCGGGGTGATCGGAGAGGCGCGGATCATCGAGGTCCAGCCGTTCTCGCTCGCGGGCCGCGGCAGCAAGGGCTGCGACGGGCTGTGGAGCGTGCGCACCGAGCTGCTCCGCGGCGATCTGGCGCTCAGCGTCGGGCGCACGATGGGGGTCGTCGATCCCGCGATGCACCCGCGCCTCGGCCGGGTCGTCCCGAAGGACCAGCTGTCGGCGCCGAGCGGCCGCGCCGACGAGGTGCCCGCGATCGGCTTCGATCGCGACGGCGACCGGACGCCCGACATCATCCTGTCGCAGAGCACCTGCGACGGCCAGGGCTCGATGTGCATCGAGGAGTGGCTGCGCGTCGAGGGGCGGATGGTCAAGGTCCACCAGCTGAACTTCCAGACCTGCGGCTTCTAGATGGACCGTCGAGACTTCCTCGCGGCCGAGCGAGGCACGCTGTACAAGGAGGCCGAGCTGCGCGTCGCGCTGGTCTATCCGAGCCCGTACCGCGCGGCGATGTCGTCGCTCGGCTACCAGCAGATCTATCGCACGCTTCACGCGATGCCGGGCGTCGCCGCCGATCGCGCGATGCTGCCCGACGAGGGCACGCCCCGGGAGCGCCTGCTCGTCACGCTCGAGACCGGCCAACCGGTCGGCGGATATCCGGTCCTCGCGTACTCGGTCGCGTACGAGCTCGAGATCGCCGGCCTGGTCGAGACCCTCGAGCGCGCGAACATCCCGGTGCTCGCCGCCGACCGCGACCGCCGCCATCCGCTGGTGATCGCCGGCGGGCCGCTGACGTTCTCGAACCCGGCGCCGCTCGTCCCGTTCTGCGACGTGATCCTCGTCGGCGAGGGCGAGGAGACCGTGGTCGAGCTGATGGAGCTCGGCCGGGAGGTCGGTTTCGATCGCGAGCGCGTGTGGGCCGGGCTCGCGGGCAAGCCCGGCTACTACCTGCCCCACGTGCACGGCGAGACGGTGCCGCCGGTGCATCAGGTCTCCGATGATCGGTTGCCGGCCCGGTCCGTGATCGCGACGCCGCACACCGAGCTGGCCGACATGTTCATGACCGAGGCCGCGCGCGGCTGCTCGCGCGGCTGCACGTACTGCGTGATGCGCCGCTCGACCAACGGCGGTATGCGCATCGTGCCGCGCGAGGCCATCATCGCCGGGATCCCCGATGGCACGCGCCGCGTCGGCCTCGTCGGCGCGGCCGTGACCGATCACCCCGACATCACCGCGGTCGTGCGCGACGTCGTCGATGGCGGCCGCGAGGTCGGCATCTCGTCGCTGCGCGCCGACAAGCTCACCGACGAGCTGGTCGGCCTCCTCGCCCGCGGCGGTTACCGCACGCTCACCGTCGCCGCCGACGGCGCGAGCGAGCGCATGCGCCGCGTGGTCGAGCGCTCCACGCGCGCCTCGCACCTCCTGCGCTCTGCCGAGCTCGCCGCGGTGCACCGCCTCCACACGCTGAAGGTCTACATGATGCTCGGCGTCCCGTCGGAGACCGACGCCGACGTGGACGAGCTGGTGCAGCTCTCGAAGGAGCTCGCCGCGATCCACCCGCGCGTCGCCTACGGCCTCGCGCCGTTCGTCGCCAAGCGCAACACGCCGCTCGACGGCCAGCCGTTCGCCGGCATCGATCTCGTCGAGCAGCGCCTCGCCCGCCTGCGCAGCGGCCTCAAGGCCGCGCGGCTCGCGGGCAAGGTCGAGGTGCGGCCCACGTCGGCGCGCTGGGCGTGG
>JAEUJX010000468.1 GCA_016794545.1 Myxococcales bacterium
GATCCGGCCGAGGCGCAGCGCCAGGGCCTCACGACCGAGCAGCTCGCCGAGCGCACGGCGCAGCGGTGGCGCGACGGGCTCGTCGCGTCGGGGCAGGGGGCGGAGCGCATCGCGCGGCTGCGGGCCGCGGGCCCGGTCCAGATCTACACGCCGGGCGGAGACGCGGGGCTGCCGCTGTCGCTGCTGAGGTCGTTCCGCGCGCCGCCGGTCGAGGTGCTCCACGACAACGAGGCGTGGCGCGACAAGGTCGACGGTGCCGTCGCGGGGCTGCTCGCGCTGGTCGGCATCGAGGCCGATCCGCTGCGCTCGCGCGAGCACATCCTGCTCGCGCAGCTGCTCGATCGCGCGTGGCGCGAGGGCAGGGACGTCGAGATCGGGACGCTCGTCCAGGCGGTCGTCAAACCGCCGTTCGCGCAGGTCGGCGCGTTCGACCTCGAGACGTTCTTCCCGGCGAGCGATCGCACGCAGCTCGCGCTCGCGCTCAACTCGCTGATCGCGTCGCCGAGCTTCGCGGCGTGGACGCGCGGCGAGCCGCTCGACATCCCGAGCCTCCTGTTCACGGCCGGCGGCCAGCCGCGCATCTCGATCATGTCGATCGCGCACCTCGGCGACGCGGAGCGGATGTTCTTCGTCACGCTGCTGCTGAACGAGGTCGTGACGTGGATGCGCACGCAGCCGGGTACGTCGAGCCTCCGCGCCATCGTGTTCATGGACGAGGTGATGGGCTACCTGCCGCCGGTCGCGACGCCGCCGTCGAAGAAGCCGATCCTGACGCTGCTCAAGCAGGCGCGCGCGTTCGGCGTCGGGATGGTGCTCGCGACGCAGAACCCCGTCGACATCGACTACAAGGCGCTCTCGAACGCCGGCACGTGGTTCCTCGGCCGCCTGCAGACGGAGCGCGACAAGGCGCGGGTGATCGAGGGGCTCGAGGGCGCGAGCGCCGCCGCCGGCGCCGCGTTCGACAAGGCCGCGATGGAAGCGACGCTCGCCGGCCTCACCTCGCGGGTGTTCGTGCTCAACAACGTGCACGACGATCGTCCGGTCGTGTTCCAGAGCCGGTTCGCGATGAGCTACCTCGCCGGCCCGCTCTCGCGCACGCAGATCCAGACGCTGATGGCGCCTGCGAAGCAGAGCGCGACGCCGCCGGCACCCGCGCCGCTGGCCCCGAAGCCGCCGCCCGGCTCGTCGACGCGCCCGATCGTGCCGGGCGATCTGCCCGAGCTGTTCGCGCCCGACGCCTCGCTCGGCCCCGCGCTCCTCGCGGTCGCGAAGGTCCACTACACCGACGCCAGGCGCGACCTCGATACCTGGCGCGAGCTCACGATCCTCGCCCCGCTCGACGAGACGACCGCGGGCGACTTCTGGGAGCACGCCGTGATCGTCGATCCGGCGCGCGTCGCGGGTCTCGAGGCGGCGCCCGTCGATGGAGCCCGCTTCGCGCCGCTGCCCGCCGCGCTCGACGCCAAGGTCGCGGCGAAGCTCGACGACCGCCTGCTCGCGTGGCTCGCGCGCGCGGCCCCGCTCACGCTCCACGCCTGCCCGGAGCTGAAGCTGGTCTCGAAGCCCGATCAGCCGGAGGCGGTGTTCCGCGCGGAGGTCGCGGTCAAGCTGCGCGAGGCGCGCGACGCCGCCGTCGACAAGCTGCGCGCGAAGTACGCGCCGAGGCTCGCCGCCATCGAGACCAAGCAGCGCACCGCCGCCGATCGCGTCGCCCGCGAGCAGGCCCAGGCGAACAGCGCGACCGCCGACTCCGCGATCTCGGTCGGCGCCTCCGTCCTCGGCGCGATCTTCGGCGGCCGCCGCGCCACCGCCTCGCGCATCGGCTCCGCCGCCCGCAGCGTCTCGCGCACGGCCTCGCAGCGCGGCGACGTCGAGCGCGCGAGGGCCGCGGCCGAGCGGCTGGATCTCGATCGCGCGGAGCTCGACGCCGAGCTCGCGGCCGACGTCGCCGCGATCCGCGCGGCGCCCGAGCCGGAGGTCACGACGGTGCAGATCGCGCCGAAGAAGTCCGACACGGCGCTGACCAAGCTCGCGCTCGCGTGGCTGGCCGTGTGATCGGCGACGAAGCGGGCGTCACCGCGCGGATGAAACATCTGTAAGGCGGCGGGCACTCCGATCACCGCCGGCGCGCGCGATCGGGGGGACCGGGTACCGCGGCCCGCGCGCCGGGCCTGCAGGTCCCAGGTTCGCCGAACAAACGCGAGTGACGGCGCGGGGATCGAGCGCGGCAGGTCCGGAATCCCGGTTGCAAGCCCACGGGGCGTGCGCGACGGGGAGCCCACGCCCGAACATACGTCCACCGACACCGATCCGGGCCCCGGCACCGATGTCGAGCGTCAGCTCGTCGCCGCGCTGACGCCGCACGGCGCCTGCGGGCTGGCGAACGCGGCGGTCGGTGAGATCAGCTGCGTGTCGGGGGCGTTCGACGCACTCCACGCGCTCGCGCGGGTGCCGACCCCGCGCGTGGAGGTGTCGCTCGGGCTCGCGCGGCCGCGCGCGCCGACCGTGGCGCGCGTCCTCGGCGGCCGCTACCGGCTCGGCCGCCAGCTCGGCGTCGGTGGTTACGGTACGGTGTTCGCCGCCGAGGACACGATCTCGGGCGACCGGGTGGCGATCAAGGTGCTGTCGCCGGCCGCCTCGCAGAACCAGGAGCTGATCATCCGCTTCCACCGCGAGGCGATCGCCGCGTGCCGCGTGCGGCACCCGCATATCGTCGACGTCGCCGACTTCGACGTCGACGAGGACGACGGCCACTACATCGTCATGGAGCACCTCGACGGTCGCGATCTCGCGCAGACCCTCGCCGAGTCCGGCCCGTTCGCGCCGGTGCGTGCCCTGACGATCGCGGCGCAGTGCGCCCGGGGCCTCGCGGCGGCGCACCGCGTCGGCGTGCTCCATCGCGACCTGAAGCCCGCGAACGTCTTCGTCGTGCGGCGCGAGGGAGGCGGCGAGACGGTCAAGGTCATCGACTTCGGCATCTCCAAGCTCACGTCGCTCGCCGGCGACTACACCGACGTGACGAGTGCGTCGAAGGCGGTCGGAACACCGTCGTACATGGCGCCGGAGCAGGCACGCGGTGGACGCGTCGACGCGCGCGCCGACGTGTACGCGCTCGGCGTGATGCTGTTCGAGATGCTCGTCGGGGAGCGCCCGTTCACCGGCCGCTCGCCGCTCGAGATCCTCGGCAATCACCTGAGCGCCCCGCGGATCGCGCCCTCCGAGTACCGCGCCGAGCTCGCGGCCCATCCCGGGCTCGACGCGCTCGTGCTCCGCGCGATCGCCGCGGACCGCGAGCAGCGCTTCCCGTCGATGGAGGCGTTCGGCGACGCGCTCCTCGCCTGCTTGACCGCGATCGCCCCGGATGCGGCGAGGTACGCGACCGAGCCGACCGGCGAGCGGACAGGACGCAGGCCGGCGTTCGCGGGAGACGATGCACCGACGAGCACCCTGTCGCGCCGCGCGCCGACCGCAGGCCGGCGCGTGGTCGCGGCGATCGGGGTGGCGATCGTCGCGATCGTCGCGATCGTCGCGATCGCCGCGGTCGTCGCCTCGGGCTCGCACGATGCTGTTGCCACCC
>JAEUJX010000495.1 GCA_016794545.1 Myxococcales bacterium
CGCGGACTGCGCCTCGGGGCAGTGCGGCAGCGACGGCAGTGGCAACCAGTTCTGCGTCGATGGCTGCGATCCGGCGAACACCGATGCGTGCCCCGACGGCTTCCAGTGCGTCGTCGGCGGCGGCCGCGGCGTGTGCTGGCCGAATACCCCCGACGGCGAGGCCTCCGGTGGCTGCAGCACGGGCGGCGGCAACGCGCCGGGCCTGTTGCTCCTCGGCCTCGGCCTCCTGTTCGTCTCGCGGCGTCAGTCGCGGCGCACGAGCAGGTAGTCGCGCGCGTCGCTCATTCCTTCGCGACCAGCACGTGGATCGCTTTCACGATCACGCGCACCTTGTCGCCCGGCTTGATGCCGAGCTCCTGCAGCGACTCGGTCGTCATCACCGACGACATGCCGTGCGGGTGATCGACCTGGAGATCGATCTGGCTCATGACGTCGCCGGTCTTGACGGTGCCGACGGTGGCGGTGATCTGGTTGCGCGCTCCGAATTTCATGGAAGCGACAGTAGCCTGGGGCGGTGCGCGGCGGGGGCGGGGTGTCGAGCGACCAGTGTGCGGCGAGTGCACAGTGGGATCTCCGAGAGTTGAGGCCCATCCTCGACGGCACGCCGGATGCTGACACTCCCGGCATGAAGCGCTGGATCCTCGCCATCGTCGTCGGTCTTGGCCTGCTGGCACCCGCCGCCCGCGCCGACAAGCGCGTGGACTGGAGCGAGTACCTCGAGCCGCCGGGCTCGCGGCCGATGCCGGTGCGCTCGTCGCCGGCGGTCGCGCAGCCCTCCGCAAAGGCCTCCAAAGCCAAGCCGGCCAAGCGCGTCGCGAAGGTCAAGGCCAAGGCGAAGGCGAAGGGCAAGGCGAAGGTCACCGCACGCAAGAAGCGCCGCTAGGTCCACGGCGCGATCGCCGCCAGCTCGGGCCGAGCTCGCTGCGATCGATCGGGCCGCGATCGATCAGGCCGCGATCGATCAGGCCGCGATCGATCAGGCCGCGCTCGATCAGGCCGCGCTCGGCGCCGCGGTCGCGGCCGGACGGAGGCCCTCGGCCTCGAGCGCAGCGCGGACCGACGGGCGCGCCTCGACGCGCAGCTGGTAGGCGAGCAGGGCCGGCGGGATGGCGAGGCCGAGGCGCTGCGCGGCGCGGATCGCGTACAGCGCGTAGCCGTCGGCGATCGTGAACGCCTCGCCGGTGAGGAACGGGCGGTCGCCGAGCACGTCGACGAGGTGCGCGAAGCGCGTGGCGAGCTTGTCGCGCACGCTCTGCTTGTACTCGTCGCCGATCGTCTTCGTGTAGAGCGGGCCCATGCCCTTGTGGAGCTCGGTCGCGATGAAGTTGAGCAGCTCCCACATCCGCACGCGCTCGAACGTGCCGAGCGGCGGCGCGAGGTTCGAGGCCGGCGACAGGTCCGCGATGTACTGCACGATCGCGACGCCCTCGGTCAGGAGGCTGCCGTCGTCGATCCGGAGCGCGGGGACGTAGTTCTTGGGATTGACGTCGGCGAGCGTGCCGCCGCCTGCGAGGGCCTTGCCGCGCATGAAGTCGACGCGCACGAGCTCGAACGGAAGGCCGGACTCGCGCAGTGCGATGTGCGGCGAGAGCGAGCACGCGCCGGGGGCGTAGAACAGCTTCAGCATGAAGACCATGTGGCTCCGTACCGGCGATCTGGCAAGACGGCACACGCCCGTGCCTCGCGCACATCAGTGTTCCACTGCTAGCGTCAGGCCGTGATCACGCTCGCCGATATCGCTCTCGTCGTCCCCGATCAGGATCAGGCGCTCCGCTTCTACGTCGACGTGCTGGGGTTCTCCGTGATCGAGGATCGCCTCATCGACGGCAAGCGCTGGGTTCGCATCAAGGCGGGCCGCGCCGGGCTCGTCCTGCGTCGCGCGAGCGATGACGATCAGCGCGCGCGCATCGGCAACCAGACCGGCGGCTCCGTGTTCCTGTTCCTCGAGACCGACGACTTCGCCGGCGCGCTCGCGCGGCTGCGCGCGGCGAACGTCGAGGTCGTCAACGGACCGCGCGACGAGCCATACGGGCAGGTCATCGTGTTTTGGGATCCGTTCGGCAACAAGCTCGACCTGATCGCGCCGAGCGCCGAGCGCGCACGCTAGATCGGCGCTACGGTGGAGGCATGAGCACCGGCACACACGCGCGCTTCCAGATCGATGTCGGCTATCAGGTGTACCTGGCGGAGGGTGGCGAGGAGATCGGGGCCGTACGGCACGTCGCGCCCGATCACATCGTCGTGTACGTCGAGGGGGCGCGCGACTTCGTCGTGAAGGGACCTGCGGTGCACGCCGCCCACGACGGCAAGGTCGTGCTCGACCCCGCGGTCGTGGAGCCGGAGCTGCTCGAGGCTGCTCGGCACGCGCACGACTCCGAGACCGATTAGAATCGAGGGCGTGCACGCGCGCCGCGCCGCCCTCGCGTTGGTCCTGTGCGCCGTCTGGGCGTACACGCAGTGCGCGTCCCACGAGCGGCTGACGGCGGCCGAGATCGATGTCCCGCAGGTCGACGCGGAGCCCGCGGTCGCCGCCGACGAGGCACCGCGCACGATCGAGGAGCTGCGCCGCCGGATCGCGGGCGTGCTGGACCAGGAGCGGCTGCCCGGCGTCGCGATCGCACTGGTCCGCCGCGAGGGGGTGGAGTGGGTCGGCGGGGTCGGCGTGCGCGACCGCGCGACGGGGGCACCGATCGCGGCCGAGACCGCGTTTCGCGTCGGTTCGCTCGCGAAGTCGGTCGTCGTGCTCGGCGTGATGCGCCTCGTCGATCAAGGCAAGCTCGACCTCGACCGGCCGCTGCGCGAGATCCTGCCGGGCGCCGTCGACAACCCCTGGGAAGCGGAGAGCCCGGTCACGCTCGCGCAGCTGCTCGAGCACACCTCCGGGATCGACGAGGTGCGCTTCAACGAGGTGTTCACCGACGACGAGCGCCTCGCGACGGCGGACGCACTCGCCCTGAACCCGCGGTCGCGCCGGGTGCGCTGGCGCCCCGGCACGCGGCACGCGTACTCGAACGTCGGCTCCACGCTCGCGGCCCGGGCGATCGAGGTCGTGACCGGCGAGCCGTTCGACGTGTATCTGGATCGCGAGATCCTCGCGCCGCTCGGCATCACGCGTGCCGCGTACCACCGCACCGACGATCTGTCCGCGCGGCTCGCGACCGGCTACCTGCTCGACGGCAGCGCGGCGCGGTTCCAGATCTTCGCGCACCGCCCGGGCGGAGCGCTGCTGTGCTCGGCGGAGGACCTCGCGAAGCTCGTGCAGTTCTACCTCGCGCGCGGCGACGGGTTCCCGCCGATCATCTCGAAGGCGGCGTTCGCGCGGATCGAGCGCAACGGCACCATGCCCTACGGCCGCCTCGACAGCGACTACGGCCTCGCGAACTACGGCGACGTCTCGATGCCGCTGCTCGGGCGCGGCCACGACGGCGGCATGCCGGGCTTCCACGCGAGCCTCCGGTACTTCCCGGCGCTGGGCGCCGGCTACGTGATGCTGCTCAACGCGAACTACATGCGCCGCGGCTACAAGGAGCTGCGCGAGCTGCTCTACGGATATCTCGCGCGCGGCCGTGCCGTCGCCGCGCCGGCAGCGGATACCCCCGACCCGCCGGCGGCGGACGCCCCGGAGCTGCCGGGCGCCGGGTACTTCGCCTACGCGAGCCCGAGCGCGGACGCGTTCGGCTTCATCGATCGCGCGCTGATGGGCTGGAGCGTCTCGCGCACGGACGCCGGCCTTCGCGTCGAGGAGCTCCAGGGCGACGTCTTCGAGCTCGTGCCCGCCGCCGACGGCGCGTACCGCGCGACGCACGAGTCGGGCAGCTCCGTGCGCTTCGCGACCGCCGAGGACGGCACGCCGATCATGCTCACGGGCTTCTCGTACGCCGAGGCCGAGTCGAGCGTGCTGGCCCATCTTCGCTACCTCGGCCTCGGGCTCGCGATGCTGCTGCTGCGCCTCGCGCCGGTCTGGTGCATCGCGGTGCTGCTGTTCTCGGCGATGGAGCGGCGGCGCGTGCTGCCGGCCTCGCTGCTCGTGTGGCCCGCGATCGCCGGCCTGTGCTGCGGCCTGTATCCGCTCGCCCTGGAGGGCGCGTTCTTCCGCGGCGTCATCGGCATCGTCCACCCGCTCACGATCGCGGTCTGCGCGCTGACCATCGGCTTCGCGCTCGCGTCCGCCGCGTTGCTCTACTCGGCGATCCGCTGGTCGCGCCGCCCCGATCGTCCGCCGCTGTACTGGCGCGCGTTCCCGATCACCTGTGCCCTCGCATTCTCGGCGATGGCGCTGTGGCTCGGTGCGCACGGCTGGATCGGCCTGCGCACCTGGGCGTGGTGATGACCGCGTCGTGCCGCCATCCGCTCTGCGCGCTGATCGGCGGCGCGTGCAGTCTCACCGCGGGCCGGTCGCGCGGGTGCACGCCGGGCGTCTCCGAGAAGACGATCGCGCCGGCCGTGTTCGACGAGATCCGCGCCCTGCTTCCCCGCATCGACGCCGGCGATCGCGCGGCGGCGGTGCGCCTCGCGGAGCTCGTCCGCCGCGAGGCCCGCGACGATCGCAGCGTGCTCGTGCACGCGCGGTCCGACGAGCCGGACCTCGTCTCCGCGCTCGAGCGGCTGTGCCTTCGGCGGAGCTGACGTCAGCTCGGCGGCGGCGTGGGGAACATGATGCAGTTCGTGGGATCGGCGACCAGGGTGTAGGCCTTGTCGACGGGCCACGCGTAGCCGAACACCATGCACATCTCGTTGTCGCCGACGCCCTCGACGATCGTCTTGTCGAACGTGTTCTGCCAGGTGCACTCGAAGCGGACGCCCTCGGCCTCGGTGAGATCGACGGGCGGCTCGTACTGCACGAGCACGCCGTCGTCGGGGTTGTAGCCCTCGGAGTCGAGGAACGCGTGGCCGTCGTGCGGGCCGCCGATGAAGCTGCCCTTCAGCGATCGGCCGAGCGCGTGCATGTGCGGCAGCATCGTCACGATCTGCGACGGATGATCGTTCGGCAGGAAGCAGTCGGCGCTCGCCGTGTACATCTGGCGGGGCGGGATCGAGAAGTTGTTGTACATCCAGAGGAACGGACCCATCTCGTGGACGAGCTTGGACTCGTCGATCGTGAACCACTCGTAGACCGGGTTCACCTTCAGCGGCGTGTCGGTCGGGTTCAGGTAGTGCATGCGCGCGACGATCTCGAAGCCGGTGCGGACGCGGTAGCCGTCCCCGTCGGGGAACCGGTACCACTCCTCGCCGGACTTCTGCGTCGAGGAGCCGAACAGCACCATGCCGCCGCGCGTGATGTCGGTGCCCTCGTTGCCGGCGCCGGCCTCGCAGCGGCGGATGCCCTCGCCGGTCTTCGGCCGGCTCGTGATGTTGCCGTGGTGCAGGCCGGGCGTGGTTCGGAGCACGGCGCCGCCGACGACCATCGAGGGCCCGACGACCTCCATCGGGAAGATCCAGCACGGATAGGTCTCGGCCCCTGCCGCGAGCGTCTCCTCGGGCAGCTCGATCGTGAAGCCGCCCACCGTGTTGGCAGGCTTCTCGCCGATCGGCGGCATGCCGACCGGAGGAGGCGCCGGCGCGCCGGCTTCCTCGCCGCAGGCAGCGAGCAACAACACGACAACCGCGCACCGCATCGCCGGATTAGAGCACAGGTCGGACCTTTCGGATACGCCCGGATGCCGACGAGCACGGCCACCTTCCACGTGCGGAGCGCGGCGGCCACTCGACGCGGAGCTTCGTGGATCTGACCGATCGAGTACAGCCGCGCCTCAGGGCGTGGCGGCGGCCGGCGCGGGGACGGTCCCGGCCGGCGCGGGGACGGTCCCGGTCGGCGCGGGGACGGCCGGTGCGGGTGCGGTCCCCGCGGCGGCCGCAGCCTCGGCTTCGGCCGCTTCGCGCTTCTTCTTCAGCTCGGCCTCGAGCTTGCGGATCTTCACCCGCTCCTTCGCTTCCTTCACGTAGTCGAACGGCTTGGGCTCGGGGTTCTTCTCGTCGCGGATCTGCACGACGACCGAGCCGCTCTCCGGGACCTCGAGCTCGTTCCAGCCCTCGGGCATGGTCGGCTCCGTCCAGTCGTAGACCCACTTCGCGTCCTTCGGCGACAGGTTCACGCAGCCGTGGCTCTTCCGGTTGCCGAAGCCGTCGTGCCAGTACGCCGCGTGGAAGTAGAGACCGCTGCGGAAGCGCGTGGCCCACGGTACCTCCTCGACGGTGTAGTGCGAGGCCTCGCGTTCCTCGGCCGCCATCTTCTGCACGGAGGTCTTCGACCGGATCCGGTAGAGCGCGGTGGGCGTGTCGGTCTTGCGGATCCCCGACGAGACGAGCGTCGCGAACACCGGCGTCTCGCCGTCGTACGCGACCAGCACCTGCTCGTCGCGATCGAGATCGATCCACTTCGGCGGTGCGTCGGCCACCGGAGGACGCGGTCGCTTGCGCGCGATCCGGACCGCCGCGCGCTCGACCCACTGGCCCTCGCCGACGCGAACGTAGTCGCCGCTCTCCTCGAGGACCGGGACGATCGCGCGGTGGGCGAGGGTGCCCGCGGGCGCGCCCTTCTTGTTCGGCGTCGCCCGGGCCGCGACGTCCTTCTTGTTCTTCGCGATCACCCACGCGAACGGCCACGCCGGTGGCGGCGACGCCACGAGGTCGATGCCGGCGAACGTCGACGGCCAGTGGCGATAGAGATCGGCGACCGCGATCAGGCCGACCGTCGTCTTCGCGTAGACGACGCCGTCGATCTCGACGGTCTTGTCCTTCGTCACCATGTACGTCGACTTCGACTTCGGCTCGGGCTTCGCGATGCCCGCCCGCACGTCGTCCTCGGTCGCGTAGCGCTTCGCGCCTTCCTTCACGCCGTAGTACTCGTTCGGAAGGAGCTTCCCGCGCGGCAGCTCGGGCTGGACGATCGCCTCCGGCGCGAGCGTGCTCGGGCCGACGTAGCGGCCGCACACCCAGCCGCGCGGCGCGGCCGCGAGCCAGACCTTGCAGCGCTTGTCGCCCTCGAGGAACGCCCCGACGGGCAGCCGCGTGCCGGCGATGATCTTGCCGAGCGGCTCGGACTTCTCGTCGGGCGAGGCGTAGACGTGCGCGGAGCTGCGCAGCACGAACGACGCCGTGCCCGCCGGCCACTTCAGGTGCGCGATGGTCGCGGCATCGGGCGCGGCAGGGGGCGTGGGCTTCGCGGCCGGCGTGGTGGACGTCGCGGGCGGCGGTGGCGGCGCGGGCTCGCCGACGGGCGGCGGCTCGGCCGGTGCGGCGGGCGGCGCGGATCCGGGTGCGACCTCGTGCGGCTGGCGCGCGACATCGAGATCGCGCGCGGGCTCGGCGGTGCGCGACGGTGATCCCGCGCACGCGACGACGAGCAGGAGCGCTGCGATCCGGGTCATCTCCCCAGTCTGCCTCACAGCGTGCTCAGGCGCACCGGGATCCGGAAGCTGGCTTCCGCCGGGGCAGCCTCGAACCGCCACGCGAGCATCCGGCGCTCGATGCACTCGCCGAGGCGGGGCGCGATCCGGCCCCGGGCGCTGGCCTCGATCACGCGGCCGCGCTCGTCGATCGTGAACGCGAGCGTCAGCGTTCCTTGGACGCGCGTGTCGCGCCGCATCTGGCGCTCGTAGCAGCGCCGCAGGCCGGGGAGGTAGCGGCTGGTCACGGCCTCGAGCACGCCATCCGCGGTCGGCGCCGGCGGCGCGGCGGCCGCGCGGCTGATCGGCGCCGGGGCCGGTGCAGCGGCGCGCTGTGCGGGGGCCGCACCACGGCCGCACGCGGCCAGCGCGACGACGAGCACACCGAAGCGAACCATGGGGCGGACCCTACACGAGACCGGCCGCGGGCGCCGGTTTTCGAGGCCGATGTGGCTTCAGCGGCGGCGACCGTGATCGTCCGTCGTACCTGTGTGGCGTGATGCGCGGTTCACGATCGCGCCCGAAGCGCGGCCGGCGCGGCGGCCAAGGCCTGGCCCGGCGGTTGCTCGAGAGCCGAGGACCATGAAGCACCTCTCTCTCCTCGCCTTGTCTCTGTTCACCGCGTCTGCCTGCGCCACCGACGGCGAGTTCGCCGACCGCGCGGCCGAGGTCGAGGGCATCTACCAGGTGAAGAGCCACCTGCTCAACGACCAGGGCTGCACGCCGGGCGGCACGCCGTTCTCCGACCAGCACGGGTTCGCGTTCGCGAAGCACAGCACGATCCTCGGCCGCGACTACCTCCACATCTACTCGTGCGCGTCGCTCGAGGACTGCCGGCAGAAGGCGGCACTGACGCAGTTCGAGGGCAACATCAGCTTCGCGTTCACGCTGTCGAGCACGGACGGCGCCGCGCTGACCGGCTTCGAGGTGACGACCGGCTTCACGAGCAGCACCGGCGTGTGCACGATGCCCGAGCTGTCGGACGTCGTGCTGACGATCGAGGGCGACGCGCTGTCGATCGAGAAGTCCACGCGGATCGGCCACGACTATCCGGCGGACAGCGGCGTGTGCTCGACCGACAAGGGCCGCGCGGCGAGCGAAGGTGCTTCGTGCTCGCAGATGGAGACGCTGAAGGCGACGCTGGTCGAAGCTCTCTGACCCGCCGTTCGGGCATGATGAGAAGTGGGTGCAGCGCCACTTCTCTGGAACCGAGCGGTTCGAGCTGATCCGCGAGATCGGTGCGGGCGGCATGGGCATCGTGTTCGAGGCCCTCGACAAGGAGAGCGGGGAGCGCGTCGCGCTCAAGACCCTTCACCGACTCGATGGCGGCTCGATCCTGTTCTTCAAGCAGGAGTTCCGCGCGATCTCCGGCATCCACCACCCGAACCTGATCCGCCTCGGCGAGCTGATCGAGTCGCGCGGCGACTGGTTCTTCACGATGGAGCTGATCAAGGGCGTCGACCTGATGTCCTGGCTCCGGGGCGGCGATCTGCTCCGGCTACGCGACACGCTGTCCCAGCTCGTCACCGGGCTCGGCGTGCTGCACGACGCCGGTCACGTCCACCGCGACGTCAAGCCGACCAACGTGCTGGTCAGCGAGGGCCGGGCGATCCTGCTCGACTTCGGGCTCGTCACGCGCCACGACCGCGATCCGCTGTCGTGGAGCGACAGCGAGCTGGTCGGGACGCCGGCGTACATGGCGCCGGAGCAGGCGAGCTCGCGGCCGGCCGGGCCCGAGGCGGACTTCTACGCGGTCGGCGTGATCCTCTACGAGGCGCTGACCGGGCGGTTCCCGATCGAGGGCCACGCGATCGAGATGATGATGGAGAAGCAGCGGCTCGTCCCGAAGCCGCCGTCGGCGCTGTCGACCAACGTCCCGCCCGATCTCGACGCGCTGTGCTGCGATCTCCTGCAGATCGATCCGTCGGCGCGCCCCACGCGCGGCGAGATCCTGAAGCGCCTCGCCGTGTCGCTGCGCACCGCCCGCGCCGCGTCGCCGGCGATCGGCCGCGAGTCGGTGCTGCACACGCCGATGCCGCGCCAGACGTTCGTCGGCCGCGAGCGCGAGCTCGGGCTCCTGCGGGCGGCGCTCTCGGAGTGCGACACGGGCGTGCCGGTGAACCTCCTGATCGAGGCCGAGTCCGGCATGGGCAAGAGCGCGCTCGCCGAGCACTTCATCGCCGGCCTCGATCGCCGCGACGTCGTGGTGCTCCGCGGGCGCTGCTACGAGCGCGAGTCAGTGCCGTACAAGGGCATCGACGGCGTGATCGACTCGATCAGCCGCTTCATGGCGCGCCTGCCCGAGAAGGAGGCGGCCGCGCTGCTGCCGTTCCACATCGGCCTGCTCGCCGAGATCTTTCCGGTGCTGCGCGGCGTGCCGGTGATCGTCGAGCAGCCCCCCGTGCCGCACGTGCCGGACCCGCACGAGCAGCGGCGCCGCGTGTTCGCGGCGGTGCGCGAGTTGATCGCGCGGATCGGCGCGCGCCATCCGCTCGTCATCCTGATCGACGACCTGCACTGGGCCGACGAGGACAGCCTCGCGCTGCTCGATGCCGTGCTGCGGCCACCGGAGGCGCCGTGCGTGCTGCTCCTCAGCACCGCGTGGCCGCGCGGCGACGCGCCGTCGATCGAGTTCGGCGGGAACTTCCGCAAGCTCAAGCTCGCGCCGCTCGACGAGCGCGAGACCGTGGAGCTCGCGCGCTCGCTCGCCACGACCGTGCGCGCGCCCAACCCCGAGGCCATCACCGCGACGATCGTGCGCGAGTCCGCCGGGCACCCGATGTTCGTCGCCGAGCTCGTGCGCCACGCGGCGATGCGCGGCGAGGCGGGGATGACCGGCGACGAGGTGCGGCTCGACGAGGTGCTCGCCGAGCGCATCGACGTCCTCGAGCCGAGAGAGCGCGAGCTGCTCGAGCTCGTCGCCGCCGCGGGCCAACCGCTGCCGCTCGATGTCGCGAGCCGCGCGCTCGGCGTCACGCCGGCCAAGCTGCTGCCGCTCGTCGGCTACCTGCAGACCGCGCACCTGCTGCGGGCCACCGGGCGCACGCGCCGCGACTCCGTCGAGCCGTTCCACGACCGCACGCGCCGCGCGGTCACCGCGCGCACGGGCGAACGCAAGCCGGACCTGCACCGCCGCCTCGCCGTCGCGCTCGAGGCGACCGATGCGGACACGCAGCCGATGCTCGTCGGCGTGCACTGGGAGCAGGCGGGCGAGCCGGCCCGCGCCGCGGCGCTGTACGCGCGCGCCGGCGACAAGGCGACCGAGGCGCTCGCGTTCGAGCGCGCGGTGCGGCTGTACGAGCGCTGCATCTCGCTCGCCCCCGACATGTCGCCGGCGCTGCGCGCGAAGCTCGGCGACGCGTACGCGAACGCGGGCCGCGGCCGCGAGGCGGCCGATGTCTATCTCGCGCTCGCCCGGGAGTCGAAGGTCGCCGCGGACGCGCTCGAGCTCGAGCAGAAGGCGGCGCTGCAGCTCCTCCGCTCGGGGCACATCGACGAGGGCATGGTGGTGCTCGAGCGCCTGCTCGAGTCCGTCCACCTCGAGCTGCCGAAGACGCCGCGCCGCGCGCTGGCCTCGCTCCTGTGGCGCCGGGCGCGCGTGAAGGTGCGCGGGACCAAGTTCAAGCCGCGCGACGAGAGCCAGCTGTCGCGCGAGGAGCTCGCGAAGATCGACATCGTGTGGTCCGCCGCCTGCGGCCTGTCGATGACCGACTGGATCCACGGCGCGTCGTTCCAGGCGCTCAACCTCCTGCTCTCGCTGAACGCCGGGGAGTCCGTCCGCACGCGGCGCGCGCTGCTGCTCGAGGCGTGTCACGTCGCGGCGAGCGGTGCGCCGCCCGAGCGGGCGCTGCGGCTCGTCGAGGCCGCCACCGGCGGAGAGGAGCTCGCGGATCCGTACCTGCGCGGCTGGGTCGAGCTCGCGCACGCGTACATCGCGTACTTCCAGGGGCAGTGGCGCCGGGCGTTCGAGCGCGCCGAGAAGTCCGACGAGATGTTCTCCACCAACTGCGCGAACGTCGTGTGGGAGCGCAACACGGTGCAGGCGCTCAGTCACTGGGCCCAGGTCCAGCTCGGCTCGCTGAAGACGCTCAGCCAGATGCTCCCGGCGCGCCTCCACGAGGCGCAGGTGCAGGGCAACCTCTACGCCGTGTGGGCGCTGCCGGCGACGATCTCGATCGTCCACTGGATCGCGCGCGACGACGTGGCGGGTGGCCGCGCCGCCGTCGACCAGATCTCCGATCGCTGGTCGCTGCGCGGCTACCAGCTCCAGCACTGGAACGAGATGGCCTCCAACGCGCTGCTCGACATCTACGCCGGCGACGTGCTCGCCGCCCGCAAGCGCCTCGAGGCGGGCTGGGTCCCGATGTCGACGTCGCTGCTGACGAAGATCCAGGTCGTGCGGTTCGAGGTCAACGAGCTCCAGGCGCGCACCGCACTCGCGGCCGCCCGCGTGGTGACCGGCGGCGAGCGCGAGCGCCTCCTCGCGATCGCGGAGCACCACACCGAGGTGATCGGCAAGGAGAACCTCCCGTGGCACGGCGCGATCGCGACGCTGCGCCGCGCGGGTCTCCGCCAGGCCCGCCAGGACGCCGAGGGCGCGGTGCGCGCGTACCGCGCGGCGATCGCGGCCGCCGACGCCGCCGAGCTCGGCCTGCACGCCGCCGCGGCGCGCGTCCGCCTCGGCGACCTGCTCGGCGGCGACGAGGGAGCCGCGCTGCGGGAGGCCGGCCTCGTCGCGCTGCGCGCCGAGGAGGTCAGGCGGCCCGAGGCGTTCGTCGCGCTCTTCGCGCCGTAGGTTCTGCCCCTAACCGCCGCGCAGGCGGCGGGCGAGCTGGCTCACCGGATAGACGATCGCGCGCACGCCGTTGCGGAAGCCGGTCGGGACGATGCCGCGGCCGGTGCGGAACATCGAGATGCGGTGCTCGGGATCGTCGGCCGGGACGCGCTCGGTCAGCCGCACCTTGGCGAGCTGGCAGAGCAGTGGGCCGTCGGGGTTCGGGGCGCTGCGGGCCTCGAGGATGAACGTCGCGCGGCCGGCCGCGATGTCGGCGTCGAGGCGCTCGGTGCGCAGGCCGGTCTTCGGCGCGCTGGCCTCGGGCACGGGGACCAGGCGCAGCCAGGCGATGCCGACGCCCTTCACGCGCCACGGGGCGACGGAGGCGTACTCGTTCGCGAGGTAGTCGGCGACGTTCGTGGTTTCGGTGGCCTTGCCGGCCTTCGCGAACGACTCGAAGGTGCCGAACGCGAGATCCTGATCGCGGTCGCGGATCTTGATCGAGAGACCGATGATGCTCGGATCGGGGGCGTTCTCGTCGGCGGTGGAGCTCGCGAACCGCACCTCGGCGGCGCCGGCGAGGCGCGGCCCGGCGACGTCGTCGAGCGCGGTGATCTGCGCCCGGCAGACCGAGCCGCGCGGGTGGAACGCGCGGGCGCCGCGGACCAGGCTGCGGAAGAAGATGTAGATCGAGACCACGAGAGCGACGAGCACGCCGAACGCGAAGCTCAGCGAGAGGCCGATGATCCGCAGCATCGTCATGGCAGGCGCGCGATGAACTTCAGGGCCGCGATGCCCGGGAGGAAGAAGTAGCCGCCCCCGACGAGCTGCGTGAACCGGGGCAGGCGCTTGTACTTGCGGCGCAGCGGCTCGGCCGCGACGGTGTGCTCGTCGTTCTGATTCCGGTGGCCCTCGGGGCGCCGCGCCGCGATCAGCGGGTCGCCGTCCTTGTAGAGCGAGTCGAAGTTCGCCGACTGGATCCAGTTGCGCTGCACGAACTCGAACTGGCGGCTGATGTCGCCGACGAGGCAGATGAAGTGCAGCCCGCGGTCGGCGCGCGGTGCGTCGCGGGCGGCGAAGATCTTCTCGGGCTCCATCGTCGCGACGACTGGGGGGCCGAAGGCGCGGCCGCGGCGGATCATCTGGTGCTTGCGGACCATCGCGATCGACGCGGAGTGCCCGCGATCCTCGAGCGCGTGGACGTCGCGCGGGTTCGCGCGGCGGATGTGAGCGCCGCGCGGGCAGGCGAGGCCGACGGTGTCGTGCGTGTAGAGGAACTCGTTGTCGCCTCCCTGTTCGGGCCGGTCCCGCTCCGGCGAGGTCGCGAGCGGCGCGCCGCTGGGCCAGCGGCCGACGAGCTTCGCGCCGAGCGCGATCGCGCGTGCGCACGCGTCGGCGCCGGGCTCGCGCGACTCCTTCGCGAGGTAGCTCCAGAACGCGGAGACGTCCTGGGTCATCTCGCGGAACACGAGGTACGTGCCGTTCTTGCCGAGGCTCTTGCGCGGCTCGCCGGGGACGCGGGGCAGGTGGTCCCCCGGATCGTCGTGGAGCTCGGCGGTCGGGCACTCGGTGAACGCCTGATAGTCGTTCTTGTAGCCGAGGACGAACTCGCCCGCGGGCAGCGGATCGGTCCAGGACTCCTTCTTCTCCGTCTTCTCCTTCGTGCGCGACGGATCCTTGGGGACGTCCGCGATCGTCGGCATCGAGATGCCGTCGCGCCAGCCGAAGTGCTCCTTGTTCCCGGCGAGCGTCGTCGTCGTCCGCTCGTGCAGCACCGCGAGGGCGCCGGCGAAGCGCGCGCGTTCGGCGGCGAGCTCGCGGTCGAGGATCGGCTGGGTCTCCGCGTAGACCATCAGCAGCACGTGCATCGGCTCGCCGCGCTTTCCCCATCGCCACCCGGAGGACTCGTTGCCGTCGAGATCGCCGAGCGAGACCGCGCGGACGTCGTCGTCCATGCCCTCGAGGAACTCGCGCGAGAACGTGGCGAGCGCGCCCTCGGGCACGCCGAGCTTCGCGAGCCCCTTCGCCGTGAACGCGACCTGGAGGGCGACGCCGGCCGGCGAGTCACGCGCGAGGTTCAAGCGCCCGACCAGGCCCTGGAGGTAGGCGCGCGCGAGCTCGTCGTCCACGATCTCGAGCACGAGGAACTGCGCCGCGCGCAGCGTGCCGTAGCCGCGGAGCACGAGGCCCTGGATGTCGTGCAGCTCGAGCGTCTCGCTCACAGGAGGTGGAGCCACTGCTTCTCTTCCTCGGGGCTGAGGTCCGCGAACAAGCCCTCGCGGATCTTCCGGTTGACCTTGATGTTGTCGATGCTGACGTCCTCGTGCGGTCCGTACCAGAACCACGTCGGTAGCTGGTTCTGCGCGAGCGAGTAGAGATACGCGTTCGGATCGGTGAGCGCGCCGCCGCTCACGATCCACCGCGTCTTCGGGAATCCGTAGCCGAAGCCGAACGACAGGTTGATGCGCATTGCGCCGCCGCGCGTCTCGATGAAGTCGCGGATGTAGCCGTGCGCGGAGTTCGTGAAGTTCGAGATGAACATCACCCTCCGGCCGCGGTCGGTCACGATCCAGCGCGCGGTCGCGACGGTCGGGATGTCGATTCCGGAGCCGACGTAGTACATCCCCGGTACGCCCTCGACGACGCGCGCGACGACCCAGAACGCGAGCTGCAGGAACACGGGGCGCAGCGAGCCCTCCGGCTTGATCGGACCGGCGAGCACGAACTCGTTGATCACCGGCCGGTTCGTCATCGAGGCCAGCGTCCGCGCCCGGTCGTCGGGCGGGCGCTGCGCGACGAACGCCTGCTTCGCCTCCGCCCGCGAGATCGAGACGCCGAGCACGACGACCAGCGCCAGGAACGCGACCACCAGCGACCAGCCGCCCACCACGAACCAGGTGAGCAGCTTGGCCTCGACGAAGATCCGCACGACGCTCGCGACGAGCAGCGACGCGACGAAGCCCTCCACGACGAGCGAGCGCCAGTGATACGCGAGCCACGCGCGCAGCGTCGGCTCGAACCGCTCCTCGGTCCACGCGAGATCCGGGCGCGATCGTACGAATGCCTGGATCTCCTTGCGCACCTCGCTCGCGCTGCCGGTGAGGCCTCCCTGCGCCTGCCGCTCGTCGATGAACTGCTCGATCGCTTCGCGCAGCTCGCGGTGCCGCTTCACGCACTGCGGGCTCAGGTGATTCATCCCGGAGTAGAACGTGTCCGCGTGCCGCCGGGCGAGCATGAAGTCCTGCATCTCGCCGTCGGAGAAGTCCGCGCGAAAGCCCTCGCAGTGCGCGAACAGCACGCGCAGCTCGCTGCCCATGAGCTCGACGAGCTCCTCGACATGGACGCGCACCGGCCCGCACATGCTCGTCGCGAACAGGAGCGTCGCGGGCAGGACGCGGTCCCGGTACATCTGCGCCGGGATGATCGTGATCGTCGCGAAGTGCGTGGTCGTCGACCGCGCGAACGGCAGCCGCGCCTGATCGGCGTCGAGCTCCGTCAGCAGCGCCCCGCACGCGTCCACGCTCTCGGGCCGCAGCGGCAGGACCAGCGTGAACCCCGCGTTGACTCGATGCATCGCCCCCCTCACGAACTGGTCGTCACACGATATCGCGGTTAGCTTCCTCCCGTGGACTATGTGGACGCCAACGGGATCCGGTTCGCGTATCTGACGCAAGGCTCGGGTCCGTTGGTCCTCTTGCTCCACGGCTTCCCCGACACGGCCCACACCTGGGACGCGGTGATGCCCGCCGTCGCCGCCGCCGGCTTCCGCGCCGTCGCGCCGTACCTGCGCGGTTATCACCCGAGCTCGATCCCCGCCGACGGCCGCTACGACGGCGAGACGCTCGGCCGCGATGTGCTCGCGCTTATCGAAGCACTTGGTGAAGCGCAGGCGACGGTCGTCGGCCACGACTGGGGCGCGCTCGCCGCCTACAACGCCGCCGCGCTCGGCCCCGAGCGCGTGCGCCTGCTCGTCACGGTCGGCGTGCCGCACCCGCGCTCGGTGTTCCCGCCGACGCCGAAGATGCTGTGGAACGTGCGCCACTTCTTCCCGCTGCGCCGCAAGAGCGCGGGCGAGACGATCCGCGCGAACAACTTCGCCTACGTCGACGAGCTGTGGCGTCGCTGGTCACCGGCGTGGAAGAGCCTGCCCGCCGCCGAGACCGATCACGTGAAGCGATCACTCTCGCAGCCGGGCTCCGCCGAGGCCGCCGCCAGCTACTACGCCGCGCTGTCGCCGCGCATGCCGCCCGCGCTCAAGAGGAACATCACCGTCCCGACGGTCGCGTTAGCGGGTCTCCACGACTCGCTGTCGCCGAAGGACTACGACAAGGCGAAGCGCTGCTTCGACGGGCCGTACGAGGTCGTGCG
>JAEUJX010000505.1 GCA_016794545.1 Myxococcales bacterium
ACCTCCGGCGCCCCCGCCGGCGAGGGCGGCCAGATCGTGGTGTGCGTGCGCGCGGAGGACAAGCCGCTGCTCATGCTGATCCGCCACGACGTGAGCGGCGGCTCCGGCGGCAAGCCCGGCGTCAACGGCAGCGGTGGCTCCGGCGGCTCCGGCGGCCGCGGCGGCGACTCGTACAGCTGGACGACGACCTCGACGTACCGCGACTCGTCCGGCAACACGCAGACGCGCACCCACTACCACCGCAACTCCGGCGGCAGCAATGGCGCCTCGGGGAGCAGCGGCGCGAGCGGCAACGCCCGCGTCAAGCAAGGCGCCGACGGCGAGCCGGGCAACTTCGCGATCGAAGTGACCGGCGCCGCCGGCCCGATCGCGGTGTACCCGTCGCGCTACGACCTGCGGCTCGTGCACTTCGCGCACGACAGCCTCAACGAGGACTGCGTGTACGAGCCGCGCGAGCTCGTGCGCGTGTTCGACGTCGAGGTCGAGAACGTCGGCGGCATGCCGACGCCGACGAAGGACGAGCTCGCGCTGGCCCTCGCCGACGGCGGCTGGGTCGAGCCGGAGCCCGGCGAGCTGCGCTGCACGCCCGGCCTCCCGCCCGGCGAGCGCTACAAGGTCCCCGGCGAGCTGCGGTTCCGGATCGCCGATCACGCGCCGGAGGGGCCGGGCGATCCGCTCGAGGTCGAGGAGTCGATCCTCCAGCGCGCGATGTTGCCGTCGGTGCGGCGCGACTTCGAGAACTACCAGGAGGGCGACGCGATCGAACAGGGGCGGTTCGTGATCCGCTATCCGGTGCGGCTCTCGGCCGTCGAGAACCTCCGGTCGCTGTGCGCCGGCGAGGCGTCGCGCGTGCGGTTCTCCGTCACCAACCAGTCGCGGTTCGGACTCGGCGCGCTCTCGGATTGCAGGCGCGTGGTCCGCATCCACGTCGCGACGGCCCCGGACTCCGAGCTCGGCGACGAGCACGTCGTCTTCTCGATCGACGGCGAGGACCTCGCGCCGGGAACGGGCTGGATCCACGAGCTCACCATGCTCCCCGCCGGCGAGACGGCGAACCTCGAGCTCACGATCCGCGTCCGCTCGAGCGCGCCGGAGTACCTGCGGTTCGCGGCCCACGTCACGCTGGAGCTGGGCGCGATCGACGACCCGATCAGCACGCGCGCGGTGCAGCTCCGCGGCTTCGACGTGCGCGTCGCGCGGCCGTTCCAGGTCTCGGACGCCGACGTGCTGCTCGTCGTGAACCACCGGACCACGCGCGAGGAGATCGAGGCGTGGGATCAGCTCGGCGAGCAGCTCGCGTTCAAGACCGCGATCTGGGACCTCTCCCGCGAGCGCCACCTCGATCTCGAGCGCCCGCTCGCCGACGGCATCGCGCTCGCCGACTGGTTCAAGGACAAGGCGATCGTGATCCTCGACAACGAGATCGAGGGCCCCGACGGCCCGACGCACCCGCACGTGTTCCTCTCCGACGACCAGGCCACGCGCGCGGTGAAGGCGGGCATCGATCTCGCGTTCGTCGGCGCGGGCATGGCGATGCGCCGGCTGCTCGTCCCCTCCGAGCCGCCGCCCGAGCCCACGCCGGTCTACCGCACGTACTGGTTCCGCTGGTGGGCGAAGCCGACCGAGGCGTGGCTGCTGAAGCAGGCGCACAAGATGAGCGCGAAGCTCGGCGAGGAGCACCCCGACCAGCGCCACATCGTCGTCCACCGGTTCGCGCCGGAGGTCGACGGCAAGAGCATGTGGATGAACAAGTGGAAGGTCGGCACGATCGAGACGACGCGCACGCTCGACGCCGACGCGGGCGCGATCGTCCACGCCGCCGTCCCGCAGACCGCGCTGCACGATCCCAGCTACGCGCTGTCGGATCACGCGCGGACGACCCTGCTCGTGATGTTCGGCTTCGCCGAGAACCTCGCGCGCCTGAAGCGCCTCCTCGCGCGCCCCGACATCACCGTCAAGGAGCTCGCGCCGGTCGCGAACTCGCTCCTGCTCGACCTCGCGAACGAGCTCGCCGCGCTGCTGACGCCGGGCTGGAAGGGCGACACGTCCGGCAAGGAGCTCGAGCGCGAGCTGCAGCGGCTCGCCGCGCTCTCGACCTCCGGGCTCACCGCCGAGCCGGGCTCGCCGGGCGGCACGCTGCTCGTCCAGCTCGCCGGCAGCGTGCTGTTCCTCGGCAGGAGCCAGGTGCGCTGGTGGGAGAACCTCCCCCCGTTCCGCTGGATGCGCCGCGGCCCGAGCGCGCGCCACAAGATCGAGCGCCACGTCGCGCGCTTCCTCGAGGCCGCGTTCGGAGAGCACAACGCGGAGCAGATGCAGAACGACGCCGAGGCCGTCGCCGAGTCGCTCGACAAGGAGCACGCGCGGCAGCGCAAGGAGAGCTACGTCGCGAAGAAGCCGGCGTGGGCCCTCGAGAAGGCGCGCGAGCCGATCGCGTCGCAGACGATCACGAGCGACACCGAGATGTTCGTCACGCCCGAGGAGCGCGTGATGAGCGGCGCGGACTACGACGCGATCACGACGGAGAAGCAGGAGGACGCCGCGATCCGCGGCGCGCTGCTCGCGGCGGCCGAACGCCAGCACCAGGCGCTCGCGCTCGGTCTCGCGCAGGGGATGCTACAGGGCATGGCGAGCGGCGCCGGCGAGCGCGCCGAGGAGCACGAGCCACATCGCGTTGAGGCGGAAGCGGATCAGCAGCAGCCCGCCTAGCGCCGCGAGCAGGATGGTCGGCACGTCGATCAGCGACGCGCGCGCGACGTCGTAGCTCACGGCCGCCATCAGCGCGAGCGACGCGACATTGACGCCATCGAGGATCGCCCGCGCGAGCCGCGACGCGCGCAGCTTCGGCAGCAGCGGCGCCGAGATCGCGACGAACACGAACGCCGGCAGGAAGATGCCGAGCGTCGCCGCGATGGCGCCGGCCGGCCCGTCGACCAGGTAGCCGATGAACGTCGCGGTCGTGAACACCGGCCCGGGCGTCACCTGCCCCACCGCGATCGCGTCGAGCAGCTGCGTCTCGGTGATCCAGCCGAGCCGCTCGACGAGATCGGAGCGCAGGAACGCGAGCAGCACGTAGCCCGAGCCGAACAGCACCGAGCCGATCTTCAGGAACACCGCGAACAGCGGCCACGGGATCACTGCGACCGGCAGCGAGGGCGGTGGGGCGCCACGGGCCATCGCGACGATCGCGGCGAGCGTCGCGGCGCCCGCGAGCACGACCAGCTCGTGAAGCCCGAGCAGTGTCGCGGCGAGCGCCCCCGCGCCGAGGAGGCCGAGCCAGATCGACGTCACCGCCGTCTTCCCGAGCGACCACAGCGCCTGCGCGATCACCGCCACGATCACCGGCTTGATCCCGTACAGCACGTGCTCGACCGCCGGCAGCGTGCCGTAGCGAACGTAGGCCCACGCGAGCGCGCCGACCATCAGCGCGGCCGGCAGGATGAAGCACGCGCCCGCGACGACGAGCCCCGCCGCGCCGCGGCGTTCGCGCCCGATGTGGATCGCAAGCTCGGTCGAGTTCGGACCGGGGATGAGGTTCGTCGCGCCGACGAGGTCGAGGAACTCCTGGTCGGTCATCCACCTCCGCTCGTCGACGACCTCCTGCCGCATCATCGCGACGTGCGCGGCCGGGCCGCCGAACGCCGTGGTGCCGAGGCGCAGGAACAGGCGCGCGAGCTCGCCGAGGGTGGTCCGCTCAGACACGCCTACAGCGTAGCGAGTTCCACGTTATGCTGTCGGCATGCGGTGCAGCTCCTCGGTGCTATTGGCGGTGGCGATGGCGAGCGCGGCATCGGGATGCCTGTGGGACCTGCGGGAGAACGAGGACCCTGCGCCCCTACAGGTCCCGACCTCGTTCGAGATGACCGCAGAATGCGGGAAGGCGCCGAAGTTCTTCCCGTTCATGATCTACAACCATCCGGACAAGAACCTCACGATCGTGGACGCGAACGTGGATGGCGGATTCTCCGTGATCGACCCACTCCCCGTGGTCGTCCCCCGCAACCAGACCGGCGCGCTCACGATTGTCCCGCCGCCCGCGGTGGTCGGCACGGACCATCCTCACAATCTGAAGACCGGAACGCTCCTGCTCGGGACCTCCGAGGGAAATTTCGCCGTCGACCTTCTGGCACAGATCATCGGCTCGGAGCTCGAGATCGCTGACTCCGCAGGCCGACCGCTGACGCTCGCGTTCTCGGGCTCGCAGTGTCCCGCGCCGATCACCGCGAAGCTCACGAACTGGGGCAACGTGCGATTGATGGTCAGCGCACCGACGCCGAGCGCGTTCCGGATCGAGGGCCTCGTCTCCGGTACGCTCGAGCCCGGTGAAACGCGGACGATCACGGTGCGGCCGTACACGACGTCCGCCTGCACGGGCACCGAGTCACTGTTGTTCACGGCCACGGGCGCGCTCTGCTCGGTGCCGGTCGCGATCGAGGCATCGTTCAACCTGACCGGATCGACGACCTGCACGTGCCCGTGATCGTCACGTGACGACGCGTGCGAGCCCGTCGCGCCACGGCCGTGGCGTGATGCCGAGCGCCCGCAGCGCGGTCGTGCCGAGCACGCAGTACGCCGGCCGCGGTGCCGCGCCGGTCGGTGCAGGCGTGTCGAAGATGCGCTCCGGCGACGCGCCGACGAGCTCGGCGATCGCGCGCGCCTGATCGAGCCGCGTCGTCGGCGGATCACCGACCACGTGCAGGATGGGGGGCAACATCGGCAGCCGCGCGAGCGCGAGCAGCGCGTCGACGAGATCCTCGACGAACGTCGGGCAGCCCTGCTGCGAGCTCGCCGCGCGGACCTCCTCGCCCGCCGCGAGGCGCGCGAGCACCTGGGAGACGAAGCCGCGTCCTCCGGCGCCGAACACCCACGACGTGCGCACGATCGTCCCGCCGGCCTCGCGCACGAGGCGCTCGCCCTCGGCCTTGCTGCGCCCGTACGCGTTGATCGGGTTGATCGGATCGTGCTCGCCATACGGCCTGGTCGCACGGCCGTCGAACACGTAGTCGGTCGACAGGTGGATGAGGCGCGCGCCGAGCTCGGCGCACCGCCGCGCGAGGGCTCCCGCGCCGCGCGCGTTGATCTCGAACGCCGCCTCGGGATCCGCCTCGGCCGCATCGACGTTCGCCTGCGCCGCGCAGTTGATGACGAGCTCCGGGTCGTACGTGCCGAGCCCGCTCGGCTCGCGGATGTCGAGCTGCGCGCGCGACAGCCCGACGACGCCCTCGCGCCGCGCGAGCGCGCTGCCGACCAGCCCGCCGGCACCGGTGACGACGATCCTCACGGTTGCTCCGACAGCAGCGGGGCCGTCGCATCGCGCGCCGAGAGGATCGGCTGCGCGAGCGGCCACGTGATCGCGAGTGCCGGATCGTCCCAGCGCACTGCGCGATCGTCGGCCGGATCGAACGGCGCGGACAGCTTGTACACGACCACCGCGCGCTCGCTGAGCGCCTGGTAGCCGTGCGCGAAGCCCGCGGGGATGAACAGCTGCCGCCGGTTGTCCGCCGACAGCTCGACCGCGACGTGCCGGCCGTAGGTCGGCGAGTCCCTCCGCACGTCGAGCGCGACATCGTAGATCGCGCCTTCGACGACCATCACCAGCTTCGCCTGGGGCGCCGTGCGGTAGTGCAGCCCTCGCAGCGCCCCGCGCACCGAGATCGCGACGTTGTCCTGCACGAAGGTCACCGCGGGCTCGAACCGATCCCCACGGTACACCTCGCGCACGCTGCCGCGCGCGTCGGCGTGCTCGTCGGTCTCGAGGACGAGCACCCCCGGGAGCGAGGTCTGGGACGTGCGCATGGCCCGCCCCGTCGTTACCACGGGAGCCGGCAACCGGACGAGCCACCCCGGACGGCATGGATCGCCGCGAAATCGCGGGCCCGCCACGGGGCACGGACCCTGCAACGCCCTGCCCGATGCGCGCGCGCCCGGTGATGCTTTTCGTGTGCACGGCAGCCCTGATCGGGGCCTGCGGCTCCACCGAGGACGAGTCCGATCCCTGGAGCGACGGCAAGGGCGACGGGTTCGGCGAGCAGCGGCAGATCGACGTCGTTATGACCGCGCCGTTCTGCGACGTCTGCACGCCGGAGGACAAGACCGTGCTCCAGGCGCGCTCGCCGGTGACCGCGAAGCTGGTCGCGATGATCGACGCGGCGCAGACCTCGATCGACATCGCGAACTACACGTTCAGCGTCCGCGCGATCGAGGACGCGATCCTGCGCGCGAAGCAGCGCGGCGTGACGGTGCGCCTCGCGATGGACGCGTCGCAGGAGATGGGCGACACCGCGGCGGTGCGGCTCCGCGCGGGCGGCGTCGAGGTGCGGTTCGTCAAGGGCGGCGGCACGCCCGCCGGCCTGCAGCACGCGAAGTTCATGCTGGTCGACGCGGTGTCGCTCGCGACGGGCAGCAACAACTGGTCGTCGACCGGGACCTCGATCAACGAGGAGTCGACGATCGTGATCACGAGCGCCGACGGCGATCCGCTGGTCGGCGGCTTCCAGTGCCACTTCGAGGCGATCTGGGCGGCGGCGCCGACCGACGCGGGCGCGTGCTCGACGAGCGAGGTCGCGTTCTCGCCGTCGAGCAAGCCGATCGCGTTGATCAAGGAGGAGATCGCACGCTCGCGCACGTCGATCGACGTGCTGATGCACCACCTCGTGTTCGACGATCTCGTCAAGGAGCTCGCGAAGGCGGCCGAGCGCGGCGTGAAGGTCCGCGTGATCATCAACGCCGCGGATCGCGCCGAGGCGACGGGCTCGGCGTGGAACCGGCTCGCGGCCGCGGGCGGCACGATCCGCTACAAGCAGACGAACGCGGCGATCTACCAGCTGATGCACCACAAGCTGATGGTCGTCGACGACCGCGTGGTGGTGAACGGCTCGGGCAACTGGAGCGGCAGCGCGTTCTTCAAGAACTTCGAGAACTACGTGCGCTACCGCGACCCGCGGATCGCGCGGCCGTATCGCGCGCTGTTCGACCGGCTGTGGCTGTGGTCGCTCTCCGGCGCCTCGCTCGATGCCGGCAAGACCGCCGCGCAGCAGCACGCCGACGAGACGAAGGTGTACTTCGGCAACCTCCACGCGCACTTCGCGGCGAACGCGTCCGGCGCCGCGCTCGACGACGGCAAGGCGATCCGCGCCGACGCGCAGGGCGTGATGCAGCCGGTCGACGTCGGCGACACGCCGAGCGACGCCGCGCGCTACGCGTACGAGTACGCGCGCGACGAGGGTCAGCTGGACTTCCTCGCGCTGTCGCCGCACACGACGGAAGACGGCGCGCTCGAGCAGGGCGATCCGGCGAACATGATCCCCGCGCAGTACGAGCAGCTGTCGCTCGTCGCGAGCGATGTCACGCGGCAGTCGAGCGGCATGTTCGTGGCGCTGCCCGCGATGGAGTGGTCGACGAACTCCGCCGGCAACCACGTCAACATCTTCGGCTCCGAGGCGCTCGCCAAGGTTCCGACCGGCCGCTTCGACCTGCTCTACGGCGAGCACCTCGCCGGTCTCGAGAAGGGCGGAGAGAAGCCGCTCGTCCAGCTCAACCACCCGCGCACGTTCCGCGCGGCGGGCAACACGTCGCTGAACGGCAACTGGGACCAGGTGTTCGACGTCTCGCTGCGCGACATCACGAACAACTCCGACCGCGAGAAGAAGTTCAACGACTTCGGCCTCGACGACTTCGAGCCGATGCGGACACAGCGACCGCGCTGGATCTCCGGCGATGCGATGCCCGACCGCGCGATCGTCGATCAGACCCTCGCCGCGGTCGAGGCCGCGGGCCGCTCGTACGTCCGGCTGTTCGAGGTGCTCGTCGGCCGGGGCACCGAATTCGCCGGCGAGACGCGCGAGAACCCGAGCCTCACGAAGGACGCGACGACCGGCGCGGTCACGCGCTACACGCGTGTCCACAGCGACTGGGACTATTATCTGTTGAAGGGCTTCGAGACCGCGCCGACCGCGCCGCACGACAACCACTTCGCGAACTGGGGCACTGGCCACAGCTCGCGCACGGCGGTGATCGCCACCGCGCTCACCGAGGGCGCGCTGCTCGACGCGATCGACGCGCGCTCGGTCTACGCGTCCGAGGACGAGGAACTGGAGCTCCGGCTCTACGCCGACGGCCGCGTGCCGATGGGCCAGCACCTGACGACGCGTGCCGCGGCCGCATCGCTCTCCGTGTTCCTCTCCGACGCCGATTACACCGGCGCGTTCGAGGTTCGCGTGTACGCCGCGCAGATCGGCGGCGAGGCGGTGCGCGAGGTGAAGCGGGTGTCGCTCGCGGGCGGCCAGTGGCAGTCCATCACGATCGACCTCGCGGCCGGCAAGCAGTTCGTCTACCTCGAGGTCGTCGAACCGAGCCCCGATCGCATGGCCTGGTCCGCGCCGATCTGGATCGAGCGACTCTGAGCTCAGCGCGGCCGGCCGCCGAGACCCCACACCTCGATCTGCGCGCGCCCCCCGCCCGGAAGATTGCCCGAGACGAGCTCGATCCGCTCGATGTGGCGCAGGCCGCCGGGCAGATCGATCTGGCGCGAGGTCGAGCCCTGGCCGAACACCAGCCGCGTGCCGGGCGAATAGACCTCGCCATTGCCGAAGTGGATCACCACGTCGTGCAGCTCGAGCGCGGAGTGCTCGACGACCAGCTTGAGCGCCGAGTAGCGCTCGCGCCGCTGGACCGGGATGACATCGCGATCGATCCGGCCGTCGACCCAGCGCTCGCCGAGCTTGTCCCACGGCGAGTTGCGATCGAACCGGCGGTCCGCGCGATCATCGCGCCGTTCGGCGGGTCGCCCGGCGACACAGCCGGACAGGGCAAGGACGGTGAGAGCAAAGCAAGCAAGGCGCATGTCGGTGGGACTCCCGGTCGTTCGTGCAGGTTAACGCCAGAAAGGTTCGTGGGGCAGCTCACGAGGCCAACAGCAGATTGCACATGACGCGCAACGCCGTTCAGGAATCTCGGGACGAGGCTGTCACCGTAGGGTAGCTTGGTCGTGGGCGCCCGTATTTTGGGGGGCACTTCGCCATGCACCACGACTCGCAGCTCGACATCCCGATGCTCCGTGATTCCTGGATCGCAGAATCTGCGCGGATGACTCCGTGGCCGGTCGGCGAGACCCAGGAGGGCGGCTCGTCCCGCCAGACCTGCGATCTCGTCCCCTCGCTCCGCGACATGATGCTCCCCAACGAGCGCGCGCCCGAGCCCCGCGACTCCCTCCTCCCCTCGCTCCGCGGCAGCACCCGCGCGGCCGTGACGCCGAGCGCGCCGCGGATCGAGATGGCCTCGCTCCACCTGCCGCGCGCGCAGACCGCGCCGGCGGCACTGCCCACCGAGCTGCCGTCGCTCGCCGGCGCCTCGTTCCGGATCAAGAAGGTCCGGGACGATCAGGACTGAAGCGCGCGCTCGACCAGGTCCCGCGGCACCGACGCGCGCGGGACCGTGATGTCGAAGAACTCGCGCGGGTCGCGATCGAGCCCGAGCCCGTGCATGTAGTTGTAGAGCGCGCGGCGGAGTCCGGCACCGAGCGCGTCGTGATCGACCCGGGTGGGATCCGTGAACGCGACATCGTTCCTCGCGAACGTCACGCGCGGTGCCCTGGCCAGCGTGATGCCGAACAGCTTCGGGGACTGGCCGATCGGGCTGTGCGCGGTGGCCGCGAACCGGTGCCAGAACGCGGACTGGATGCAGCCCGCCTCGAACAGCTGGCGCACCAGCTCGCAGGCGTCGATGGTGTCCTGCGCGGTCTGGGTCGGGAACCCGTACATCAGATAGGCGTGCACCATGATGCCGGCGCCTGTGAACGCGCGCGTCACGCGTGACACCTGATCGACGGTCACGCCCTTCTTCATCAGCGCGAGCAGCCGGTCCGACGCGACCTCGAGCCCGCCCGAGATCGCGACGCAGCCGCTCTTCGCGAGCAGCGCGCACAGCTCCGGCGTGAACGACTTCTCGAACCGCACGTTGCCCCACCACGTGATCACCACGCCGCGCCGGAGCAGCTCCTCGGCGAGCGCACGCAGCGCGGCCGGCGGCGCGGCCTCGTCGACGAAGTGAAAGCCCGTCTGCCCGGTCTCCGCGATCAGCTGCTCGATCCGATCGACGAGCAGCTCGGCCGGCGCCCGCTCGTAGCGCGCGATGTAGTCGAGCGTGATGTCGCAGAACGTGCACTGCTTCCAGTAGCAGCCGTGCGCGATCGTCAGCTTGTTCCAGCGCCCGTCGGACCACAGCCGGTGCATCGGGTTCAGCATCTCGAACAGCGAGAGGTAGCGATCGAGCGGCAGCCCGGTGTAGGTCGGCGTGCCCGCCTGCGCGATCGGGATGTCGTGCCTCGGCGAGTCGTTCGCGAGCACGACGGTGGCGCCGCGCCGCACGAACGTGCGCATCAGCGGCGCCGACGGATCCGCGAGGTGCTCGAGCAGCGCGAGCACCGGCGCCTCGCCGTCGTCGACCGTGATGAAGTCGACGTAGTCGAACACCCGCGGATCCGAGAGCTCGCGCAGCTCGGTGTTGACGTAGCCGCCCCCGAGCACCACGCGCGTCGCCGGCGCGAGCGCCTTCACCGCGCGCGCGATCCGGAACGCGCCGTAGATGTTCCCCGGGAACGGCGCGGTCAGCCCGACGACATCGGGGCGGTGCCGCGCGCAGAGCTCCGCGGCGAGCTCGTCGAGCATCGTGTCGACCAGCGTGGGCTCGCCCTCGAGCGCCTCGCGCAGCGGATCGAACGTCGGCGCGCTCGCCGCGAGCCGCTCGCCGTAGCGCGCGAGCTCGAAGTCTGGCGCGATCCCGTCGCGGATCGCATCGGCGACATCGTCGACGTAGAGCGACGCGAGGTGCTTCGCGCGGTCCGCCGTGCCGAGCCCGCCGAACGCCCAGCCGAGCGGATCGTCTTCGCCGTCGCCCGCGATCGAGGCGAACCGCGGCCCTTCGGGCAGGAAGTCGCGCCCGACGATCCGCAGCGCGAGCCCCGGATCGCGGCCCTGGAGGAACCGCACGACCGCGTCGACCGTGCCCTCGTACGCGTCGGCGTGCGCGAGAAACTGCGCGATCGACGCGGGCAGCGGCTCGTCGGTCTGGCCGGCGCGCTGCGCGAGCTCGTGGTGGACGCGCTCGAGCCCGGAGCGCGAGAACAGCCGGAGGAACAGCTCGAGCGCCGCATCGGCCTGCCCGACCTCGAGCCCGAGGCGCGCCTGGTGCGCGCGCAGAAAGCCCGTCAGGTACGCCGTCGCGGGGTACGGCGTGTTCAGCTGGGTCATCGGCGGCGTGATCAGGAGCAGGCGCACGCCGGCACAAGGTAGCGCACTACTGGCAGAGCGCGGCCGACATCCCGCGGAACGAGTTCTGCGTCATCCCCCCGCAGACGCACGCCCGGTCGGTCTGTTCGCCGCACGCGATCTCCCGGTCGAGGAACGACCTCATCCCGCACGCGGGCTGGAACGTCCCGAGGAAGTCCTTGCAGTCGCGCGAGTGATCGAGCCCCGCGATGACGCTCGCGAGCTGCGAGACCGCGTCGTCGCAGATCGCGACCGGCATGTCGCCGATCGCCTCCGCGAACACGAACGCGATCCCGCTCGCGGGCAGCCCGGCGCTCGGACACGTGATGTTCGAGAGCGACCTGACCCCCTGATTGCCCGCGTCCCAGTACCGCGTCGAGAACACGATCTCGTGGTGGCGCGCCGCGCCCGGATCGACATCGGTCACGGTGACGTTGAACGGCGCGAGGCCCTGCATGACGCACTGCTTGACCGCCATCCAGGTCGGGTCCCCGAACGGGAACGCGGCGAGCGTCCGCGCCATGTTGCCGGCGACGGGCGTCGTGTTCGTCGACGCATTATCGTTCGGCCCTGCCGTGAAGGTTCCTCCGCCGCGGTTCAGGAACACCGTCTTGCCGCCAACGCACGCGGGCGCGTCGATCGCCCCCGCCGCGTCGATCGCCGCCGCTCCACCGTCGTCACCACAGGCCGAGAGCATGCACAGCACCACCACCACGTCGCGCATCGCGTGATCGTACGCGAGGTGCCGGGGCGATGTCACTCGGTGTCGGTCAGGCTCGGATCGCCGTCGTCCCCGGTACGCGAGGCCCAGTGCTTCATGTAGCGGCCGGCCATTGTCGCGTACAGCTCCGTGAACCGGCGGTCGATGTGCGGCCACTCGATGTACATCACCATCGAGCCGGCGAGGATCCGCGCGAGGTCGCCCTGCCGCTTCGCCCGCTCGCTGCGGTACACCTTCTCGTCGTCGGACAGATCGTCATCGTCGACCGCCTCGGTGTCCTCCTGGTCGAGGATCAGGTCGCGCACCATCTTCGGCGTCGCCGAGCGGACCGCGTCGCGCGAGGCGAGCAGCGCGTCGAGCCGCGCCGCCCGCGCCTTGCCGATCTCCACGGTGCCGCCCTTGCAGACGACCCCGGTGTCCTTCATCCCGTCGTACTCGTCGGTCTTCGCGGCCCGCGCGCGCCGCATCGCCTCGCTCGACAGCACGCCGTCGAGCCGCGGCACGTCGCCCTGCGCCGCGATGAGCTTGCGCTTCGCGCTCCACCGACAGTCCGTTCCTCGCCACCCGTTCGCGTCGTGGACGAGGTTGACGCCGTCGGCGCCGTACCACGCCTCCGCACCATACGTCGTCGCGATGTAGAGCTTCTCCTTGCCCTTCGCGAACAGCTCGAGCTTGAGCTCGTTGTACTCGACGTCCTTGCCCGGCGTGCCCTGGTGCACGACGTGGCGCACGCCGTCGGTGCCCGGCACGACCTCGAGCACGAAGCCCTCGCCGCCGTTCGTACCGATGCTGTCGTCCGCCCACTGCGCCGGCGTCTCGGTCCACGTGCGCGCGAGCAGCTTGCCTTCCGCATCGTAGTGCTGCCAGCGCCCGATCACCGAGCCATCGGCGCCGAACCGGCCGACGGCGATCGGCGTCTTCGCCGGCGTGTCGTAGTAGAAGCGCCACGTGCCGACGCGCGTGCCGGCGTCGAACCGGCCCTCCGCGGCGACGTTGCCGCTCTTGTGATAGATGCGCCACGATCCTTCCGGCTGGTTCGCGGCGTAGCGGCCCTCGGCCATCTTCTCGCCGGTCGCGTAGAAGCTCGTCCACGCGCCGCTGCCCCGCGTCAGCTCGCCCGTGCCGAGCACGAGGTTGCCGGCCTCGCCGCCGGTCACCTTCCACGCGCCCTCCATGTTGCCGTTCTTGAAGGTGCCCTGGCCGTAGCGCGTCGACGGTCCGTCGGCGGGCTTGTACGTCGCGAGGTCCCAGCCGCGCCAGCCCTCGACGCTCGGTTCGTCGTACGCCGGCTGGATCGACGCGAGCTCGTCGAGCGTGAGCCCGGACTCCTCGATCCACTGGGCGACCTCCGGCATCGACGCCGCGATGTCCTCGAGGAAGTCGTACTTGTGGAGCTTCGCGATCTTCTCCGGCAGCGCGCGGCCCACGCTCGACTCGATCAGGTACCCGACCGCGCAGATGTTGCCCTGATCGTCGATGAACACCGGCGTGCGCCACGGCAGGCTCGTGTTCTGCGGCGTGGTGCCCTTCGCGATGTAGCGCTGCAGCGCCGCGAGCAGTGCCTTCCGCTTGCCCGCGAGCTCCGGCCGGGTCGCCGGGCGCGACGCGAGCCAGTCGTGCACGTACTGGAGGTGCACCGCCATCCGCAGCCGCTCGTCGTCGGCCTCCGTCGGCGCGCGCCCGAACAGCGCGACGAAGCTGTCGTCGCCCTTGTGGTGGTTCGCGCCCTCCCGCAGCATGGGATCCGCTCCCGGCGGCAGCGCGTACGCGGTGGTCGAGGCCAGGAGCGATACGAGCAGGATCGAGCGACGCATCGGGGAACCAACGCCCGCCCGCGCCGCGCTATTGCCCGCGAGCGACCTTCCGCGACGTCCTGGAACACCGCCAGGGCACTCGACCATTTGTCCTCGACCATGCAACCACCGGGAACCACGGGCCCGGAAGCGGTGTCACGATGGGCACATGCGCCGAACGCGGGGTCGTGCACTGGTATGTCTGTGGACCGCTCTCACCCTCGTGCTGCCCGGCTGCAGCGCGCCGGCGAAGCAGGCGAGCGCGCCCCCTCGCCCACCCGCACCGGCCGCCTCGCCGGCCTCCGCGAAGCCCGTCACGAATTCGAACGGCCGTCCCGAGATCGCGATCGATCCGGCGTCCCCGCTCGGCAGCCTGCTCGCCTCGACTCCCGATCTGCGCACGCAGCAGGCCGCGGCGCAGGTCAGCACGCTGCCCGACGGCGATGCGCAGGCACTGCTCGCGCGGCTCGAACCGCTGCCGGATCTGTCGGCGACGAACGCGAAGGCGCCGACGCTGCGGCCGTCCTCGCTGCCACCGCCGCGCGCGGGCGCCGTGCAGCCGATCGCGTTCGTCGTCCCGACCGGCAAGCCCGTGAGCGACGCGCCCGCGATGCCGGGCTCGCTCCCGAGCGATCCGCCCCGCGCGCTGATGCCGCCGGTGATCCTGCCGACCGGCGAGGTCTCGGCGGAGTCGGAGATCCGGATCCGGTTCGACGAGGCGATGATCCCCGTGGCCGCGGTGGGCACGCAGGCCGCGCTGCCGGTGACGTTCTCGCCCGCACTGCGCGGGGCGTGGAAGTGGATCGACACCCGCGTCGCCGCGTTCGTCTCCGACGACGCGCGGTTTCCGCGCGCGACCGACGTCACGGTCACCGTCCCCGCCGGGATCAAGGCGATCTCGGGCGCGACGCTCGCCGCGCCCGTCACGGGCACGTTCTCGACGCCGCCGATCCAGATCGTGAAGGTGTGGCCCCGCGACGTGCGGCCCGACGGACCGATCCTCGTCGCGTTCGATCAGAAGCTCGATCCGCCGGCGCTGCACCGCTTCCTGAAGGTGATCGGTCCCAAGGGCAAGGTGCTCGCGAGCCGCGCCATCGGCCTCGAGGAGGCGAAGCCGCTGATCGCACGCAATCCGGCGTGGAAGCTGACCGACAAGGTGCTGAAGGAGCTCGGCCCGAACATCCTCGTGCTCGCGCCGAAGACCGCGTGGCCGGCGGGCATCGAGGCACAGGCCGCGCTCGACGTCGGCGCGCCGTCGCTGGAGGGCCCACGCGTCACGACGCAGCCGCGGTTCGGCACGTTCCGGGTCGTGCCGGCGTTCCGCGCCGAGGGCATCACCTGCGACGACCGGAGCACGCCGAGCCCGAGCGCGGCGATCTGCTCCGCGAAGGGCTGGCTCGCGGTGCACTTCACGAACGCGATCGAGCGCAGCACGTACCGCGCGCAGAAGGTGCAGATCGTCGGCCAGGCGTTCGACGACAACGCGCCGAACGGCTCCACGAT
>JAEUJX010000528.1 GCA_016794545.1 Myxococcales bacterium
AGGCGGTGCGCCGGTTCGACACCGGCGACCGCGGCGGGGTCGCCGTGCTCGCGCGGAGCGGCACCCGCGCCGCGCTCGACCGCCTGCTCGGTGATCGCGAGGCGCTGGTCTGGCGGTTCGCGTGCATCGCGCGCGGCCTCCTGGCGCACGTCGACAGCCGGCTCGCCGCGGACATCGATCGCGAGCTGCGGCCCTCGGCCACCTCGACGGAGCTCCGCCGCGCCGCGGCCTCGGCGGCGGCGGCGCTCGATCGCGGCGGCGCCGCGGAGGCGTGGAAGGACGTGCTCGTCGACCGCGCCGGCAAGGACCCGGGCGTCGCCCGCGGCGCGCTGCTCGGGCTCGCCGGGCTCGCGATCAACTTCCCCACCGACGCCGACGCGCTCGCGCACCGCCTCCTCCTGTGCGCGCCGCTCGACGTCGCCGAGGCGGTCGCCGATCTGCGTCGCGAGGAAGGCGTGCCGCTCCTGCCGAGCGCGGCCGCGAGCGCGCTCGCCTGGGTGCGCGAGCAGACCCGGGATCCCGGCACCGATGACGGGCGGCTCGCGCTCCTCGAGGCGCTGGAGCTCGAGCTCGGGGGCCGGTTCCGCAGCGACGGCGTCGGCGCGGCGCTGTCGGCGGCGCGCCACGCGCTCGACACCGGAGACGCGCCCACCGCGCTCCGCCACGCCCGCGAGGCGGTCGACGAGCTCCAGGCCGCGGCCGAGTGGCTGTCCGAAGCCACCGACGACGAGGCCGTCGATCGCCGGCACTCGATGCGCCTGCTCCGCGAGCTCGACCGCGAGGTGCTCGCCGACAACGCGCTCGACGCCGTGCTCGCGCTCGCGCCCGAGACCGACCCGGCGCGCGCGCAGCTCGCCGCCGCGCTCGGCACGATCGAGGCGGCGCTGCTCGCGCGAGAGGCGATGCCGGAGGCCGGTCCGGTGCCGCACGGTGGCCTGCGCATCGCGCGGCTGCGCGCGCTCGTGCGCCTGCTCGACGGCGTGCGCAAGACCGGCGAGGCCGACCTCGCGCCGCGGCTCGCCGCGGTCCGCCTCCTCGTCGCGCGCAGCGCCGCGGATCAGTCGCCGCTGCGGCGCGCGGTGTGGGCCGCGCTGACGCGGGCCGGCGACGCGCTGCTCCGCGACGGCCACGCCGAGGTCACGGATCTGTTGTTCGCGTGGAGCACCGCGTTCCCCGACGACGACTTCGCGATCGTGTGCGAGGCGTCGATGATCCCGGAGGTCGACGCCGCGTTCGGCGCGTACGCGCGGCTCATGCGGGCCGCGTGGGCGGCCGCGGATCCCGACGACACCGGCGCGGTGCGCGAGCTGGTCGAGTGCCTCGCCGACCTCGCCGATGCGCTGCCCCCCGAGCAGTCGCCGCGCGTCGAAGCGGTCCGGCTCGCGCTCGCACGCCTGGGCGATCTGCTGTCGCGCCTGTCCGGGACGTCGTCCCTGCGCGCGCTCGCGCCCGGCGCGTTCGATGCGATCGCGGTCGAGCTCGGCGCGCTCTCGCGCCGGTCGTACGGAGCGCATCAGCGCCTCGGCCTGCCCGCCACCGACCGCGCCGTCGAGCTCGAGGCCGCCGCGCGCGCGGTCGACGCCGCGCTCAAGGATCCGGAGGCGCTCGACGAGGCGATCGCGGTCCTGATCGATACGGCGCGCGCCGCGCTGCCGCCCGTCCTGTCCGCGACGCTCGAGCGCGTCGTCGTGTGGCTCGCGCACCGGCCCCGCACCGAGCAGACCGCCCCGACGGCGCCGCTCGAGGTCATGCTGCCGGGCTGGGTCCCGCTGTCGCGCCTGATCGGCGGGTTCCACGTGCTCCGGCCGATCGGCCGCGGGGCCGGCGGCTCGGTGCTGCTCGCGGTGCGTGCCGAGCACAGGCACCTGCCGGACCGCGAGCTGGTCGCGCTCAAGGCGCCCGACTACGCCGCGGGCTCGCGCAACCTGTCCGAGGCCGAGTTCGAGGCGCTGTTCCGCGAGGAGGCGGGCGCCCTGCTCGCGCTGCCGGCGCACCCCAACCTGGCGAGGTTCATCACGTTCGACGCCGCATCGCAGCCCAAGCCGGTGCTCGTCATGGAGTACGTGCGCGGCACCACGCTCGAGCGCGCGCTCGAGCTGCGCGAGCTCGGCATGAAGCGCGCGTTCGAGATCATCGACGGCGTGCTCGCCGGGCTCGAGGCGATGCACCGGGTCGGCATCGCGCACCTCGACGTGAAGCCCGGCAACGTGATCCTCCGCGAGCGCAGCGGCGAGGCCGTGCTCGTCGACTTCGGTCTCGCCGGCCGTCACATCCGCACCGGGTGCGGCAGCCCGCACTACGGAGCGGCCGAGGTCTGGTCCGAGGGCGGCGCGGAGCGCGAGGCGCCGTTCCCCGCCGACGTGTACGCGGCCGCGTGCGTCGCCTTCGAGATCCTGACCGACGCCCTGCTCGTCGGTGGCGAGACCCTGAACGACGTGATCGCCGAGCACTTCTCCGACGTCCCGGGCTCGGCCGTGCTCGATCACCTCCGCCGCGCGCCGCACCTCGCCGCGCTCGGGCAGCTGCTCCGCGCGGCGATCGCGCGCGATCCGAAGAAGCGGCCGTCGGTCGCGCGGCTCCGCGCCGGCTTCTCGGCGATCGCGCCCGAGCTGATGGGGTTCTCGTGGCCCCTCGCGGTGTAGCGCGCGTATGCTAACCACGGCCGTGCGCTGGTGCGTCGCTCTCCTCGTGCTCTGTCTCCTCGCGGGGAGCACGGGGAACGGCCGCCCGCGCATCGACCTGGCACACGACACCGCCGGCGAGCTGCGGATGGCCTCCGCCGAGGGCGTGCTCCCGCTCGTCACGGCCCGCCGCACCGCGGCCCCGGCGCCCGAGCAGCGCCTCGCCGCCCCGGCGATCCTGCCGCCGTCGCCCACGTTCGTCGCTCCGCCGCGCGCGCTCGTCGAGCGTGCGATCGAACCCGCCCCCCGACTCTCCCCCGATCCCGGCCGCGCGACCTCCGCGCGCGGACCTCCCGACGACCGGTTCTCCGTCGAGATCACCGTTCGTTCGTAGGTCCATGTAGACCGCGCCGTCGCGCGCGGGGGGAGACAGTCATGTCGGATGCAGAAACCATCGTCGATGTCGTATGCTTTGGCCTTCTCGCGCTCGTGGTAGGCGCGCGGGTGGGGTGCTGACATGGCGGGCCCCATCGCGCTCGCCGCGCTGCTCGCGCGGCAGCAGACCGTGATCAAATGTCCGCACTGCGGCTTCCAGAAGCTGATCGTGAAGAAGAACGCGGCCGCGTACCGCGTGTGCCCGAAGTGCAAGAAGCAGGTCGCGGACCCGCTCGCCAGAGCGCGCAAGAAGTGAGCTCGGGCGCAGCCCTGCGCGGCGCGTGCTGGCTCGCCGAGCGTGCGAGGCGATAGTTGTCCGGCACGCGCGTCCTGCTCGAGCTGGTCGTCGTGCTCGGGACCGCCGCGGTCATCACCGTGGTGTTCCAGGCGCTGCGGCTGCCCGTCGTGCTCGGGTACGTCGCGGCCGGCCTGCTGATCGGTCCGCACGTCCCCGTACCGCTCGTCGCGAGCCCGGGCCTCGTGCACGTGCTCTCCGAGCTCGGCGTGATCCTGCTGATGTTCACCGTCGGCACGGAGCTCCGGCTCTCGACCATCGCGCGCGTCGGCCTCCCGGCGGCGCTCACCGCGCTGTTCGAGATCGGCCTGGTGATCGTCGTGGGCACGCTGGTCGCGCGCGCCCTCGGGTTCGGCAACATCGAGGCGCTGTTCGCAGGAGCGACGCTCGGCATCTCGAGCACGATGATCGTCGCGAAGGCGTTCGAGGACCTCGGCTGGAAGGGCGGCTTCACGGAGGTCGTGTTCGCGATCCTGGTGTTCGAGGACCTGATCGCGATCATCCTCCTCGCGGTGCTCACCGGCGTCGCGACCGGCAGCGGCCTCGACGGCGAGGAGCTGCTGCGCATGATCGGCAAGCTCGCGGGGTTCCTCGCGCTGCTGCTCATCGGCGGGATGATCGCGGTGCCGTGGTCGCTGCGCTACATCGCGAAGCGCGCCCGCACCGAGACGGTCCTGATCGTCGCCTTGTTCGTGTGCTTCGGTGCGGCCGCGATCGCCGAGCACGCCGGCTACTCGGTCGCGCTCGGCGCGTTCATCGCCGGCGTGCTCGTCGCGGAGTCCGGCCACGGCCACGACGTGTTCGCGCTCGTGAAACCGTTCCGCGACGTGTTCGCGATGGTGTTCTTCGTCTCCGTCGGCATGACCATCCAGCCCGCGCAGCTGGGGGCCGAGCTGCCGACGATCCTGCTGTTCACCGCGGTCGTGCTGCTCGTAAAGCCGATCGGCGTCGCGCTCGGCGTGTTCTTCGGTGGTCACGGCGTCAGGCCCGCGGTGCGCGCCGGCGTGAGCCTGTCCCAGATCGGTGAGTTCTCCTTCGTGATCGCCACTCTCGGCGTGAAGAGCGGCGTCGCACACCCATCGCTCCTCGCGATCGCCGTCGGCGTCGCGTGTCTCACCACGATCAGCTCCGGCCTCACGCTCCCGCGGTCCGAGAGGATCGCCGCCGCGGTCGCGCGCGCCCTGCCCGGCCGCGTCGGCATGTTCGAGAGCTTCTACGAGCAGTGGTTGGGGCGCCTGCGCGCGCGGCCGGTCACGGCGAAGAGCCGCCTGCGCCGCCACGCGTTCGTGCTCGCGTTCGACACCGGCCTCCTCATCGTGATCGTGATCGCCGCGGCGACCCTCGCCCCGCGCATCACCGCCGAGCTCGGCCTCGAGGGGACGGCCGGGACCATCGCGATCTTCACGGCGGCTTCCGTGGTCGCGGCGCCGTTCGTGATCAGCCTCGTGCGGCGCGTCTCGATCATCGCGCGCGTGCTCGCCTACGACATCATCCCCGCGCGCGAGCTGCCCGACCCCGGCTCGTCGTCTCCCGGCCTGCCGGATGCCGCGGCTGCGGTCAGCCTCGATCTCGGCCGCGCACCGCGCCGCTCGCTGATGGTCGCGTTCCAGGTCGGCCTCGGCCTCCTCGTCGCCGTCCCGCTCGTCGCCGCGACGCAGCCGTTCGTCCCGAACGGCCCGGTCGTCATCCCGCTCGTCGCGGTCGGCCTCTCGATCATCGCTGTACGAGCGTTGCGCGACTTCGACGGCCACGTCCGCGCGGGCAGCGAGCTCATCGTGGAGCTGCTGCGACAGCCGGAGCACGAGCAGGAGCCGCTGGGCAAGGCGCTGGAGGCGGTGCTGCCGGGCTTCGAGGGGCTGAAGACGATCGAGATCCCCGCGAGCAGCTTCGCGGTCGGCCGATCACTCGCTGATCTCGATGTACGCGCGCGCACGGGCGCGACGGTGCTCGCCGTGTCGCGCGGCGCGTCGGGCATCGCCACACCCTCTCCCACCGAGCCGCTCCATGCAGGAGACGTGCTCGCGATGGCCGGTAGTGACGAGGCCATCGCAGCCGCTCGTGAGTTACTGTCGCGAGATGGCGGGCAAGCGTGACGAGACCGAAGGTGAAGTCCTCCAGAAAGGCGCCAGGTCGAGCAAGCCGCCGCGCGGCTTTCCCTGGCGGCTCTGGCTCTACGCGATCCTGATGACGGGCGCCGCGGGCGCCGGCGGCTGGTTCACGTGGCAGTACCGCAGCACCGCGAACGACGCCGTGGAGGAGCGCGACGCGTGCCGCGAGAACCTCGGCAAGAGCGCGGCGATCGTCGCGGACAAGACGAAGGTCGGCGACGACGCGATGAAACGCGCGACCGACTGCGAGGGCGAGCGCGTGAAGGACGCCGCGGCGAAGAAGCAGCTCGAGAACCAGCTCGCGCAGCTCTCGACGAACCTCAACGCCTCGAAGGAGGAGCTCGCGACGCTCCGCGCCCAGCGCGCCGAGACCGAGAAGCGGATCGCACAGGTCGAGGACATCCAGAAGCAGTTCGCGAAGATGATCGACACCGGCCAGATGAAGGTCACGGCGCGCCGCGGCTCGCTCGTGCTGTCGCTGCCGTCCGAGGTGCTGTTCGCCTCGGGCTCCGCGGACGTCTCCGAGAAGGGCCAGATCTCGATCATCGAGATCGGCGTGACCTTGAAGAAGCTCTCCGAGCGGCGCTTCCTGATCGTCGGGCACACCGACGACGTGCCGCTCAAGAACAGCGTGTTCAAGGACAACTGGGAGCTCTCGACGGCGCGCGCGCTGATGGTCACGCGCACGCTGGTCAAGGCGGGCATGGACCCGAAATATGTGATCGCAGCGGGTGCCGGCGAGAACGATCCGCTCGGCAAGGACCGCGCGAAGAACCGCCGCATCGAGATCTTCCTGATGCCCGCGATCAACGAGCTGCCGCCGCTGCCCGCCTCGCTGCAGGACAAGGACGCCGACAAGCCGAAGTAGCCGCTCGCCGCGCGGGCGCAGCGGGTGTCACTTCGACAGCAACGCGCCGATCAGCGTGAACACGTCGGTCTCCGCGACCGCTGCACTGACCGCGACCACGTCACCGGTCGCGGCGACCCTCGTCGAGGTCAGCACCGCCTTGATCGTCGGATCGACACCGGTCTGCGCGGCGGCCTCGTTCAGCTCCTGCTGCGTCCTGTCGGCGAGCGCCTTCGCTGCGGCGGCGGACTCGAGCTGCAGGTGGACATCTGCGCCGAGCTTGCCGGACTTCATCGTCACCGACGCGTAGCCGGACTTCATCTTCGTGGTGTCGTCGAGGTCCTTCGGCATGCCCGAGACCGCCCACGCCGCGGCGCTGGTGTTCACCTTGCCCGCGCCGCGCGCGACCTTGCTCTTGCCGAGGCCCTTCGCCCCCGACGTCCAGGCCTTGAGGTCCGCCTTCGAGTCGAACTGCAGCGGCAGCACGAACACGTCCTTGCCGATCCACGACACGTAGACCGTCTTCATGCCGCTGTCGCCCTGCACCGAGAGCTCGGTGATCGCGCCGTCCTGCTTCGCGACGACCTTCGCGTCCTTCTTGCCCTTCTCCTTCGCCACGGCCTCCATGCACGACACCATCTTTGGCGTATCGAGGCCCCTGACGCCGAAGAAGATCGCGCCGTGCTCCTGATCCGCGTCGGTCGCGATCACGACGTTCTGCACGACCTGCATCGGATCCATCTTGCACGCGCTCTTGATCGTCGACAGCGCGTCCTTCAGCTCGGGCGACTTGCCCATCATCATCGGCATCGCCATCTGGAACAGCGACGACTTCGAGACCTGCACGAGATCGATGCCGACGAGCACGGCGGTGTCCTTTGGCACGGCGCTCTTCGCCGCGGTCCACGCGGAGCCGGCCTCCGCAGCGGAGACCGACGCGATCAGGGCGGCAGCGGCGAGCGAGGCGATCTGCTTCATGTCCTTACGATAGCAGCGGCTATCGACAGGTCACGGGCAATGCGTCGCGGTGAGATTGAATGAATCGAACCAGAAGCTCGTCGCAAGCGAGAAGTCGTTGCTCGACGTCAGGCGGAGCCGCACCGTCTGGCCGGAGAGGTTCTGCGGCACGTTGAACGTCACCTGCGTCCAGGTCGCGAGCGGCGTCCGGTTCGAGTACGAAGCGACCGCGGCGATCACCGTGCCGTTGGTCTGCGTGACCGCGACCGACGCCGTGTCGTACACGTTGGTGTCGCTCGCGGACTCGCCGGTCGCGACCGCGACGTAGTAGGCCAGCGTGAGCTGCGTGGTGCCGGCCGGCACGGCGACGTCCTGCCACAGCACGTCGGTCACGCTCTGTCCCAGGTTCGGCGCGACGATGCCGCCCAGCCACGCCTTGTAGGGCGCCGAGTGCTCGGCGATCCCGTCCTCGTCGGTGATCAGCGGCGCGGCCGGGTCGATCACGGTCTGCTGCCAGCCGGTGCCCATCGGCGTGAGATCGAGCGCGGGGTTCGTGAGGATCTCGCTCACCACCGGCACGCACGCATCTGGCATCGCGGCGTCGACCATCGGTGCGTCGATCATCGGTGCGTCGATCATCGCGGCGTCGGCCATCGCGGCGTCGGCCATCGCGGCGTCGGCCATCGCGGCGTCGGCCATCGGCGCGTCGATCGGCGGCGGCGGCGTGTCGGGCAGCGGGGCCGAGTCGATCGGCGAGGCATCGATCGCGGCGTCGGCGGTGCCCGGAGCGGCATCGATCTGCGCGCGACCACCATCGCCCTTGGCGCAGCCGGCGCCGGCGATCGCGAGCAGGGCGAGCCACGGGAACTTCATGCGGCGCAGTGTAGGCGGTCGGCCCCCGAGATCAACGGAGAATCTCGGGGGCCGGATGCCAGGAGGTGCGCGGTGTTACACGGCCGTTCCGGCGATCGCTCGCCGGGCGGCCGCCGCGGAGGGGCGCCAGCCCCCTCGCCAGACCCGCAGCCAGAACAGGCTCGCCCCGACCACGATCTCGGTCGCGAGGCCGATCCAGCCACCGACCGCGCCCAGGCCCAGCATGACGCCGAACAGGTACGCGAGCGGAGGGGTGGTCAGCCACGAGGTCGCGATGCCGACGACCGCCGCGTAGCGGACGTCGCTCGCACCACGCAGCACGCCGCGCGCGATCACGTTCGCCGCATCGGCGATCAGGAACGCGAGGCTGACGTGGACGAGCGTCGTGGCGCGCGCCGCGAGCGCCGCGTCACCGGAGGACATCGCCGAGGCGATGAGCCCGCCGAAGATCGCGTACACCACGCAGCACACCGCGGCGTAGCCCGCGCCCAGCTGGAGCGCGCGCCTGGCGACCGCCGGGACGAGGTGATCCTTGCCCGCGCCGACCGCCTGACCGACGAGCACCGCCGCTGCCTCGGCGAGTGCGTGGGCCGGCAGGAACGACACGTTCACCAGGTGGAGCACCATCTGGTGAGCCGCGCCGTCGACCGCCGACATGCGCGCGACGAGCACGGTGAGGATCAGGAACGAGCCGACCTCCATGACGAACTGGAGCCCGTTCGGCACGCCCTGCGCGAACACCGCGCGCACCGCCGCCGGGCGCCAGACCAGCGTCTTCAACTGCGCGCGCATCGGCCACGCGAGCATCGCGGTCTCGGTGATGTTGCCGCAGATCGTCGCGACCGCCGCGCCCTCCACGCCCCAGCCGAGGCCGAGGATGAGCACGCAGTCGAGTGCGATGTTGACGGCATTACCGGCCAGAGAGGCCCTCATGGGGGCGCGGCTGTTGCCGACGCCGTAGCTCGCCTCGCGGAGCGCCGCGTAGACGAGTACGAGCGGCGCGCCGAGCGAGCGGATCGCGAGGTACTGCGCGGCGAAGTGACCCGCGCGAGGCGACGCGGAGAGCGACTCGAGCAAGGGCGCGATCAGGTGACCGGCGAGCGTGGCGAGCGCGCCGAGCACGGCGGCGATGCCGAGCGCCGCGCCGAGCAGCTCGGGGAT
>JAEUJX010000530.1 GCA_016794545.1 Myxococcales bacterium
TCCCCGAGGCGGTGCCCCCGGCTCCGGATCCCGCGCCGATCGAGGAGCCGCCACCCGCTCCGCCCCCGACGCCGCCGCGGCCGCGCACCGTGCGGCCCGCGATCGGTCCCCTGCCCGAACCGCCGAGCGTGGTGCCGAGCGAGTACCGCGTGTGGTTGCGGAAGCTCCCCGCGGATCAGCGCGCGCAGGTCGCGCAGTTCTGCCGGAAGCACCGGCAGGACTTCCAGACCACGTGCGGCGGCATCGGCCCGCTCCACATCCCGTATCCGCCGTTCCCCCGCGTGCGCATGAAGCGCGCGGGGGACGGGACGCCCGACAGCCTGTTCGCGTCGGCGGAGGAGTGGCGCGCGTCGCTGTCGGGCGCGCAGCTCGCGTACCTCGATCGCGAGTGCCCCGGCGGCGAGGATCAGCCCTCCTCGGATCTGTGCGGCGACAACACGCCGCTCGTGATCGCGTTCGACGCCGAGCCGGTGACGTTCGCCGCGGGCACCAGGTTCGCGTTCGAGGCGGGCGCACCCACGGCGACCGACTGGCCGACCGCCGCGACGCCGTGGCTCGCCTACGATCGCGACGGCGATGGCGCGATCGACCGCGGCGCCGAGCTGTTCGGCAGCGCGACCGTGCTCCCGGACGGGCGCACCGCGGTCAACGGGTTCGCGGCGCTGCGCGCGCTCGACGAGAACCTCGACGGTGTGATCGACGCGGCCGACTCCGCGTTCGGCACGCTGCTGCTGTGGGGCGATGCGGACGCCGATGGCCGCGGCGCGGGCGGCGAGCTGCGCCCGGCGGCGGCGACGCTGGTCTCGATCTCGCTCGACAACCGCGTCGAGGCGCGCTGCGACGGGCGGGGGAACTGCGAGGGCGAGCGCGCGACCGTGATCTGGCGCGATGGCCGCGGCGTCCTCCGCACGGGCGCGGTCGTCGACCTCTACCTGCCGCGCCGTTAGCCGCGCTCCTCCGCGTCACACCGCTCCGCCGATCGCGAGCGCTCGGTTCGCGCGGTGATCGCGGCCGGCCGAATCGCGTACCGATTCGCACGGGCACGACGTACCCGACACGGCATGCCGTGCGAAGCCGGCGGTGACAGCGCAGGTGGCGGCGACGGCGCGTCGACGCTGGGCGAGGTCGACTCGATCACGCAGATCCTCGGCGAGCCGGCGAAGCACACGCTCCCATGCTCCGTCTCCGCCCCTCCATCTGGGGGCCTCGTTTCCGTTCGCGGCGCGTTCTAAGCGACGTCGAAGCCGAGCGCGAACAGCGCGGCGCGCGCGACGTACTCGCGGCCGCGCTGGTCGGCGCCGAATGCGGCGGGCCCGGCGAGCGCGCGCACGGCGGGCTCGAGCCCGTCGCGCCCGCCGCAGAGCGTGCGCAGCGATGGCAGCGCGTTCCCGTCGGGATCGCGCTCGGGCTCGGGCAGGAGGTCGTTGTGGAACAAGCGTCCGACGAGCCCGACCAGCTCGCCGTACTCGTTCGCGAGCGAGAACACGGACTCCTGGCCCTTCTCGAGGTGCTTCGCGAGCCGCGCGTTGCAGTAGAGGATGCGCTGGTACCACCGGTTGAGCGGCGTCGTGGCCCAGCGGTCCTCCGGGTCGCGCTGGAGCGAGCGCAGATCCGGCGGCAGCACCGGCAGCTCGAGCAGCACGAGGTCCCGTCCGACCTCGCTCGCCGACAGCGCGGCCGCGAGCTCTCGCCCGTGGTCGAGCATCGACGCGCCGGGCGCGCGCGCGAGCGAGCTCCGTCCGATCAGCGCCGCGGTCTCCTCCGCCGCGTTCGCGACGGCGAGCGGATGGACGACCGGGATCGCGAGCGGGATCCGCGCGAACAGCGTCTTGCGCGGCTTCACGACGGCGTCGGGCTCCGGCAGCGGCGCGTCGATCACCGTGCCTGCTCCGAACACGCGCGGATCGAACAGGCCGCCCGCCTCGGGGAGCATCGTGCTGAAGTTCAGGGTCTCCGGCTTGACCACCGCTCTCGGCGCGCGCTCGCGCAGCCGGGCCGCGGAGACCGGGATCAGCTTCGCGGCGAGCGGCGCCTCACCAAACCCCAGCGCCTTTGCACACAGCCGCGAGACGCTCACCGCAGAAGCGTATCACCTGATCTTCGAGACGAGCGCCTTCGCCACCGCTTCGCCCGTCGTGGCGCCGCCTTCCATGAAGCCCTGGAAGTCCTGCGAGCAGTGCTCGCCGCAGAACATGATGTTGCCCTGCGGCGCGCCCTCGTAGCCGGAGAACCGCGTGTACTGGCCGACCCGCCAGTACGAGTACGACGCGCCGAACAGCGGCGACTTGTGCGGGATCGACTGCGTGACCTTGCCGTTCCAGGACAGCCCGGGGAACACCTGGCCGAGCTGCACGAGGCCGCGATTCGCGTCCTGGATCACCTTCGGGTCGGTGTGCGTCGCGAACGGCGAGGTCGTCTTCATCGCGTCGGTGACATTGCCACCGGAGTAGAGGTTCATGATGCCCGGGGCACCGGCCTGCGCGCGGGTCGAGTCCCAGCCCGCCTGGTAGCCGGTGTCGCTGTACGACGAGCCGTTCGAGCGGCCATACGGGCCGGGGTTCAGCCAGCCTCGCGACTGGAACTGCAGCTGCAGCTTGCCGTTGTGACCGCGGCCGAGGTTCGCGATCGCCTCCTTCTTCAGGTTGTCGAAGCCGGCGCCGCTGGTGTCGACGTTCGACAGCACGGCGAACGGCAGCGCGAGCACGACGTAGTCGCTCGTGACCTCGATGGAGCTGCCGCCGCGCTCGAACGTGCAGGTGTACCGGCCATTCGGGGTCTGGCGCAGGCGCACGAGCTTGTGGCCGGTGACGACGGCGGAGCCGAGCGACGCGGCGATCGCCTCGGGCAGCCGCTGGTTGCCGCCGCGGATGTGGAACTTCTCGTCGGACTCGCCGAACACCTCGAACGTGTTCGGGTGCGGCTGGTAACCGAGCAGGTAGAGCAGGTTCAGCGACGACTGGTCGGTCGTCTCCGCGCCGTACTCGATGTTGTAGGCGACATCGAGCAGCTGGCCGAACGCCGAGCCGTGTCCGCCGGGCACGCGCGTCTCGATCCAGTCGTACGCGCTCGTGTGGTCGAGCTCCGCGCCGTGCGGCGTGAACGCGTCGTAGAGCGTCGGGTAGCTCGCGTCCTTCAGGTCATCGTCGACGACATCGACCATGTCGAGGAAGTCCGCGGTCGCCTGCGCCTTCGAGTAGTAGGAGCCTCCGAACTTGTAGGTCTCCGTCGAGCCCGCGGGCTCCGCGGCGTGGAGATCATCGAGCGGCAGACCGAAGCGCGCCGCGAGGCCACGCACGGCCTTGTGGTTGGTATCGATCAGCTCGCCGCCCCACTCGCTGACCTGGCCGGCGGAGAAGTAGGTCGTGTTCGAGAACATGCGGCCGCCGACGCGACCCGAGGCCTCGTACACCGTCGAGGCATAGCCGCGATCGCGGAGGACTCGCGCGCAGGTCAGGCCGGCGATGCCGCCGCCGACGATCGTGACGGTCTGCGACTGGCCACCGGCGCGCGCGACCTTGGGGATCGCGAGGGCCGCGGCCCCCGCCGCCGCGCCGGCGAGGAAGCCACGGCGCGAGAGCTTCGCGCGCTTGGTCTCGGCGCGGAGCTCGGGGAGCTCGTCGATCGGTACGCCCGTGGCGCGCGAGGCGCGGGCGTCACGAACCATCTGGCGGAGGCTACGGAGCAGCGGAGTCTTGGCCATGGGGGTGACCAGTCTCGCAAGCGCAAGCCCGCGTGGATAGTGGCGATTCGAGCTGCCACCCCCGCCCTCCCGTGAGTTTGGTCGGGCACCTCACACCGGGTACAGATCAGGGGACGGCGCAGCGCATCGTCGTGACGGTCGCCGGATCGGGAGCCTGCGGCCGATCGATCACGAGCTTCAGATGGTCTCCGACGGTACACGTCGCGGGATCGGTCTCGAACCGCCAGCAGGGTGCGCTGCCGCAGGCGGGGATCCGCGTGATCGTCGAGCCGACGATGTCCTCGACCACGCAGTCGGGCTGGAGCCCCGGCGTCCCCGGATCGAGGTCCGCGAGCTGGCGCGTGATGCACGGGTTGCCGATGCTCTGCGTGAGCAGCTGCCCGATCTGACCGAGGCCCGCGGACAGGTCCTGCTGGCAGATCGTCGACGAGACGTGGCGGTTCGGGAACTGGGTCAGGAACTGCTGGATCCGCACCGCCGGATCCGCGACCTCCTGTCCCTGCGAGCCCTGGTACGTGCACGAGTGCGCGAGCGCGGGCATCGCCGTGCCTCCACCGGGAGGCGTCCGCAGCTCGACGGCGACCGGGGTCGTGTTGCCCACGATCGCCGCCGTCGCGACCAGGCGCGTGTCGCCCTTCAGCGTCTTCAGGAACTGCGCGTACGGCGCCACGTCGCTCATGAACGTCGAGCCGACCGAGCCCGAGCAGCCGGTCTTCGGGCCGATCTGGTTCATCGCATCGGAGGTCTGCCCACCCTGCTGGCACGTGACGCCGAAGCGCGTGCACCGGAACGACTGCAGCGGCCCGAGCGTCGGCGACGCGGGGCCGAACATCGCAGGATCCGCGATCGAGCAGTCATCCTCGTCGGTCACGAACACGACCGCGAGCAGCGCGTTCGGCCGGAGGAACCCGACGTTCGCCGCGTTCCCGTCGAGCGCGACCTTCATCGCGTGCAGCGGCTGCTCGAAGCCGCAGCCGTTGCCGCCGAGGCGCGCCATCTGGCTGAACACCGTGGCGAGCGTGCCGGTGTAGTTCCTCTGGCGGGACCCGTCGGTCAGCTTGATATCGGAGACGTACGCGTCGCTGACCGCGGCGCCGTTGACGGTCAACCGCCCGCCCTTGCCGGTCATCGAGCAACCACCGTTGCCGAGGGAGCCGATCGGCGGTCCGGGCTGCGCGACGTCGGTGCCCTTCGTGCCCATGTCGGTCGACACCACGCCGAGGTGGAGGTTCGGCAGGCCGCCGGGCAGCGCTGTCAGGACGTTCACGAAGTTCGGGAAGTTCGCGGCGAGGTTCGCCTGCTTGTCCTGCATCGACGGCGAGTCATCGACGACGAACAGCAGGTCGAGGTCGCGGTTCGGCGTCGCGTAGATCTCGGCGACCTGCGGTCGCGGATCGATCGTGCCCTCCGCGTCGGGCGGGGCATCGACCGCGTCGATCGCGGCGTCGGACGGTCCGTGCCCGTCGTCCCCGCAGCCCGCGAGCACGCAGAGGACCGCGACCGCCCAGTTCCCTCGATTGCGCATGACACCACGGTATCAGCCCCGGGTATCCTCCGGGTGTGGCTCGTGTCGCGCTCGCGCTCGCCCTGCTCGCTGCATGCAGCGGGTCGGAGCCCGCCTCCATGACCGATGCCACACCATCGGGCAACGATGGTGCCGTCGACGCGCCCGGCCCGCCGAAGCGGCTCGTCGCCTACGTCAGCGGCTACAACCCGAACATCGCCTGGTTCGACGTCGACCGGGCGACCGGGGCGCTCGCGCCGAAGAGCTCGATCGCGTCGTTCGCCACGAACCCGTCGTTCCTCGCGATCCACGGCTCGCGCCTCTATGCCGCGAGCGAGAGCGCGAGCCGCATCGGAGCCTACGCGATCGATCCGGCGAGCGGCGCGCTGACGTTCATCAACGCGCAGCCCTCCGGCGGCAACGGACCCGCGCACGTCTCCGTCGATGCGAGCGGCACGTTCGTGCTGTCCGCGAACTACGGCAACGGCGCGGTCGCCGTGTTGCCGGTGCGCGGCGACGGCGGCGTCGACGCGGCGACGCAGAACCCGAACGCGGGCGCGAACGCGCACCAGATCCTCACCGGGCCGGGCAACCGCGCCGTGCTCGTCCCGTGCAAGGGCGCCGATCGCGTGGTGCAGTACACCTTCGATCCCCAGACCGGCGCGCTCGCACCGAACGGCGCCGTGATGACCGCCGCCGGCGCCGGTCCCCGCCACCTCGCGTTCCGGCCCGACGGCCTCACCGCGTACCTCGTCAACGAGCTCGACTCGACGCTCGTGACGCTCGCGTTCGACCAGAGCACCGGCACGCTGTCGACGCAGGGCACGGTGTCGATCCGCGCGGCCGGCGCGACCGGGACCAACACGGGCGCCGAGGTCGCGGTCCACCCGTCGGGGAAGTTCGTCTACGCCTCGAACCGAGGCGACAACAACCTCGCCGTGTTCGCGCTCGCGCCGAGCTCCGGCCAGGTCTCGCTCGTCGGCCACGTGCCGACGGGCGGGATGACGCCGCGGATGTTCACGATCGAGCCGGGCGGTGCGTGGCTCTACGTCGCGAACCAGGGCTCGAACAACGTGATCGCGTTCGCGATCGACGCGGCGACCGGCATGCTGACGCGCACCGGCCAGCCGGTGACCGTGCCGTCGCCGTCGTACATCGGCTTCGTCGAGCTCGACTGACCCGAGGATCCGCGGACTTACGCAGCAGCCGACGATTTTCGGGATCAAAACGGCGCCGCGAGCGACTCCTGCCGCATGCGCCGTGTTCTGCCCCTGCTGTTCCTCGCCGCCTGCACCACGCCGGGAGCCCCCGAGCAGGGTGCCGGCGACGACTCCGGGCCCGCGCCCGATGCGGCCCCGATCGCCGACTACTGCAACGCGACCGATCCACGCGCCGAGCCGATCATGGTGTACGCGACGCCCGAGGCCAGCGAGGCTCCGTACGTCGATGCGCTCGAGACCGCGACCACGTCGATCGATCTCGCGATCTACCTGATGGGCTACGGCGGGATCCTCGACCAGCTCGAGGCGAAGGCGAAGGCCGGCGTCCGCGTTCGCGTGATCCTCGACCAGCTGAAGAGGTCGACCAACCAGAAGTACTACGACCGGCTCGTCGCCGCGGGCGCCGAGGTCAAGTGGAGCGACCCGCGGTGGGACTACTTCCACAACAAGTACTTCGTGGTCGACGGCAAGGTCGCCGTGTTCTCGACCGGCAACTTCTCGAAGAGCTACTCGATCGACCTCGAGCGCAACTTCGCCGCGGTGGTGCGCGACCCCGCCGACCTCGCCGATCTGTCCGCGCTGTTCGAGGCGGACTGGACCGACACCGTACCCGCGATGACCTGCACGCGGCTCGTGATCGCGCCGATCAACGCACGCCAGCGGATCCTCGACGTGATCGACGGCGCCCAGCACACGCTGCTCGTCGAGTCGATGCAGTTCGCCGACACCGGCGTGCGCGAGGCGGTGAAGCGCCGCGTCGCCGCCGGCGTGGACGTCCGCGTGCTGCTCGCCGATGCGTCGTGGATCGACGCGAACGCCGGCGCCGTGACGTTCCTCCAGGAGCTCGGCGTCCCCGTGAAGTGGATCCCGCACCTCCACACCAAGGCGCTGATCGCCGACGGCAAGGTCGCGTACGTCGGTTCGGAGAACTTCAGCTACACGTCGCTGACCAACAACCGCGAGGTCGGAGCGATCCTCGTGGACGCGCCGTCGATCGCGCCGATGATCGACACGTTCGAGAAGGATTGGGCCGCCGGCACGCCGTTCGTCGACCTCGGGCCGTGACCACCGACGCGCGGGAACCGCCTCGCGCCCGCGTTGTCCCACGGTGGTGCGGCTGCTGATCCTGCTCGCGCTGTGGCCGGCGCTCGCGCGCGCCCAGACGATCGACGACGCGTTCCCGCCGACGATCCGGGTGGAGCAGACCACGGCGTACGGCTGCCGCGCGACCGTCGAGCGTGCGGCCCTCGACACGTCGGGCGCGCCGCTGTCCTGGCTGGTCGTGGAGCTGTCGAGCACGCGCGGCTGCCGCGGAGCGGAGCTCTCGATCGACGTCCCGGCCGGGACGCGCGTCGTCGGGCTGGGCTTCGAGGCGGACGGCGAGCGCAGCTGGAGCGCGGCGCGGCCGGTGCGCGAGGCGCACGCAGCGTTCGGGCGGGAGCGCGGCGCCGCGCTGCTCGCGTGGGAGAGCACGAGCGCAGATCAGGATCACCTGCGCGTCTGGCTCCCGGTCCCGGCGCGCCTCGAGCTCGCGCTCGAGCTCCCCGCGATCGACCACGTCGTGATCGACGCGGGCGGCCGCCGCGACATCGACCTGCGCCGCGTTCCCGCACGCACGACCCCGGCGAGCTACGCGCACGCCGATGCGCGGACGGCGCTCGTCGCCGGTGCGCCGAACCGCGAGGAGCCCGGCCGCTTCACCCGGCGATGGTCGAGGACACCGTCCGGCGGAGGCGACAAGGCGAGCATCCGCCGCGGGATGAAGCGGAACCTCGCGCGCCTCACGCACTGCTACGAGCGCGTCGCGCAGTGGCGCGGGGAGATCGCGGGCACCATCACGTTGCAGTTCCTCGTCGAGAGAGACGGGGTCGTTCAGCGCGTCGCGACCACCCAGACCGATCTGCCACCGTCGATCACGAGCTGTCTCGAGGCCGTCGTCCGCGACTGGCAGTTCGAGGCGGTGGACGGCCCCGTCCTCGTCCACTACCCGCTCCGGTTCTCGACGCCGGCCTACGGAAGTGCGACGCCGGCTTACTGAGGTGCGCTGCGCGCGAAGCCCGGCGGCTTGCGATGCTTCGTCGCCTGCTCGAACGCGAACGCATAGCCGAGGAGCTTGCCGTCGTCGTTGGCGCGGCCCCAGAACGACATGCCGATGGGGAGCCCGCGCGAGAAGCCGCCCGGCACCGTGATGTGCGGGTACCCGGCGACCGCCGGCATCGTCGGCGAGTACGGGCCGGCGAACGAGTCGCCGTTGATCGGATCGATGAGGCCGGCCGGGCCGAACGAGATCGTGACGATCGCGTCGAGCCGGTTCGCGTCCATCGCCTTGTCGATGCCCTCGGTCTTCGCGAGCCGGAGGCACAGCGCGCGCGCCTCCGTGTACGCCTTGTCCGTCAGCGGCCCCTTCGCCACGGCCTGTTCGAACAGCTCCTGGCCGAACAGCGCGAGCTCCTCGGCGGCGTGCTCCTTGTTGAACGCGACGAGGTCCGCGAGCGTGCGGAACTTCGCGTCGCCGCGGCCGGCGAGGTACGTCTCCATCCCCGCCTTGAGCTCGTGGAGCAGCACCTCGAGCTCGGCGGCACCGAGCTCGGGCGGCGTCACGAGCTCGATCGGATCGACGAGCACCGCGCCCAGCTTCTTCAGCTGGACGAGCGCGGCCTCGCCGATCGGATCGGCGTTGCGGTTGACGCCGAACCACCCCTTGCGCGGCACGCCGATCCGCGCGCCCTTCAGCGCATCGGGAGAGAGGTGCTTCGTGTAGTCCTCGCCCTTGCCGTCCGCGATGGCGGTCAGGAGCAGCGCGGCGTCGGCCACGGTGCGCGTCATCGGCCCGGCGGTGTCCTGGCTCGCCGAGATCGGGATGATGCCGGTCTGGCTGACGAGCCCGACCGTGGGCTTCATCCCGACGAGCGCCATGTAGCTCGCCGGGCAGATGATCGAGCCGTCGGTCTCGCTGCCGATCGCGGCCGCGCACAGGTTCGCGGCGGCCGCCGCGCCCGATCCGCTGCTCGATCCGCACGGCGACCGATCGAGCGCGTACGGGTTCTTGCACTGACCGCCGCGCGCGCTCCAGCCGGAGACCGACGGGTTGCCGCGGATGTTCGCCCACTCGGACAGGTTGGTCTTGCCGAGGATCACGGCGCCCGCGGCCCGCAGCTTCGCGACGACGACCGCGTCCTTCGGTGCGGGTGCCCCCACGAGCGCGAGCGAGCCCGCCGTCGTCATCGTGCGGCCCGCCGTGTCGAGGTTGTCCTTCACGAGGACGGGGATCCCGTGCAGCGGCCCGCGCACCGTGCCGCCCGCGCGCTCGGCATCGAGCTTGCCGGCCTCGCGCGGAGCGTCGGGATCGAGCTCGAGCACGGCGCGCAGGTTCGGGCCCGCCGCGTTGAGCGCCTCGATGCGCGCGCGATACTTGGCGACGAGCGACACGCTGGTCTCGGCGCCGGACGCCATGCGCGCGGCAAGGTCCGCGATCGTCAGCTCGTCGAGCGGCCCCGGCGCGACTGGCGTCGCGGCGCCGAGTCCCGGCGAGAGCCCCGGCCGCTCACCGCCCTTGCAGCCCACCATCGCGAGAGCCGCCGCCCCCGCCCCCACCCGAAACCAGTCGCGCCTGTGCAGCATGGCGCGACGATAGATCACCTACACGCTCGTCGAGAACTGGAGGTGGACGAGCTTCCAGTCCTTCCCGACCAGCTCGTAGATCGCGAACATGCGGTACGGGATCGGCTTCGCCTTGGGGCGCTTGTTCTGGAGCGCGTCGACGTTCGCGGCGACCCACGCGACCTTGCCCGACCTCGAGACGCCGGCGCGCACGCCGTCGCGGACCTTGAAGATCAGGTTCCACGACTGGAGCTGCCGCGCGACCTGGCCTCCGGTGTAGCGCTCGCCCATCTCGCTGCCGAACATCGCGGTCTCGGCGCGCGTCGACACGGTCGCCGCGAACAGCTTCGGATCGCCGATCGTGGTCTCGAACAGCATCGCGGGCGCCTCGGCGCCCGCGACGTTGCGGGTGAGCTTGTCGGGGACGATGCCCTCCGCCATCGCCTGGATCTGATCGCTGCCGGGGATCGGCGGCGTGATCGCCCACGCGAGCGGCTGCCAGATGCCGTTGGCCTTCTCGAACACCGCGGTCGCCCGCAGCCAGGTCTCCGGAGTCGAGGCCGCGCAGCCGGTGCTCGGGCAGTGCGAGAACTCGCCGACGTTCGCCGAGATGAACGCGGTGTCGTCGCCGGCGAACCCGACGACGGTCTTCGCTCGGTCGACCCGCGACAGCGCCGGGAACCCGAACACCGCCTCGTCGAGCGAGGCCGGAGGATCCCAGGTCAAGTTGCTCGTGAACGCCAGCTTCGGGACGTCGGACTTCGCGCGCGCGCTCTTGCTGGTCAGCGTCTCGAGCCGGGTCGTGATCTCGGCGGGATCGCTCGCCCGGGCGACCCCCGACGAGCCGAGAACGACACCGACACACAGGACGAGGCGCGCGCGCATGGAGCTAAGTATGCGATCGGATTGGGAGCGGTTCACGCCGGGAGTCAACGGATCGTGCAACCAGAACATTTCTTCGCTGTCGAATAGACCGGTCCCTTGGTGCGTTCGTTTCAGGTCAGAGGAGAGCCGTCCATGATGCCCAACGTGCGCCTTTCGCTCGGTCTCGCGCTGCTCGCCGCAGCAGGTGTTGGTTGTGAACCGTCCGAGTCCACCGTCTCGGAGGCGGATGGTCAGACAACGGAGACGACGACCGGGAGCGGCCTGCCGCAACCCGCGCCGCTCCTGACTCCCGTGCAGGGGAAGCTCGTCGAGCGGGTCGTGCCGGTGAAGCTGCCGAGCACCGACAAGCTCAAGGACGGCCAGGCGGCCTCGTTCCGGTTCGGCCGCGAGAACGAGCACACCGGCTGGGTGGCGCAGCTGCCGGAGCGCTCGCAGCTGGTGTCGGTCGCGTACGCGAAGGGCACGATCTTCGTCGGCGGCGGCTTCGGCTCGTCGTCGATGTACGCGCTGAACGCGACCACCGGCGCGAAGGTCTGGACGCGCACCGCGCTCGTCGATCCGGGGCCGACCTCGGCGGTCGTCGACCAGGACGAGCTCGCGTACAACACGTTCTCCTGCTCGCTCGAGGTCCTCGAGAGCTCGACCGGCAAGGTGCTGTGGACCAAGTGGCTCGGCACCGAGACGCCGAACCCGCCCGCGTTCAGCGGCAAGCTCGTGATCGCGTCGCACCCGAGCGACGGCGGCTACAAGCTCTCGGCCTACCAGCGCAAGAACGGCAACGACGTCTGGTCGTCGTCGATCGACAACCACATCCTCTCGGTCCCGGTCGTCGCCGGTGACGCGGTCTACGTCTCCACGGCGTCGGGCTCGCTCTACAAGATCGGCCTCGACGGCAAGCGCGCCTGGCACAAGGCGATCAACGCCGCGAGCGCGCCGTGGATCGACGGCAACGAGGTCCACCTCGCGGTGACCGAGGGCGGCAAGGAAGTCCAGGTCACCCTCGACGCGGGGACCGGCAAGCGCCTGCGCACCGGCGCGTCGGCGAAGGCGGTCAACGACGTCCCGAACGACGCGGGTGAGGACACCTGGGAGTTCGAGGGCGCGCGCCCGATCGTCCGCGACGGCGTGACGTACACCGCGATGGGTGACTGGGTCGAGGCGCGCGACTCCAAGACGAGCGCGCTCAAGTGGCAGCGCCAGTACACGAAGGGCGTCGGTACGCGCGAGGTCGGCTCGCTGATCGTCGCGGGCAACCTCGCCCTCGTCACCACGCGCGACGGCAAGGTCGTCGGCCTCGACAAGGACACCGGCGTACAGCGCATGGCGTTCGACTTCGGCACGCGCGTGATGTCGCAGCCGATCGTCGCCGAGGGCTGGATGTACGTCGCGACCGCGACCGGTCAGGTCGTCGCCTTCGACCTCGGCCAGAAGTCGATCGACGGCTGGCACATGTGGGGCGGCAACGCCCAGCACAACCTCTGAGTCGCTGACTCAGAGGCAGACGCCGGCGTCGCCGAACATCATGCAGCTGCCGGCGGCGCACGCGTGCGCCTGGTCGCACAGCGCGCGACACAGGTTGCCGACGCACACCGCGTCGGCGACGCAGTTCAGGTCGGTCTGACACGCGCCACCGACCGCGACACCGCCGGGCAACCGGCAGTCGAGCAGGAAGCTCGGGAACCCGCTCACGTTGGTCCGGTGCTCGGCGCACGTCATGTTGTTCGGGCAGGCACCGAACGCCGTGCACGTCGGGACGCAGAAGCCGGTCAGCCCATCACCGCTCTGCGCCGCGCACTTCTGCCCCGACGGACACTGCGGATCGGCGCTGCACAGCGTCCGGCAGTAGCGGCTGCCGCCGCTCGTCGGAGGCAGCACGCCTGCGAACGTGCAGAACCCGCGCGCGACGCAGTCGTCCTCGCCGAACGCGCCCGAGCGCGAGCACGGCGCGTCGATCGCGGAGGGGCCGGCCGGGAGGCACGCGGGCTGGAGGTTCGTGTCGTCGGCGCCGGTCAGCGTGCACTTCATGGCGCTGCCGCAGTCCTGGGCGATGACGCTGCACGTGAACGCGTCGAGCAGGTTCGCGTCGGGGATCGGGAGATCCTCCTCGTGACCACCACACGCCGCCACGACGACCAGCCAGCACCACCTGCGCATTGCGGCAACATAGATCACCGCACGCGCTCTCACACGTCTCAACTCGGGCAGGCGTCGATCAGCGGCTGGCAAAGATCGGGCGGCGACGCCCGGCACGACCTCCGAGTCGCGGACTCAGAGGCAGACGCCCGCGGTGCCGAACCTCATGTTGCAGGTGCCCGAGGCGCACGGGTGCGTGGCGTCGCACAGCGCGCGGCACCCCATGTTGATGCAGACGGAATCAGGGACGCACCGGAGGTTCCCCTGGCAGGTCCCGCCGACCGGGACGGCTCCGCTCGGGCGACAGGCGAGCAGCAGGTCGCTCGGCCCCGTGATCGACGGGAGGTGGTCGCCGCACGTCATGCCGCTCGGGCACGCACCGAACGCGGCGCACGTCGGGGCGCAGAACCCGACGGGCGTGAAATTGGCCGGCTCGATGCCGAGCGGCGTGCAACGCTGCCCAGACGGGCAGTGCATGTCGGCTTCGCACAGCGTGCGGCAGTAGCTCGCGCCGCCGTTCTGTGGAGGCAGCACGCCCGCGTACGTACAGTAGCCGCCGGCACCGCAGTCGTCCTCGCCCGAGGAGCCGGAGCACGCTGCATCGATCGCCACCGGGCCCGCCGGCGAGCACGCGGGAGCAGCTCCGTTGGACGGTACCGTCGGCATGGTGCACTTCTGGCCGGCGCCGCAGTCCTGCTCGACGACGCTGCACCGCGGCGCCGCGTCGGGTCCGGCATCGGGGATCCAGTGGAACTCCCCCTCACCGCACGCCGCCACGACGACCAGCCAGCACCACCTGCGCATCGCGGCATCATAGATCGCCGCGCACGCGCTTCGCGACGGGCCAGCGACCGCGCCGGCGCAGCGATGGCTCGCGCGGCGGGACGGCCTTGCGAAGCCAGCGCGCGAGCTGCGCGTACCACGGTGGCTTGAGGAGGTCCTGCAGGTCGACAGCGCTGGCGCGGCGGATGCGGCGGGGAGGCACGCCGCGGTGATGTGCAGCGAGTGGGCCACCGCGGACCGCCCGTGGCTTCAACCAGTTATCGGCTGTGTTGCCTCCGGCGGACCCGCTCTGTGCTGCCGATCGGGTCAGCGCGCACCCGGCGATTGCCAGCGCTGGCAGCGTGGTACGAACGCAGCCGATGGAAGTCCTTTCTAAACTCGCGTCGCACGACTTCGGCGAGCTCCACCTCAAGTACGACAAGGCGACCCAGCTGAAGGCGATCGTCGCGATCCACGACTCGCGGCTCGGCCCGGCGCTCGGCGGATGCCGGTTCATCGAGTACGACACCGAGGGCGCCGCGATCACCGACGCGCTGCGCCTCGCGCGCGGCATGACCTACAAGGCCGCGCTCGCCGGCCTCGCCCACGGCGGCGGCAAGAGCGTGATCATCCGGCCGAAGCAGCGGTTCGACCGCGTCGCACTGTTCCGCGCGTTCGGCGCGTTCATCCGCGACCTGCGCGGTCACTACATCACCGCCGAGGACTCGGGCACCGGCCTCGAGGACATGGAGATCATCCGCCAGGTCACGACGCACGTGACCGGCATCGATCCGTCGCACGGCGGCTCGGGCGATCCGAGCCCGTTCACCGCGCTCGGCGTGCGGCGCGGCATCGAGGCGTGCGTGAAGTTCAAGCTCGGCAAGGACAGCCTGAAGAGCGTGCACGTCGCGGTGCAGGGCGTCGGCCACGTCGGCTACTTCCTGTGCAAGGAGCTCCACGCGGCGGGCGCGACGATCACGGTCGCCGACGTCGACAAGCTGAAGAGCGAGCGCGCCAAGCGCGAGTTCGGCGCCGCCATCGTCGACATCGACAAGGTCGCCGAGGTGCAGTGCGACGTGTTCGCGCCGTGCGCGCTCGGCGCGGGCCTGAACGACTCGACGATCCCGCACCTCCAGGCGCCGATCGTCGCGGGCGCCGCGAACAACCAGCTCGCGGAGCCGCGCCACGGCGACGACCTCCACGCGCGCGGCATCCTCTACGCGCCCGACTACGCGATCAACGCGGGCGGCCTCGTCAACGTCGCGCAGGAGGTGAAGGGCTACGACGCGAAGCTCTCGCGCGAGAACACGCTGAAGATCTACGACACGATCATGGACATCTGCGAGCGCAGCAAGCGCCTGAACGCGCCCACGCACAAGGTCGCGGACATGATCGTCGAGCAGAAGCTCGCCGCCGTGCCGCGCGCGTAGCGGCTACCTTCGCGTCGCCTCTGGCGATGCTGCGCGCCCCGGCTCGCCGGGGCGTGCGATTCCGGTATCATCGACCCCGATGCGGGGTCAGACCGACGGGATCGGGTCCGTCGACATCGTCACGCGGGCCGTGCTCGAGGAGTTCCCCGAGCTCGACGCCGCGCGCGTCCGCGCCGCGGTCGAGCGAGGCGCCGCCCGGGCCGCGAGCTCGCGGATGGACACCGAGGGGTACCGCGTCGTCGACATGCACCTCCAGCGCGTCGAGGCGACCGAGGAGGCGAGCGAGCGCGCCAGCATCCTGCGCGAGCTGTCCGACAACCTGGTCGAGCGCGGCGACCTCGACCGCGCGCTCGTCGTGCGGCTGTCCGCGTTCGCCGAGGCCGCCGACGCGAAGGACCTGGCGCCGTTGCTCCGCCTCGCGCGCGTGACGAAGCGCTACGACGAGCTGCCGCTCGACGCGATGAACGCGCTGATCGACATCCACGACGAGGGCGCGGCCGCGCGCCTGTCGGAGATGGCGACGGCGTGGCAGGAGGTCGGCCGCGCGTACTTCGCGGCGGACTGCCTCGAGCGCGTGCTGCTGATCGCGCCGGCGGACGCGCACGCGAACGAGACGCTCGAGCTGTTCTACCGGAGCACGCAGGAGTGGCCGGTCCTGATCGACCTGCTGTCGCGGCGCGCAGTCCACGTCGAGGCCGATCGAGAGCGCGCGGAGCTGTTCCGCGAGATCGCGGTGATCTACGAGCGCGAGCTCGACGACGCGAGCGGGGCGCTCGACGCGTACCAGGAGTCCGACCGGCTCGCGCCCGGGCACCCCGAGGTGCTCGAGGCGCTCGCGCGGCTGGCGACGGCGCTCGGCGTCCCCGGCGAGGAAGCGCTCGACGCGCTCGAGCGCCTGGCGAAGGTCACGGCCGATCCGGTGGCGCGCGCGGGCGTGCTCGCGAGGGCCGCCGACCTCGCGAAGCTCTCCGACTGGGACCGGGCGCAGTCACTCTACGAGCGGGCCCGCCAGGACGACCCCGCGCTCGCCTCCGCCGTCGATGGCTTCGCCGGCCTCCTGCGCGATCGCGGTCAGTTCGCCGAGGCGATGGCGCTGCTCGTCGACGCGGCGAAGACCGACCGGCCCGAGCGCGCCCGCTGGCTCGTCGATGCCGCGGACTACGCGGTGGCGACCGGCGACGTCGCGCGCGCGAAGGAGCTCTACCGCGAGGCTCGCAAGGTCGATCCCGACAACGAGAAGGCGGGCCTCGCGCTCGTCGAGCTGGTCGGCGACGACGGCGCGCTCGTCGAGCTCGCGCCGATGCTCGACGAGCTGTGCCGCACCACCGAGGATCCGACCCGGCTCCGCGGGTATCTCCTGCAGCGCAGCAAGGTCGCCGCCGAGCTCGGGGATCGCACGGGCGCGCGGATCGCGCTGTCGCGCGCGGTCGACCTCGACCCGACCGACGAGGCGCCCCGCCGCGAGCTCGCCGACATGCTGTACGAGGCCGGTCAGTTCGCGAAGGCGCGGCCGCTGCTCGAGGGACTGCTCGAGGACGAGGACCTCTTGCCGCCGGAGCGGCGGGTGGAGCTGCACTTCCGCGTCGCGCAATGCGCGAAGGAAGTCGGTGACAAGGACGCCGTGATCCAGCACGTCGGCATCGTGCTCGCGCTTTCGCCCGATCACCGCGAGGCGCTGGTGATGCGCACCGACGTCGACAACAGCGATCCGTTCGCGCACGCCGCCGACCAGCTCGCGCTCGCGAACCTCGCCCCGCCCGAGGAGAAGGCGACGCGGTTCGCGGCGCTCGGCGATCGCTACAGCGAGCTCGGCGATCCCTCGACCGCGCGCGAGATGTACCGCGAGGCGCTCGCGCACCGCCCCGGCGACCACCTGCTGCTCACCAAGTTCCTCGGGCTCGTCACCGAGGACGGCGACTGGAGCTACGCGATCGACGTCGTGCAGCGCCTGATCGACACCGAGGCGGATCCGAAGATCCGTGCCCGCTACCGCCACCTCGCGGCGATGATCGCGCGCGACGAGCTGTCCGATCACGAGCGCTCGACGGAGCTGTTCGAGCAGGCGCTCGCCGACGATCCGCTGGCGTTCCCGGCGGCCGACGAGCTCGAGGCCCTGCTCGCCGCGCAGCCCGATCGCGAGGCGCTGGTGCGGTTCTACTACCAGCGGCTCGAGCAGGTGCGCACGACGGAAGGCCGCGAGGGCGAGCGCCTGCGCCTGTGGGACCGGCTCGGCGAGCTGTGCGTGCAGCTCGGCCGCACCGACGACGCGATCGCCGCGTTCGAGGTCGCGCTGTCGCTCGCGCCCGACGACGTCGAGCGCCGCGAGCGCGTCGCCGAGCTGCTCACCGAGGCGGGCGGCAAGCACGACGCCGAGGCGATCGTGCAGCACCAGGCCGTCCTCCGCGCGAACAAGACCCGCGTCGCCTCGTACAAGGCGCTGCGCCTGCTCTACGCGCGCACCGGACGGGGCCACGAGGCGCGCTGCGTCTCGGAGGCGATGGCGCTCATGCACGTGCCGGCCGATGCGCCGGTCCTCGATACCGTCGACGCGCTGTTCGAGCCGACGAACACCCGGGCGTTCGAGCCGCTCCCCGTCGCGCGCCCCCAGAACGGGG